>JBFWRL010000076.1:0-25413 GCA_050248915.1 Candidatus Sericytochromatia bacterium
ATTCCAGAGCTGCTTAAAGCAATAGACCGTTTACGTTCCCCCCGCATTGCGGTGGTCGGAGACCTGATTCTCGACGAATACATCGAAGGTGAGGTGCGCCGCATCTCACGCGAGGCCCCCGTGCCCATTGTGGAACAAAAATCCCGCTCGTTTAAACCTGGTGGTGCAGCCAATACCCTGGCCAATTTGGCGACTTTGGGCGCACAGGCTCTGGCTTTTGGCGTTGTGGGTGAAGATCATTCTGGTCCCCAATTGGTGAATTTATTGGCCACGCTCGGTATTGATACTGAAGGGATTTTGGTAGACCCTCTGGTTCCCACCACCACAAAAACCCGGATTTCGGCCCACAGTCGTCAATCGGTCACCCAGCAGGTTTTGCGATTGGATCAATTGCCACAGGCGCCCCTGGCCCCTGCAACCTTGTCTGCTTTAAGTCAAAACCTCGAAAAAGTGGTGCGTGAGGCTGATTTGGTGGTAATTTCAGACTATGGCAATGGCGTGGTGGTGCCTGAGATCATTGAACAGGTCAGGCATTTTTGTCAGCAATATGGCAAGCCCTGGGTGGTCGACTCCCAAGAAGATCTCCGCCTCTTTCGTGGGGCAGCTTTGCTGACCCCCAATAAACCAGAGGCTGAAAACAATCTGGGGGCGCTGATCCAAACCCCTGCTGAATTGCTCACCGCCGGTCAAACGCTTTTGGAAATGACCGGTGCTGAAGCGGTCTTGATCACCTGTGGGGATGAAGGCATGAGTCTGTTTGAACGCACAGGTGCGGTCAGCCAGGTACCGGCTTTAAACAAAACCGAAGTTTTTGATGTGACCGGCGCGGGAGATACCGTGGTGGCGACCTTGGCCACTGCGATGGCTTCGGGTTCGCCCCTGCCAGAAGCGATGCAATTGGCCAATCTCGCGGCCAGCATCGTGATCCGCCGCTTGGGTTCCAGTACCACCACCCCCGCCGAAATGCGGGAGACCCTGCTTCAATTTAACCCGAAGGAAATAGCGCTCCATGATTGATTCTCAAGGAAAACTCTTTGGCAAAGTCAATATTATCGACTTTTCATTTGCGATTATTCTGGTCGCCATGTTGGCGGGCATTGGTTGGGTGGCCAAAGGCAACTCTCCCTTAAACAAAGTGGTCAAAGCGCGGGGGACTGCCGAAGTGACCATCGCCATCCGCGGTGTGCGCGTGTTGGACCCCAGTATTTTTAAAGTGGGAGAAAAAGCTTTTTTGACCATCCGCAACCAGCGCTATGCACCTGTTGAAGTGGTCAAAACCACGATGCGCGAGCGCAAAATCCCCCTGCTGAATTCCAAAGACCAAATGGTGGCGTTACCCGACCCAACTGCACCAGAAATCAAAGATGTCGACCTCGTGTTTAAAGACCAGGCCGAAGTTACCGACGAGGGCGTTGTGATGGGGGGCTATCACCTCAAAGTCGGCAACACTGTTGAATTGGATGCCTTTGGTTACAGGCTCAACGGCTCGATCATGTTTGTCAAAATGAATGAACAGGGCAACTGATGCTCTTGGCCCTTGAACGTCTGGCCGGATGGGTCGGACTCAACTCGGTTGAACCATCGCTGCAGAACGGCCTGCGCCAGAGCCGCTTGGTGCTGTTTTTACTGGCCCCGCTCTTGTTTGTGCGTGGCAAACTCATGCCCGCAGCCCAGAGCAGTGTGGTGGCCCGCTGGATTCCCGGTTTGGCCCTATACGCCACGCTTTTTTTGCTTTTTGCCTCGCCTTTTCTTGAAAGTGGTTTAAATGGCGCTTTGGTTTTTCTGGCGGGTGCGCTGACCTTGGTGCGTCTGCTGATCTGTGAAGATGAAATGCCCTTGGGCAGCCTCAGTGCCCTGCTCTTGCTGTTTGTGGCCTGGGGATTGGTCTCGACGGGGTTTTCCCCATTTTTAAAGCTTTCGCTATATGGCTATGCCAAAACCCTCACTTATTTAATTGCCTATTTCTGCTTTTTGGCCAATTTGCAGTCCTTGACCCATTTGCGACTGGCGGCCTGGGCGATCATCCTCTCTTCGATTCTGATCTCGCTTTATGGGCTTTACCAATGGCAGATCAAAGTGCCGCCCCTGGCGCTTTGGGACGATCCCACTGCCGAGTACAAACTGACCCGCGTCTATTCGTTTTTGGGCAATCCCAATTTGTTGGGGGGCTATCTGTTGGCCCCCATGGCCTTGACTGTCTTTTTCTATTTTGGCAATCTGGGTTGGCGCAAATGGGTGCTGTTTTTGGCTTTTCCCCTGCAGGTGATCTGTCTCTATTTCACCTATTGCCGGGGGGCCTGGATCGCTCTGGCTGTTGGCAGTGCCGTGGCTTTTTTGACCTGTTTGATCATCTTTTGGCACCTCTTTGCCAAAAGCGCCCTGTTTAAAGGCCTGCTCATTGGGGGGCTCTTGTTGGGTTTGGCGGGGGCTGTTTGGATGGTACTCAATAACCCAGCTCTATTGGAGCGGCTAAAATCGCTGGTCAGCGGCGGTAATCACTCTTCCAATCAATTTCGGATCAATGTCTGGCAGAGCAGCTTTAAGATTATTCAAGAATACGGCCTAACCGGCATAGGCATGGGCAATAAGGTCTTTCAAAAAATCTACACCTATTACATGGTCACCGGATTTCAGGCCCTCTCGACTTACAATGTCTTTCTCGAAGTTTGGGTCGAAATGGGCCTGGTTGGCTTTATCATCTTTCTTTGGATGCTGCTTAGCCATGCTGCCCGCTGTGTCTGGGGCATTGTCCAAGAGATCGATTATACTGCCCGGCTCTTTCTGGCTGCCAGCCTGATTGGTTTGGTGGGCCTGCTGGCCCATGGCATGGTCGATACCGTATTTTATCGTCCTTCGATTCAGCTTCTGTTCTGGTTCTTTTTAGCCGTAATAACACTGGTGAGCCGCCGTGACATCGCATTCAACCACCAATCTTCAGATTAATATCTCTCAAACTTGGAACCTCTTACAGGTCGCGACCAATGTCGGCGAAAGTGATGACGTCAAAGATCTGTATTATCTGATTGAGTTTTTGGTCTTTTTGGTCGAAAACGAATACCCGGCCATTCCCTGCAAAGCGGGTTGCAGTCAATGTTGTATCGATAGCGGTCTACCGCGTGTGACCGCTCTGGAGTGGCGGCATATCCACAGCTATCTGGCCAAAACCATGCCAGAGGGTCTGCGTGCCCAGGTCATCTCCCAAAATGAGGCTTTGCACCGCCCCCAATTGGCTCTGTTTTTGCAGGAGCAGGCGCGGATTGCTGCCCCGAAGACCGACTTGCCTCTGCCGCCCTTTGGCTGCTCACAATGCCCCTTTTTGATCGAAGGCATGTGCACCATCTATCCAGTCAGGCCGGCGATCTGCAGGGCCTATGGCTATTTTACTTGGCGCAGGGGGCCCGACCAAGGCAGCCAGGTCTTTGCCTGCCAAATGGCGGCCGAAACCCTGCTTGACTCTCTGCGTGCGCAGGGCACAGAGACCTTGGCCATGCCCGTTTGGAACCGTTTTCAAGAAAAATTATATGCCCTCAATGGTGAGGGGGCCACGATAGCGACACTTCCGCTTTGGTTAATGGCCCACACAGGCAAACGCGAGACATTTTTGCCGATGCTGGATTTGGCTCCAAACTTTGAAGATTTGCGAGATGTGCCATGAAAAAAAATAATCAAGAACACTTTTTGACAGCCTCTGTGGGTAAACATGTGGGCACTTTGGCCCTCGGCCTGCTTGCATTGGGCCTGTTGACGTACCTGTCCGGCTGTGCCTTAAAGCCGGATCCTGCTAACCAGAACTTAGACAGTGTTGAGTATTTTCAGCGCATGGATCGCCAAGATTTTTTGGCCAAATTTGGTTTTTTGCCGCCCCTGCTCGACAGTTTGATGCCCCCCGCATTGGCGGAATTGCCCCCCCAATACCAGACTGCCTTTTCACTCTTTTTGCGCTTTGACCACGATCAGCAGCAGATTCAGGCCGAATACCATTATCAAAAAATCATAGATCCAGCGACGCATGTGCAGGCCCGCAAAACCTTGGATGAAGCGGCCTACCACCTTTGGTTAAAGCGCTTAAATGGCACAGATCTGGTCTGCCTGAGCGAAGTGGGCATGGGTTGGTCGGGGCCTGCACCCGAATACCTGCGGCTGCGACGCAAAGAAGGCACTTTGTTGATCTATGCCGGGGGTAAAAACGGACCCGAAGGCCCAGATCGGGAAGAGGGAAACAAAGGCCTGCGCCGCCACCTCTGTCAGGAAGAGATTCAAAATCAACTCGATGCCCTGATTGCCCAACTTCGCGGCTAGAGTGCGCTTGTCTGGGGATTTCAACCACCCCACTTTACAGGCATGGGGATTAATGTTAAAATTTTATTAAATTCAAGTTAATCCGAGGTTCCCATGTCCTTTTTTGCAAAAACCCTTTCAACAGCTTTGGCCGCCCTGGCCCTGACGGCCTGTACTTCTCAACCGATGTTAATGCCTGCTGCCAGCCGCATGCCCTCCGCCTTGATGGCCATGCGTGCCCAAACCAATTTTAAACCCCAGGCCGTGGTCACCATTTCTCCCCAAGAGGCCCATGATTGGGTGATGGATCCCCAATCCCAGTGGCTGATATTGGATGTGCGTACGCCCGAAGAATTTGCCCAGGGCCGCCTCAAAAATGCCACCTTGATGAATTTTTATGATCCGGATTTTAAAACCAAACTCGAAGACATGAACCGCCACCAACCCACGATTTTGTATTGCCGCAGCGGCAATCGCAGCGGTAAGGCCCTCGAAATAATGCGTGAACTGGGCTTTAAAAATGTCTACGAAGTGCGTGGCGGCATTCTTGCTTGGCAGGCTTCAGGCTTTCCCGTTGTCAAATAAATGAAACCCCGCCCATGAAAATTCTGCGTCCCCCTGGGCCACCTGCATGGGAATCGGCCCGGACGCTGCAACGCTTTCGCAGGAACCGACTTGAATTGTTTTCCTCGCTGGCAGCTCAATACGGGGAGCTTGTCTATTATTACATGGGGGCTCAGCCCATTTGCCTGGTCACAGACCCGGATCTGATCAAACAGATTTTGACTGTGGACCACCGTCAATTTAAAAAAGGCCGCCTGTTGGAATTGGCCAAAGACATGTTGGGAGAGGGCTTGCTCACCAGCGAAGGCGAGTTTCATGCCCGGCAACGCCGGATTATTCAACCGCTTTTTCACCGTCAAATGATTCGGGCCTATGGCGAGACCATGGTGCAACAGGGCTGCCGTCTGCGCGAGCGTCTGCAAGCAGGTCAGGTGCTGAACATGGCCCAGGCCATGATGCAATTGACGCTGGGCATTGTGGGTCAAACCCTCTTTGATGCCGATGTCGAAGGAGACGCTACCGAGGTCGGAGCAGCCATGCACACTGTGCTCGACATGATCAATCTGATGGGCAATCCCTTGGCTCTACTGGCCCGCAAGTTCAATATTCCCAACCCCACCCGTCAGCGTTTTCTGGCCGCCAAAACCCTTTTGGACAGCACCATTGATGGCATTATTGCGGATCACCGCAGTGGCAAAAGTACCCGCCACGATCTGATTGGCACTTTGCTCCAGGCCCGCGACACCGAAGGCGATGGCCAAGGCATGTCGGATCTGCAAATCCGCCATGAAGCACTGACGCTGTTTATGGCCGGTCACGAAACAACAGCCAATGCGCTGGCTTGGACTTGGTACCTGCTGTCAGAGCATCCGAGGGTTGAGAGCCTATTACAGCGTGAACTCCAAGCCGTTTTGGGCGATCGCCCACCCACGGTCGATGATTTGCCCCAATTGAGCTATACCCGCCAGATCATGACCGAGGCCATGCGCCTCTATCCACCTGCTTGGATCTTGGGGCGCCGCGTCTTAAATGATTATGTGATCGGTGAATATACCCTGCCGACAAATTGTGTGGTGCTGATCAGCCAACAGATCGTGCACCGCAGTCCGCGTTGGTTTAGCGACCCTGAGCGTTTCTTACCCGAACGCTGGAACGACGATTTGCGCCAGCAATTGCCCAAATTTGCCTATTTCCCCTTTGGAGGTGGCCCACGCAATTGTATTGGCGAGGCCTTTGCCTGGATGGAGGGCATGCTCTTGATTGCCACCCTGGCCCAGAAATGGCGTTTTGTGATGGTACCGGGCCATCCGGTGGAGCCAGAACCGCTGATTACCCTGCGGCCCAAATATGGCCTGCAGATGCGGATCGAAGCGCTTTAGTCAGCGTTTTAGTTTAAGGGCGAAAGTACGACCATGCGGCGGTAAGTGGGGTCGCCTCCAGCGGGCAGGCGGGATTCTAGCACTTCGCGTTTGTACTGTTGCATTTGGCTTTGAGCAGTGGTGGTGACCGTAGTGCTCACGCCGTTGTAAACCGCTTTCCAGTTCACATCCACCCCCATTTTTCCTGCGTCGGCCAGGGCTGCGACCACCACGGCTTGGGTACCGAGGCCGGGCACTTTCGCGGCCACAATTACCGAAGCACTGGCCGCCACGAGTCCCAGCCCCATTTTGGTAAAACTCTTTAAATTGGGGTCGACCCAGAAATTGTGAATGTCTTTTCCGGCAATGGCCACATCCATGGCCGCGACGCCGACATTTAAGACCGAACCCACGCGGCTCAAAGCCTGGCTGCCACGGGTCAACACCGTGCCCGCTTGGCCCACATGTTCGGCCAACAATTTGCTCAGGGTGCCGACACTTGTGGTGGCGCCTTTGGTACTGTTGATCAGGCCTTTGAGATTTTCGGGATTGGGATTTTCGAGGCTTTTGTCGAGGTTTGTTCCAAACGACTGCACCGAAGCCACTGCACCCAAGGGAGCACTGACATTGCCTAAAACCTGTTGAACTTGGCCACGGGTCAATTGTTCTCCGAGATCCACCGCTGCTTTGAGATTGGCGGCATTCACATCTCCTTTGCTCAAGCGGCTGATCTGCTCAATTTTGGCCACGGTGCCAAGGGCTTCTTGGGCTTCACTGCCAGCCACCCCGGTTGAGAGCACTTTTTGCGTGGCCGCTTTGGCTTCATTCAGGGCCTTGAGATTTTCTTCGGGCAGGTCCTGAAGATTTTTCACAGGTTGAAAGAGCGCGCCACTGCGGTGGAGTTGGGTCAGCTCGGAATAATTGTTTGTGATGTTTCCCATGGTCTCTGTTTTTTGGTCAAATATTGGTTGCAGTCTTAATATAGATATATGGCCTGGGTGCTCAAAGCTGACTTAAGAGGACGTTAAGAATGGATTATTTTTTGTCAAAATTTAGTTTGGTTACAGGCTTTTAGACCATTGGGCCGTGCGTTTTATTCGCTTTAAATCATAGCCTTTGGCCTGAATTCGGCTGAGAATGGCAGAATACTGCTCGGAGTCCATTTCTGGCGTGCGGCTGAGGATCCAGAGATAATTCCGGCTGGGGTGCCCCACCACGGCATAGCTATAGTTGCTGTCGAGATCAATGACCCAATAATCCCCGGCAAAGGGCCCAAAGAAAGAAACCTTGAGTTTGGCCTGGTTCGAAGCCTCTACCACTGTGGCTCGCCCTTCGATGCGTTCGAGGCGATTTTCTTTGGGCAAATAACATTGGTTCCAGACCTTGATCGATGTGTCGGCGTTTCGGGTATAGGTGGCGGTTGTACCCACACAATCGGGGCTCTGAAAGGGGGCTGAGATGCTGGCAATTTCAAACCACAGGCCGAGATAAAGGGAGAGATCAACGTTTTCAACGGTTTGCAGGGGTTCGTTTTGGGCCTGCACAGGTGAGACGACCAGCCCAAATTGCAAGCCGAGTGTCAGACAGAAGCAAGCAAATGTCTGTAAAGTTTTTTTCATGTTTGGAACCTCGGTCAGTATTGAGAGCGCCAGGGAGCTCTGCATGATTTGTATCACTTGCTTCAGCTAAAATGGAAGCCTATTTACACCTTCGCTAGGCCAGTCCACTATTTTGGTAACGGCCCGTTTGGGCCACATAGTCAAAATTGGGCAATTCACTGGGAGAGCCAATGGCTTCGCGCAAGAGTCCCAATACCTGCCCTGATAGGGGATTGGTTTTGCCCAGCGCGACGGGGCTGTTTTCACTGCCGTAACCGGGTCCCACATTAAACCGGGTGATTAAAAATCCCGTGGCGTCATGGCGCATGGCATGGCGCAGGCCAGCGTCAAAACTGCCCACCAACGGCACCTCTTTGGCACCGGGGCCAGGAATACCGCCGGTGGGGTTCATGGCCATGGCCTCTTCGGCAGAGATCACGCCTCCTGTGAGTGCTTCGACAATGGCCCCGTATTGTTTGTGTTGGTCGCAGCCATAATACTTGCGCTCAATGGCCAAAGGCAGATCGCGCATGGCTTCTGGGTGTTTGTAGGCATTTTCTTTTAAGGTGTGGATTTCTTGGGGGGTCATTTTGGCAAAATCGGTCATGACCAAAACGGCATCATCTGCCAAGCTGCGGTCATACTCCGACTCAGGCACAGCAATATGACGTGCGGCCAGGGCCTTAAAATCCGTGAGAATACCGCTTCTTTCAATTTCTGCGGCGTTTCTGTTGACCTTTATAAAGCGGTTGCCGTGTACATCTTCGCTGCGCATGAGGGAATGCACGAGGTCTTTGTCGCTCAAACTGGACAGGGCCACTCCCCCTGTTGGGCCTCGCCCGCTGATGATCGCCATGACTTGGGCCAAACCTTTGGGAATGGGCATTGTAGAGGAGTTTTCACGGATTTTTTCGGAAGCGGCATTTTCGATTTTGTGATGAATTTCTGCGTTTGTTGGCAATGTATCTGGTTCTGAGGCCGGAGCCTGAAAGGCCTTGGGATTGGCTTTTGCCACTGGGGGTTCGTTGGAACTGACCAGTCCGACAGCGGTTTTGTCTGGGCTAGACAGAGGTTTGAGTATGGGGGGAGCGGAAACGCTCAGAGCCTGAGGAACCGGAGAGGGAATGCCAGAAACGAGACTCATCTGTGTATTTGCTCTTTTATTTGTATTTAATTCAACTGATAATTATATTAGCACTTTGCACTAGCAAAATCTATGTTAAAACGAAAAGGTCCGTGAATTATTTCACGAACCTCTAAGACAAGCTAAGGTCTGTTTAGCTGGGACTGGGTTGAGGAATCATATCCGGTTGGACACTGGGTTTGGCTGAAGTATGGGTGTTGGGTGTTGCCGGAGCCTCTTTGGCGGTTTCGGAAATAATGGTGCTAAAACCAATGCCCACCAGCAATATCACCAAACAGGTCCATTGCAGTTTAGAGATATGCTCCTTTAAGATCATCGCAGCAAAGCCCAAAGTCACCAACGGGTAAGCGCCGGTAATCGGAGCGACCAGCGAAGCGGGACCCGTGCTGGAGGCAATAATCACACCCAAATCGCCCCCGGCCATCATGGCCATCGGCAAAAACGAGTGCAAAAAGGGCGTTTTTGCAACCATTTGCACCTGTCCATCCGCTGATTTTTTACTGCGTCCTCTCAGCACACCGTACAATCCCAGGGTCATCAATCCGCCCATGGTGGCGTAAATCGCCATATTTGACTCACTTGCGCCGGGCAAGGAGTAAGAATAGCGCAGCAGGGTCTGGGCTGCCCCCCAACAGGTCAGTGCCGTTAATGCCAGAGGGATCCAGCGGCGATTGGTGACTTTGCCATCGGGATCCGGGGGCGAGTAAGACAGCCCCAGACAGCCAAAAATCACCATGGCCACGCCCATATACTGTTGGCCAATCAGGGACTCTTTCAGAAAGATTTGGGCAAAGAGCAAGGTCAGCGCAGGATAAGCCGCTGAAAGTGTTCCCACGATGGTGATCGGGCCAAGCACAATGGATTCAAAGTAGAGAATCCAACCCAGACCGTCGAGAATATACGCCAAAATGCCCACCAGCATAAAGCTCATGCCCTCTGCTGTAAACAGCGGCGGGTGCGGCATAAAAATAAAATAACCCAAATTGACCACGGTGCGGGCCAAAATTAAAAAGAGGCAGAATTTGGCGGGGGGAACGTCTTCACTCCATTTTTTGACCAATCCCTGGCCAAAACCATAGAGAAACAGGGTGATAAACGCGGGGATCATCCAGATCGAGTTCGTCATTGCAGGGGACTCCTGTGATTGTTACCAAATACACCCGCCTTGGGTTCTACCAAGGCGGGTGAGCGCGGATTAATACCAGCCCATGGGCCCTTCAGTCAGGTTGATATGCAGCTGTTTGGTTTCGAGGAAATTCTCGACGCCATATTTGCCCAATTCTCGGCCTGTGCCACTCTGTTTATAACCGCCCCAAGGCGCTTCACAATAGGTGGGCTGCATGTGGTTGACCCAGAAAATCCCCGCACGCACAGCTTTGGAGACCCGCATTGCTTTAAAAATATCACGGGTCCAGACCGCCCCTGCCAAGCCATAGGGTGTGTCATTGGCAATGGCAATGGCCTCGGCTTCGTCTTCAAAGGGGATCACCGCGGCCACGGGCCCAAAGATCTCTTCACGGGCAATGGTCATCTGGTTATTGACTTGGGCAAAAATGGCGGGGCTGACAAAAAAGCCCTTGGCCAGATCGCCGCCGAGGCGTTCGCCACCAAAGACGAGTTGAGCGCCTTCGGCTTTGCCTTTGGCGATGTAATCCATGACACGGTTGAGATGCTCTTCGCTGACCAAAGCGCCGAGTTTATTTTCGGGATTCATGCCTGGCCCAACCTGGATGGTTTTGGCTTTTTCGACCATAGCAGCGACAAATTTTTCGTAAATGGATTTTTGTACCAAAATCCGGGAGCCCGCAGAACAGACCTCTCCTTGATTGACAAAACAGGCAAAGAGGGCGTTTTCGACCCCAGCTTCAAAGTCACAATCTTCAAAGAAGATATTGGGTGATTTGCCGCCGAGTTCGAGGCTGACCTTTTTTAAATTGCTGTCTGCAGCGGCTTTCATGATCAAGCGTCCCACTTCGGTCGAGCCCGTAAAGGCCACTTTGTCGACCAGGTGATTTTCCGCCAATTCAGCCCCTACTTCTTCGCCCAAACCTGTCACAATATTGACCACGCCTTTGGGCAATTCTGCAATGCCATCGAGAATTTTGGCCAATTCCAGCACACTCAGGGGGGTGGTTTCCGCGGGTTTAAGTACCATCGTACATCCAGCAGCCAGGGCTGGGGCCAATTTCCAGGCGGCCATCAGCAGCGGATAATTCCAGGGCACAATCAGACCACAGACGCCCACGGGCTCTTTCATCGACATACTAACAGCATTGTCGGGAACAGGATTGACCTCACCGTAGATCTTGGTAGCCCAGCCGCCAAAATACTCAAAACAGGTGGCCGCATCTCCCAGATCGTATTCGGATTCAAACAGGGGTTTGCCCATATTCAGGGTTTCGAGTTCGGCCAGTTCAGCGGCTTTTTCGCGCAGGGCGGCGGCAATTTTAAACAGCACAGTGGCGCGTTGAATGCCTGTGGCCTGCCGCCACTCGCCAGAGTCAAACGCTGCGCGGGCGGCACTGATAGCCGATTGCATGTCTTGGCGGGTGGCTTGGGGAACCTGGGCCAGCACCTCACCATTGGCAGGGTTGATAATATCCATCAACTCAGAACCTGCACCCGTGGTAAATTCTCCCCCGATATACATCGGCACTGTTTTCATCTCGGTAGACATCGCGAAATCCCTCGTTTCAATGTAATGACACCTATTCATCTTACCGGGGGGCAGGAGGCTTGTCCATACGCCTAAAAACAGAATATCTGAGCAGAATCAGGCGCTTTGTGCGTGTATTTTGGGTGAAGCCACCGCCGATCTTCGGACTGCGCAGTGACCCAAGCCTTAAAGTTTGAGTGTTGCCAATAATTGATCTTCTCGTTGGGGAGAGAGACCAGATTTCGGAATGGGCCAGCCCAGCGCTGCGTAATAATCGCGGCTTTGTGCCATGCTCTCTGCAAAAGAGCTAAATGCCCCGGCAAAATCTCTTTGCAAGGGTGTGTTCTGAAACAGGCGTTCAAAAGGCAATGTCAAAGGCAAATCCTGCCAATACTGGATCTCCTGATTTTCCAGCCAGTCTCCGTTAACGGGGCAGAGCTGTGGGGCTGGCAAATCGGGAGAACGCATGGCTTCAAAGATCTCAGCCAAAGGCAAAGGGGAATGGGTCAGGGCCAAATAGACCGCTTCGGGGATGCTGTTTAAAAACAGGGCCTTTTCGAGAATCTGGGCGAAGTCCAGGGCAAAAGTCATTTGTGTGCGCAGGCCCAGTGTGTCTGGCACCAACAGGGTTTTGCGTTGGTTTTGTCGCCACAGCCAATAATAGGCCCGATCAGTCGGGTCGTAAGGGCCATAGATCAGGCCGGGCCGAAAGATCACGGGGCTGAATTCAGGAAAGGACCGAACCGCAGCTTCACAGGCTGCTTTGCGTTGGCCATAAGTCATCATTGAGCGGTCTGTTTCATCGGCCTCGGTCCAGGTTAAAATGGGGCTTTGGGCTGTGATCGGCTCGTTTGCGTCAAAGCGCTCCAAATCATAGACAGAGATCGTTGAAACAAAGATATAGCGCAGTTTTTCTAGTTGTGTCCGAGGGTGTTCCTGCAATGCACTCAAAAAGGTCTGAAGGGAGCGGGGATAATAGCCCGAAAAATCGACAATGGCGTCCCAGTTCTCTTGGGCCAGGGGAATGAGCCCCCCTGCTTCACGATCGCCCAGCACATGTCTGAACGTTGGAAAGAGTCCGGGGTTGGTTTTTCCTCTGTGAAAGAGGGTCACCTCTACATCTGAGCGCTTTTCAAGGCTTTCGCAGAGATGCCTGCCAACAAATTGGGTGCCACCCAGGATTAATATCTTTTTTTTCATCTTTTCCCTTTAGCTAAACCTGCGCTGGATAGTGCTTGGCCATATAAGCCAGTGATTCCCGAATCAACTCAGTTAAGACGTCTATGTCGATATCTGCAAGACGGCGCACATAGAGACACGACTTGCCCGTTTTGTATTTGCCCAGTCTCTGCATCAGTGCTTCAAAGTGCTCAAAACCAGGCACGATGTATAGGGTTAAATTTTGTTTGCGTGTTGCAAAGCCGATCCGAAACCATTTGCCTTTGTGGCCACTTGCATAGCTATAGTGGTAAAGGCCAAATCCCACCATTTTTCCCCAGAGCACAGCGGGTTGGCCCGACAGTCCTTCCATTAATTGCTTGAGTTGCAATGTCTCTGAGCGCAGGACAGGATCTGGCAAGGCAGCCAAAAAATCGTCAACGGAAGCGAGCGAAGGTTGGGTTTTGAGTTCTGACATGGCGGTGCCTCTTGTGGGGATAAAAATGAACTAAAAACTATACAATAGTATACATGTTGTTGCTGCAATTAAAAAGTTCAGTTGAGGTGGTCATTTTGAAAAAACAGTCGGGTTATCAGCAAGTTTTGAAAAGTTAAGCATATATTAAATATAGATTAATTTAATATAAACCCTTGAGGTCATTTTCCATGCTTCGCCGTCTTGCTCCCCTCTCTTGTTTGCTTTTGACTGCCTGTGCCGGCGCAATGCCACTGAATCTCGCGACCCAGCCAGGCGCCCCTTCAGCAGTGACCACTCAGAGTACGCAGGGAGCCTTGGCATTGATCGAAGAGATGGCCCATGCCTCCCTCCCAGACCACGCTCGGATAGAAGCGGCCTTTCAAATTGAAATCAGCCGCTCAACGCGCCCCTCACTCAAAAAGATTTTGGCTCAGGCGGCCGAAAGTATGGCTCACCATCCGATCGCTGATCCCGATCCGCGCAAACACCCAGTTGCCAAATTGGTGCGTTTGGCAGCGTGGCGCTACAATTGGCTGATGGGTGAAAACCTGATCTCCCGTGTCTTTGAACTCTTTAACCTGGTTTATGCTTCGCCCGAGCAGCAACCTGCTTTGGCACGCACTTTCGAAACCCGGATTCGCAATACCCCCAAACTGGATGTGAATCTCTTGCTGACAGATTTTAATGCCGGCCACTATGACGATCTGATTCCTGTGGGCAGCCCGCTGCGGAACCAACTTGAGACAATCTTAAAAACCCGTTTGGCTGCACGTTAATCCACTTTCTGGGTGGTTGCACAATTGAAGCGCTGCATAAAAGTTTGAATGCAAATAATCATGCCATTTTTCTTGGTTTCTTTGTTTGGATTTTTTGTTCAAAATCTGCTTGCTCCAGGGGGTTCATGGTAGAATGATTCACCTGAAAACGGATTTTTAAAAGAGGCTCAAACATGAAAGAGGTTGTTATCGTTGCCGGCCTGCGCACTCCCTTTGTCAAAGCAGGTGGGGCATTTAAAGATTTGGCGGCCTATGATTTAACCGCCCGGCTGATTCGCGAAATGATGCTGAGACTGGATTTCCCCACAGACACCATCGAAGAAGTGATCATTGGCAACGTCATTCAAGGCGTTGAAACTGCCAATATGGCCCGCATTTCCGCCATTTTGGGCGGGCTCCCCAATCACGTTCCGGCTTATACAGTCAATCGCAACTGCGCCTCTGGTATGGAAGCGATCAGTCAGGCCTTTGACAGAATCCGCAATGGCCACGCCAAAGTCATTTTGGCTGGTGGTGCCGAGTCTATGAGTAGTATTCCCGTTTTTAGTTATAGTTCAGAACTCACTGATATTCTGGTGGGGGCTGCCAAAGCCAAAACCCCTGCTCAGCGCTTGCAATTGCTCTCGCAAATGCGTCCGCAATTCCTCAAGCCCAATGTAATCAACCAAAACGATCCCCTGATTGATATGACCATGGGTCAAACGGCTGAAATCTTGGTGCGTGATTTTGGCATCACCCGTCAAGAGCAAGATGAGTTTGCGCTGCGCAGCCATCTGAACGCCGTGGCTGCCAAGCCCAAATTGGCCGAGGAGATTCTGCCCATTTTGATTGCCGACAATGGCAAAGGCACTGCGGTCACCGAAGATATTGGCCCCCGCGAAGACGCCAAATTGGAGAGCTTGCTTAAACTCAAACCGGCTTTTGACAAAGAGTTTGGCTCGGTTACCGCAGGCAATGCCTCACCGATCACCGACGGCGCAGCTGTGGTTTTGGTGATGGAGGCCGAATTGGCCAAATCGATGGGCCTCGAGCCCTTGGGGTATATTCGCAGCTTTGCCTATGCTGGGCTCGAAGCCCAACGCATGGGGCTGGGCCCCTCTTACGCCACACCCAAAGCCCTGGATTTGGGCAAAGCCAAATTTTCTGATCTCGAACTCTACGAATTTAATGAGGCCTTTGCTGCCCAGGTGATTGCAAACGAACGGGCTTTTGCCTCAAAAGACTTTGCCAATAAGCTGGGGCTCAAGGCCCCGATCGGTGAGATCGATCGTGACCGTTTGAATGTCAATGGTGGCGCGATAGCTCTGGGGCACCCCCTCGGCGCTTCCGGTGCCCGACTGGTGCTGACCCTGCTCAAAGAAATGGGGCGGCGCAATCTCTCAATGGGCCTGGCCTCGCTCTGTATTGGTGGCGGTCAAGGCGCAGCCTTTATTCTGGAGCGGAAATAGGAGCAAGGCCATGACTGAAAAAAACACCCCCACACAACAGACAGAAAAACCCGCAGAAATACAGGCTGTGGAAGAAGCCACCACCGAGCAGGAAACCGCCCCACCACCCAAAAAGCCCAAAGCGGCTGCCCCGCGCAAAAGCAGCAAAAAAGCAGCTGAAGATGCTGAAACCATTGCTGAGTCGTCTCCTGCAACGACTTCCCCATCATCCCCCACAAAGGAAGACCCGCCCATGACTTCAGATCTTCAGGAAAAAGCACCTGCCAACACTGCCGAAGGCCAATATTTGAGCCTGGAACTCGAAGGCGATGGTGTTGCCACGGTTTGGTTTGATACCCCTGGTAAAAAAGTCAATTTGCTCTCACCGGCCATGTTGTCGGCCATCGAAACCGTGATGGATGAGATCTCTGCCAATCCGGCGATCAAAGCTGTGATCTTTGCCAGTCGCAAAGAGGATAATTTTATTGCGGGGGCCGATTTGGCCAGTATGGTCTCCGGTCATTTTGACCTTGACAAAGCGGTGGCTTTTGGCAATCGCGGCCGTGAAGTCTTTCAGCGCTTGGCAGAGCTAGAGGTTGCTACCATTGCCTGTATTCACGGCTCATGCCTGGGAGGCGGGTTGGAATTGGCCCTGGCCTGTGATTACCGCGTGGCCTCCAATCACCCCAAAACCAAGCTCGGCCTGCCCGAAGTGCAGCTCGGCATTTTGCCAGCCTGGGGCGGTGTTTCACGTCTGCCTCGGATGTTGCCCCTGCCTGCGGCCCTCGATCTGATGCTGACAGGAAAACAGGTCCCCGCCAAAAAAGCCCGTTCTTTGGGTTTGATCCATCTGGCTCCCCCGCAAGAAGTGCTGCTCCAGACCGCTCACAAATTGGCCAAAGATGTGCTTGCCGGAGAGATTGGCTATTTAACGGCCAAACAGCCCAAGAGCAGCTTGCTTGACAAGGCCCTGAGCAATTTGGCCGTGGGTCAGAATCTGGTCTTTAAACAGGCCCGCAAAGGGGTGCTCGACAAAAGCAAAGGCTTTTATCCCGCGCCGTTGAAGATTCTCGAAACCGTGCAAAACAGTCTCAATCTGCCGCTATATGAGGCCTTTAAACAAGAGGGGCAGGCATTTAAATACCTGCTTGAGCGCAGTGAAACGGCCAATTTAATGAACCTCTTTTTTGTCAATCAAGACCTCAACAAGGTACCCGAACTCGAAGGCAAAAATGTCAAAGCCCGCAAAGTCAAAATGATGGGTGTCTTGGGGGCGGGTTATATGGGCGCGGGCATCGCCCAGGTCTCCAACGCCAAAGATATTGATATCCGCCTCAAAGACATGAATTACCCAGCACTTTTGGCGGGAATCAAGGCCATTCAAAAAGGCTATGGCAGTTTGCTCAAACGCCGCCGTCTGACCGCCAAACAGGTGGCCGACAAAATGCGCCGCGTGACGCCCACCATCGACTATTCTGGCTTTAAACACACCGATCTGGTGATTGAGGCTGTGGTCGAAAAAATGGAGGTCAAGAAGGCCGTTTTTACAGAATTGGAACAGCATATTGGCCCCAATACCATTTTGGCCACCAATACCTCGGCTCTTTCGATCAACGAAATGGCCGCTGCTACAGCCCGCCCCGACCGCTTTATCGGCCTGCATTTCTTTGGCCCTGTGCAAAAAATGCCGCTGGTAGAAGTGATCCTGGGCGAAAAAACCAGCGATGAAACTTTGGCCACGGCCTTGCAATATGTGCGCAGCATTGGCAAAACCCCTGTTGTCATTCGCAAAGACACACCGGGTTTTGTCGTCAACCGCATTTTGGCCATTTATGGCAACGAAGCGGGGCTGTTGCTCGAAGAAGGGGGCGATATGACTACCATCGATCGCCTGATGACCGATTTTGGCATGCCGATGGGCATTTTTGAGGTCATCGACCTCGCCGGGATAGATGTGGCTTGGCACACGGCCCAGAGTGTGCGTCCGCTGTTTGAATCCCGCCCAGGTTTTACCATGAGCAAAGTGATGGAGCGCCTCTACAGCGATCAACGCCTGGGCCAGAAAAATGGCAAAGGCTTTTATATCCACGCGGGCAAAGAGGCAGTGCCCGACCACCGCTATATTCAACAGGTGGTCAATGAACTCAAACCCGAAAGCGAACGCCGCCAATTGACCGGCGAAGAGATTCGCGATCGGCTCGTGCTCAGTATTTTGAATGAGTCTGCACTCTGCCTGCAAGAGGGCCTGGTCGCTCGGCCAGGTGAAATCGACATGGCCATGTTGATGGGCACTGGCTTTCCTCCTTTCAGAGGGGGGCCCCTGCGCCTGATCGATCAACAGGGCATTCAATTTATTGTCAATCAGCTGGAATACTATGCTGAAACCCGTGGCGAACGTTTTGCCCCCTGCTCCCTCCTCAAAGAGATGGCGCAGTCGGGCAAGAAGTTCTACCCCTTGTTCTGATTTCGCCGTGCAGCCTGGAACCCTGGTTGAGTTTTTGCAAAAAAGCGATCTGATGGTGGGTGTCTGTATCCTGACAAACCCCCAGCATGTGCGTATTTTGGCTGAAAACAACAAAGAATTGAACCTTCACGAGCGCAAGATTTTACATGTGCTCAAACGCAGTTTGCCACCGAGTATGAACCGCATGGATCGGGTGGCCGCGCTCAAAGAGTGGGCAGGGCAGTTTGAGCAATCACCCGAACTCGATTTACACACGCTTTGGGAAGTGCTGGTGGATGAGCGGGAAAGCCTGGATTTAGAGACCCTGGCGGGTATGTATTACTCGGACCCCTCTGATCTTGACCGCTCACATCTCTTGCGGGCATTGGTGGCCGATCGGGTTTACTTTGAACGCAAAGGTGGCGACGAGGGATTTATTCCGCGTTCAGCTGAAAACGTGAACCAAATTCAGGCCATGATGCGCCGCGAAGAGGAAAAACGCCTGGGACGCCAAGCCCTGATCCGCTGGATTGCGGGCTGTGAAAAAACGCCCACCCCCCCGCCCGAAGCCGCTCAAGCGACTTTGCCTTTGATTCAAGATGTGGCGGTGATGGGACGCCGTTCGGGGCATTTTCAGACCGTCAGTCAATTTTTTGATGAAGCTGGCGTGGGCGGGGCTTCACTCGAAGATCGCTGTTTGCGCCTCTTGACCCGCTCTGGGATTTGGGACGAAGATATCAACCTGAGTTTGATTGAAATGCAGGTTCCGCTGCAGTTTTCACGGGATTTGCTCGAGAGTGTGGCACAAATTACCCCTGTCAGCGCACAATGTCCAGACAACCGCAAAGACTTGCGTTACCTAGAAACCCTGACAATTGACGATGCTGAAACCACAGATATTGATGATGCGCTGAGCTGGGAAAACACCGAAAAGGGCTTTCGCCTTTGGGTGCATATTGCCGACGCTTCAGCTTATGTTGTGCCTGACACCCCTTTGGATCAGGAGGCTTCCCGCCGATTTACCTCGATCTACCTGTGTGAACGCAAAATTGAAATGCTGCCCCCCCATCTCTCTCAGAATATCTGTTCCCTGGTGGCTGGGGAGCCCCGATTGGCCCTTTCGGTGGCTTTTGAGCTCAATCCCGACTTTGAAGTCCAGTCCGCCAGTATTCACGAAACCCTGATCGAAGTCAAACGGCGCATGAGTTACGACGAAGTTGATCAAAATCTCGATGCCCAGCCCCTCTTGCAGACCCTTTTGCAATTGGCGACCCACCACCGCGAACAGCGTTTGGCCCGGGGAGCAGTGGAGTTCAACCGACCCGAATTGCGGATCAAGGTCAATGCCGAGAAACAGATTTTGCTGAAACAGGTCGAACGCGACTCACCAGCCCAATTATTGGTCTCTGAGCTGATGATTCTGGCCAATCATTGGGTTGCCAAATTGCTGGCGGAAGCCCGCGTGCCTTTGATTTACAAAACCCAAGAGGCCCCCACCGAAGAAAATGCCCAGGGCCGCCCCCTGCTCAAACGCGCTGAAATGACTGTGCGTCCCGGTGCCCATTATGGTTTGGGCCTTGATGTCTATACCCAATTTACGTCGCCGATTCGGCGTTACAACGACCTAATCTTGCACCGCCAGATCAAACATTGGCTGCATACCCAGTCCAATTTGTACAACGAAGAGCAGATCCAGCAATTGATTGCCCTCTCCGATCAAGCGGTTTTTAGTGCCAATTTTATTCAGCGCGAAAACTTTCGCTATTGGTTGTATAAATACTTTCAGGCCTTGCCCACCCCCCGGATTTTTCCCGCGCGGGTGGTCTCGATCTCACCCGAAAAAACCTTTGTGCATCTGCCCGATTTCTGTTTGGATACCCTGTTTCCGTCTGGAGATGCTTTGGACTTACACGAAGGCAGCGAGTTTTGGTTGGAAATTTCTCAAGCGGTGCCGCGCAAAGGGCTTTTGCAATTGCGCCGGGTCAGCACGCCGCCCACCATCCAGCCAAGTGAAATGGCATCAAGCCACCCCGTATGACTCTTTGACCTTTTTCATAAACGCTTCAATCGAAGGGTTGCGTGAAATTCGCCAAGCCAGATTGAGAAAATAGAGCGAGTGGTTGAGGTCCCGCACCAAACTATAGAGATAACCCAGACCAAAATAGGCTTCGTGGCGTTCTTTGTGAAGGCTAATGGCCTCTAAAAAGACTTCAATGGCCTGTTGCAAGGGGCTGGTGTTGACAAACCCCGACTCCACCACTTTGTCGATACAGGCAAAACCCAGGTCGAGGTATTCTTGATAAGATTTTTTCTCCTGGTTGAGCACAATGCCCATGCTATTGCGCACCAAAGAGCGGCCCGACCCCATATCAAAACGCACTTCCAATTCGGCCCCAGATTTTTGGGCTGAGCTGACTTGGTCGACGGGGGCGGTGTCTGCAGAGGGACTGGCTCCGGGGATCTCAAAAGAAATGACCTCAAAGCCTTCTGATGATACGTTCTCTGGGGCAGGAGGGGGTTCTTCATAGAGATCTTCAGAGGCTTGTGCGGGTAAAAGGGGCAATAAAAGTTGCAGACTCTCTTGCCAATAGACCTGTTCTTGAGACATCACCGCCGGGGTGGCTTCACTTAATTCTTCAGGCAAAGCCCAATCAGTCGGCGGGGGTGTCTGCCCTTGAGATAAACGCTTAAAGGCTTCATACAAGGGTCTTTGCCAGGCCAGAAAGCGCTGATTGCGTGACGGCTCAAGAAAAATCTGTAAATCTGGGGGATAGAGACCATACCAAGCATCTGTCACGTTTTCCCAATTTTCAGGGCTGGAAGGCGGGCCTTTAAATTGGCCCATGAGCGGAGGCCAATTGGGCAAACGCTCTTGGCTTTGGGCTTGTAATAGCGAAAGGGTTGCTGTCTGGACCTGTTTTTGCAGGGCCTTGATTTGGTTTTCAATTCCCTGTTTAAACACCGGAGAGAGCGTTTGTTGGCGGCGGGTTTCGAGGCCCTGGACTTTGGCCTTGAGTTGCTCCAATTGAAGGCGCAGGGGACGGCTTTTGGAGACCTGAGAGACGGGCCGTTGTAAAGGGCGAACAGCTGTTGTGGCGGGTGGTTTTGGGGCAACTGGTGAGGAGCCACTTGCAGACACAGGGCGGGCTGAGCGTATACTCATCCTTTGCTGCATGGGTTGCTGCATGGGTTGCTTCTCCTTGGAACTGCTGTCAGCGGGCGGGAACTCACAAAACGAGCCAAATCCCGCTTTAAATCTGCATCATTCTACCACAGTTTCAATCTGGCCCTGGAAATTCAATTATTTGACAAAAGTCACATTTTTAGTGTGATAGGGTAGTGACAGTGATACCCAGAAAAGATGTTAAAGTTAAATTGTTAAGAAAAAAACATGTCAGATTGGCAAGGAGAAAGTTATGAAGTACTCAAAGTCCGCTACCCGTAAAATTTTGGGAGGCCTGGGCCTCGTTTTGTCTCTCAGTTTAAGTGCCTGCGGGGATCTCAATACCCTGCTCAACAACCCCTCTGTTCAGGCTGCTTTGCAATCTTTGCAATTAAACCTCAACCGCGAAATTGATGGTTCTACCACAGCTGTCACCGCTTCAGATATCCAGCAGGTAACAGCCAATGGCAAGGCCCTGACCTATCAAATTGATGCCAGCGGAGAATTGACGGTGAGCAATTTACCTGCAGAAGCGTCTGAATTAGAAGTACAGTACAAAGATGCCTCCGAGCCTGTGATTATGCCCATCGATCCTGCCCAGAGACAAAATGGGCGGATGATCATGCGGGGTGTCTCCCGTTTTAGCAAAGATGCCGAGGGCAAATTGGCCTTTCAGGAAAATGTCGCGGGTTTTGACTTCAACCGCGATGGCCAATTTGATGAAAAGGCCCCCCAATTTGTACACCGAGAAGGCGAAGTCAGTGTACATGATGTGGCCAAACAAATGATCCAGCGCTTTGAATTAAAACCCGGTGAGCGCCCCAACTTTAAACAGACCCCCAAAGAGGTCTTGCAAGGTGATCAATTTTTTATTCCTCAACCCCCGTCACGTCCCGGTCTCAAACGTGCCCTGGCCTGTGGCAAGGTGATGGCCAAAGCCGATGGCACCATCGACTTCCCCAAACCCAATGGTGAAGCCCGCACCCTGCAAAAAGGCGAATTTGAAATCACCTTACAGGGTACCCTCAAAATTATCAAAGTGGGTGAACCCGATACAGGCAAAGTGATTATGCCCCCGGCTTGTCCCCGCATTCCCGTGGGATGCCAACCTGGCCAACCAGGAATGATGCAACCGGGTCAACCGCCCATGCCAGGACAACCCCAGCCTCCCGTCGCTCCTGCCGGGATGCGGATTGCCCAAACCAGTGAGCCAGCACAGCCGCCGACCCTGATGCCTGGCCAACCAGGAATGATGCAACCGGGTCAACCCATCATGCAACACCGCTGTGGCCCCATGATGCAACCAGGTCAACCCCCCATGACCCAGCCGGGCACACAGCCCCCAGCGACCCCCGCCTCTCCTGCCTCTCCCGCAGCTTAATGGGCGTCGCGGCTTAAAACAAAAGCCCCCTCTTTTGAGGGGGCTTTCTGTTGGGGTTAATTTACATTAATGGCCAATATCGACATAGCGCTCATCGGCCATGCGCCACCGTTCTGGCGATCGCCAGAGGCTCGACAGCAGCAATTCGCGCATCAGCAAAAATTCTTTTGGCAGGCGGTCGTAGAGTTTGTCAAAGAGACTCTGGTGAGAGAGCACTTCTTCTTTCCACATCTCACGGTTGACCGACATCACCTCATTAAATTGATCGCGGCTGAAGTCCAGGCCTTCCCAATCGAGGTCTTCGTATTTGGGCATCCATCCCAGGGGGCTTTCAATCCCATAGGCTTTGCCGCGCACACGTTCGACGATCCATTTGAGTACCCGCATATTTTCCCCGAATCCGGGCCAGAGGAATTCGCCATTGGGGCCCTTGCGGAACCAATTGACACAGAAAATGCGGGGAGGATTGGGGGTGTTTCGGCCCATTTCGAGCCAGTGATTAAAATAATCCCCCATGTGATAACCGCAGAAGGGCAACATGGCCATTGGGTCACGGCGCACCAGACCAATCGAAGCGCCTTGAGCTGCAGCGGTGGTTTCAGAACCAATCGTGGCGGCCAGATACACCCCAAAATTCCAGTTAAAAGCTTGGTAGATCAGCGGCACGGCAGTGGCGCGGCGGCCGCCAAAGATAAAGGCGCTGATTGGCACACCTTGGGGGTTTTCCCATTCGGGATCAACCGAAGGACATTGGTGGGCCGGAGCGGTAAAACGGGCATTGGGATGAGCGGCTTTGCGGCCACAGCCTGGAGTCCAGGCTTGACCCTGCCAATCGACCAATTCAGCGGGTTCTTCATCGGTCATGCCTTCCCACCAGACATCGCCATCGGGAGTGAGGGCCACATTGGTGAAAATCGAATTGGCGCGAATGGAATCCATGGCATTGGGGTTGGAGCTGTACGAGGTGCCAGGGGCCACACCAAAATAACCTGCTTCGGGGTTAATGGCGTAGAGCTTTCCATCTTCACCGCGTTTGAGCCAGGCGATATCGTCCCCAATGGTGGTGACTTTCCAGCCTTTATCGAGAAAAGACTGAGGGGGAATCAACATGGCAAAATTGGTTTTGCCACAGGCACTGGGGAAAGCCGCACCCACATAAGTCTTTTTCTGATCTGGGGATTCAATTCCCATGATTAACATATGTTCTGCCAGCCAGCCTTCGTCTTGGCCCATCGCTGAGGCAATACGCAGGGCAAAACACTTTTTGCCGAGCAAGGCGTTGCCGCCGTAGCCACTGCCATAAGACCAAATGGCCCGCTCTTCGGGAAAGTGTACGATGTATTTCTCTTGATTATTGCAGGGCCACATCACGTCAGCTTGACCGGCCTGCAAAGGCATGCCAACTGAATGCAAACAGGGCACAAACTCGCCATCTTCACCGAGAATATCAAAGACTTTTTGGCCCATGCGGGTCATGATACGCATATTGACGGCCACATAAGCAGAGTCGGAGAGTTCAATCCCGATTTGGGCAATATTCGACCCCAAAGGTCCCATGCTAAACGGCACGACATAAAGCGTGCGGCCTTTCATACAGCCTTGAAAGAGTTTATTCAAAATCCCTTTCATTTCCTTGGGATCCATCCAATTATTGGTGGGACCAGCATCTTGTTTGCGGCGACTGCAGATATAGGTCCTGTCTTCGACACGGGCCACATCACCGGGATCGGAAAGTGCCAAAAAGCTATTGGGCCGTTTTTCGGGGTTCAGGCGCTTAAATGTGCCCTTGTCGACCATCTGTTGGCAGAGTGTATCATATTCCTCTTGGGAGCCATCACACCAGTGAATGGCATCGGGCTGACATAGATTTACCACCTCTTGGATCCAGGCCAAGGCCTCGGAATGGCGAACATAATCGGGAGCTTGAATATCGAAACTCATAATCGCTAACCTCTCTTTTGTTGCTTGGGGTTTGGCAACTCTGCCATTATAGCCCCAAAGATTTATTTTTCAAAAATTAAGCAAACCAACTGACAAATTCAGACAAAGGCAGTCGCGGAGGGACATAGGTATTGACCAAAGCCGCTGGGTCGGGATAACCCACGGTCAAACCGCAGACCAAAATCCGGCCTTGCAGTCCCAAAAATGCCCGAATGGTTTGGCTGTAACTGGTCACACTGAACTGGGGGCAAGAGGCCATGCCCTCACCAACCAAACCCAGCATGACATTTTGCATAAAAAAGCCCAAATCGAGAAAATTACCACGTTCAGCATCGCTGGGTAAATGGAAAAACAGGGCCACAGGTGCCCCAAAAAAAGTGAAGTTTTCCCGGTTGTGAGCCAAGCGCTGCCGCCGATCATGGCGTTCAATCCCTTTGAGTTCGAAGAGGCCATATCCACATTCGCGGGCCCGCTGCATGAACTCTGGAGAAAGGGGCTCATTGTGGTATATATAATCGGGTTCTTCACTTTCTCCCAGATCAAATTTGGCGCAGATCAAATCAGATAATTCGTCACGGGATTTGCCACTGACCACAGCCACCCCCCAGGGTTGGGTGTTTTTCGAAGAAGGGGCGGCGGCGGCGGCGGTGAGGACCGCTTCCAGCCGCTCTCGCGAAACGGGGGTCTCTAAATAAGCCCGCTTACAGTGGCGGGTTTGAATGGTTTCGAGGATCAACTTGTTTTGCATAACTGACTTTCTCATGATTCACTCCATTCATTTTAGAGCGATCTGAGCACTTCTGCTTTGATCTGGATCAGGGAATCTTATGAGCCTGCTCAGGTGATTGGATTTCAATCCCGTACCTGTTACTATGCTCTTGTTTTCAAAATCCAGTAGTTGCTGTGGAGATAAAGTCATGTATTGTCCCGGTTGTAGTGGTGTTTTGCAAGAGGTATCGGTTCCGCCTGTGCTCGTGGATGTCTGTGTACAGGGCTGCAAAGGCATTTGGTTTGATCGCGGCGAATTGGAAAAAGTGCTTAAAAAGTC
>JBFWRL010000077.1:0-25375 GCA_050248915.1 Candidatus Sericytochromatia bacterium
AGACCATCGGTAATTCTCAGCCGCGTGGTTTTATAACCGGTGCGCGAAGTGCCTTCCATATTGCCATTAATAATACCGATCCAGGAGTTGACTGCAACGAGGGAATTGACACCAACTTTATCGAGAGCCATGTGAGTTGCCTTTCAGTGCTGTAAATGGGTGCGGAAAGACCCTAGATTCATTTTAGCGGGTCAGCTTGGTTTTGCGTTCACGACTTATCAGGAATTTAATCACAAAAAAAACTATTTTGCAATTTTTAATTTATTTTTAACAATCACCTAAAGGTGCTGTTGATATCGTCAATCATCGCATTTTGAGCAGAAATGATCTTCGAAATCGAGGCAAATACTTTTTGAGCCAATGCCAACATCGGCACATATTCAGTCAAAGAGGCTGTTGAGGATTCCAGTGAGGCTTGCACAATCCGGGTGCGCTGCCGATCTTGCCAGCGCTCCAGAATTTCGGGGGAAGAGATATTGGTCTGGCTCATACTGACCACGTCTCCTGTGCGCTGCACGTTATAGGGCTGATGAAAATCGGCCCTGAGATTGTGGACCTGTAAAAAATTGCCCGCATTGCGCAAGGAAAGATAACCATTGATTTCATCTGCTGCACCGGCCATATTAAAAGAGACTGTCGCACCATTGACGTTCAACGTCAGAATTTGGTTTTCATCCATCTTGACCACCATGCGGCGCAGGGGATCCGCAGCCACAGGGGGCGCACCTGCAGCGGTGACCCCCAGCGTGGCGACCTGCAAAGTGAGTGCCGTGCCATTGGCATCGGGGGGCCGCGATTGAAGCGTGACAGCACCTGTGCCCGTATTGTAAATCAGGGCATAACCAGAAGAGTTAATGCTGTGGGCATCGGTTTGGCCAAAGCCAAAGACGATCACCCCTGCCGAGGCCTTAAATTCAACCTCCACGTCAAAAATCGCCGTTTGTTGAGATTCGCCAATCACCATCACCCCCGAGCCACCGGCTGTGGCGTCGGATTGTAAAAATCCATTGGGTTTGTCGTGAAAATAGGTGGCGGGGTGAACGGGCCCCAAACTGAGCGATTGCAAAGTGGCACTTAAATCAACAGGCGCCAGATCTAAGAGGGTCCGAACACGGCTGTTGTCAATATCAATATGGCTGCTCAAGACCGTTTCCAAATTGGTATCACTGTCGCGGTCATTCGTTGGCAAGCTGGATTGGTTCTGATCAAATTGGAAAAATTTGCGCAGGGCCAAGCCATTGGCTCCCCCCAAGACAACTGGGGTATGAACGATCCCGCCGACGATGTTTTGCTCATTGTGAATAAAGAGTTGATCCGAACCCGTATCAAAATAAGCCGAAACCCGTCCCCCCACCGTGCCCCCATAGGCATTGATGGCATTGACAATATCCGCAATTGAATTGGCATTGGCATTAAAATCGGTGCCCACCCCCAAAGGGTTAAAGGCATTAAAATTGAAAAAACCGTTGTCGCCAAAGTCGATTGAAAAATCGCTTGAATAATTGGGGGGTGGAACGGCGATAAAAGGCACCCATTCGGGGTCATTGACCACAGGCAATTGCAGCGGGTCGTCGTAGATCAAACTCAGGCCATCGGTGGTTTCAGTCATATCGTTACGCAGCCGCAGGGGCAGTCCACCATCAATCGAAAAGACCGTGGAACCAAATTGGCTCATGCGCAAGCCATCGCGATTGGCCACATCCACCACCAACAGAGATTTATCACCATAACGCAGCAATTCTTCCGAATTGCCGTTGGGATCAAAGGTATCTGAGCGATCGCGACGGTCGCGGCGAACAAAATCCTGACCACTCGAAATCACTTTGAGGCCTGCACTGTTCACCAAATACCCGTTGCCGTCCCAGTGAAACTCACCGTCTCGGGTCAGATAATAGCGACCCGCCGCATCCGCCACCACAAAAAAACCCTCGCCCTGCAAGGCAAAATGGCTGCTTTGATCGGAGTTGATAATCGAGCCCTGGGCCCACTCCAGCGATGTGGCTTGCACATTGAGGGTGGGCAAAGGGGTATAAATTTCGTTTTGGGTGTAGAGATAACCGGCCCCGTCGGTGAGATGGGGCCTGACCGTTTTATAACCCACACGCGAAGCACCCTGAAGATTGGAGTTGATCAAACCAATCCAGGAATTCACGGCCAGAAGTGAGCGAACCCCGACCTGGGTCATCGACATAGAAGACCTGCCTGCAGAAAATGGGATTTAAGTTTCATTGTAAGCAGCCACAGGAAAAATTGCAATTTACTCACTCAGCCGACTTGGGCACAGAGGGGCCGCTGAGACGCTGCCGCACAACCTCGTACATGGCCAAAGAGGCTGCCACAGAAGCGTTTAAGGAGCGATCTCCCTGCATCGGAATACACACCAAACGATCGCAGTGTTTTTGCACATTGGGTCGCAGGCCTTTGTGTTCGCTGCCAATCACCAAAGCCACAGGACCTTTTAAATCGGCCTGAAAATAGCTCTCGGGTGCATCCACGGCAAAGCCCGTGCTCCAAATATTCATCTCTTGTAGATCTTCGAGGGCCCGGCTGAGATTGGTCACCTGAATCACAGGGATATTTTCAATCGCCCCGGCGGAGGCCTTGGCCACCCCTTCGGTCAGCCCTACCCCACCATGGCGGGTAATGACCACCCCATCAGCGCCTGCGGCTTCTGCCGTGCGCAAAATCGCGCCCAGATTGTGGGGGTCTTGAATCTGATCGAGCAGCACCACAAAGGGATCGCCTTCTTTGGCCCGCAACTGCGCACAAAAATCTTCCCAGGAGAGGTATTCATAGCTACCGGTATCCGCCACCACGCCCTGGGTTTGCACACCTGGCGGACAGATTTTTTGCAACCGCTCGGGGGGAGCGACTTGCACAGGAATGCCCTGCTCGCGGGCCAAAAGCTGGAATTCTTTTAAAATACGCGGTTCGAGGTTATTGGCCAACCACAGTTTATACACAGGGCGTTCATTCTTGAGGGCCGAGCGCACAGGGTGTTTGCCATAAATCCGGGCAATCGAAGCTTCATCCGTCGGGTTCATTTTTATTCTTCTTTCAAGGGTTCCAGCTCAATCAATACCTGACCCGTACTGACAGACTCTCCCGCCACACAGTGAACTTTTTGCACCTGGGCAGCAAATGGGGCATTTAAAGCGGTTTCCATTTTCATCGATTCAAGAATCACCACAGGCTCACCGGCATCCAGCACCTGCCCAACGCTGACATTGACCTGTAAGACTTTGCCTGTGAGGGGCGCTTCGATTAAGTTGGAATGGTTCAGATCGTGGATCTGGCCCGCATTTTTCTTGATCCGCTCCAAGACAAAGCTCTGGCCCTGAAAAGAGAGCTGTAGTTGGTTGCGCTCCAGTAAGCCATGCACCACAGAGACCTGATCCCCCTGGCGAACCAGAAAAGCACCTGGCTCCAGCTCTTGAACAGAGAGCAAGTCTTCACCCTCAGGCGAGGTAAAGACAAAATTCTCTTCTTGCCAAAGGCCTTTGAGATCGTGGATCTCCTGCTGGTGCTGATACAGCGCCATTAATATTTGCCCCCACCCGTGGCTTTGGTGCCAGTGGCAATGGCAATACTGGCACTGGCGCCAATGCGGGTCGCACCGGCCTGCACCATTTTGATCGCGGTTTCGCGATCGCGAATACTGCCAGAGGCTTTGACTTCCATATCGGGCCGAATCGTGCGGCGCATCAGGGCCACATCTTGCTCGGTGGCCCCCCCTGTACCAAAGCCGGTGGAGGTTTTGACAAAATGGGCCCCCGCATTGGTGGAGAGCTGACAGGCCAAGACCTTTTCACTGTCGCTGAGCAAAGAGGTTTCGAAGATCACTTTGACGGTATGGCCGCCGGCGGCCTGGACCACCGCCCGAATGTCTTCTTCGACCAATTTTTCTTTGCCACTTTTGAGCGCGCCGACATTGAGAACCATGTCGATCTCTTGGGCCCCATTGGCAATGGCATTGCGCGTTTCATCGGCTTTGGTCTTGCTGTCGGTGGCTCCCAGGGGAAAACCAATCACGGTGCAGACCTTGACCGGCGTGCCTTTGAGCAATTGGGCACTCAGCGGCACCCAGGTGGGATTAACGCAAACCGAAGCAAAGCTGTATTGTTTGGCCTCGGCACAGAGCTGACGAACCTGGGCTTCGGTGGCCTCGGGCTTGAGCAGGGTGTGGTCGATCAATGGCGCCAAATCGGCGGGCACAGGATGCATGCCCAAGGCAGAAGCCACCCGTTGAGCCCCCGATTGCACCAGCGAGCGCACCCGGTCGGTACAGGCCGAAGCGCAGTTGCCCTGCAATTCACAGCCTTGGCAATTGGCGGGCAAACTCGGGGCTTTGCCTGCGGCGGAAATGGCATCTGCCATGATCGAAACCGGCAAAGGAGGCAAGGGGAAAATATGTTCCAAATCGCTCAGGCGGCCCAGTTTGACGCCCAAAGTACTCAATTTTTTGCCCAATTCGGTTTCGTGTTCGAGCATAAAATCGTCGAGCAGCAACGCGGTTTTGCTGCGGCTGAGGGCTTCAACCACCAGGGCCGAAGCCAGACTTTCGCGGTTGAGGCGACCAATTTGTTGCAACAAGGTGCGGTTGGCGCCGACAATCGCCAGGCGGTCGACACTGTCGAGCAAAGCTTTGGCCTGACCCGGCCGGGCCTCGGGGCTCATAAAGCTGATCTCCAAACCCTGGGCCTCAAAGGGCGCGCTGCTCCACAGGCCCTGGGCCCATTTGGGGGCCACCAATTGCAAATGGGCCCGCGATTTCCACTGGCCGAGTTTGGCCAGCACCGGCTGTAAATCCAGATCCGAGCGGGAGAAGACAATCAAAACCCGGCTATAAGGCACCGCCGGGGATTGAGCCACCTGTCCACTGTAGAGTTCTGAGAGCAGTTCGCGGGTCACTTCTTCAGCAATTTTTTCAATATTCATAGGGTTATTTTCCGAATCCGTAAATTTGCTTTTCGAGGTGCAGAATCTTGTCGATGCGCTTTTGGTGGCGCGCTTCGAAGGTTGTTTCGAGCCAGACTTTGACAATTTCTTGAGCCAGCCCTGTGCCCACAACCTGAGAGCCGAGGGTCAGCACATTGGCTTGGTTGTGGGCCCGGCTGTTGCGGGCCATATAGATGTCGTTGCAATTGCCTGCGCGCACACCCGGCAGTTTATTGGCCACCATCGCGCTGCCGATCCCGGCCCCATCGACAATGATACCCAAAGGGAACTGGCCTTCGGCCACGGCAGCAGCCACCAAGAAGGCAAAATCCGGGTAATCCACGGCATCGGTGCTGTGGGTGCCAAAGTCCACCACTTCGTAGTGAAAGGTGTCTTTGATATATTGCTTGAGTTTCTCTTTGAGTTCGAAGCCGCCGTGATCGCTGCCAATTGCCAGTTTCATGCTGTCTAAACCTGTGCCTGAGATTGTACCTGAGATAGGGCAGAAACGGGGGATCGCCACAGTTTTGATCAAGAGAGGGCAACCCAGCCTGCCGCATGTCATCTTAACACGGATGGGCCTGTGCGTCACTGCGAGTTGGCAATGGACCTAAACCGACTGAAAGTCCTTGCTCTCAATACTCAAATTGACATCAGCGGGGGTGAAATAGAGCTGGGCCTGTCCCTGGCTCAACTCTGCCAGGGCATCTTGTTTGCGCAACAATTGGTAAATGTGCAGGCGCAATTCGGGGCTCAATGCTTTGAGATGCTCAAAAAAAGTTTTGACTTTTTCAGCTTCGGCCAAACCGGCAATCCGGCCTTCGGCCTGTTGGTGCTTCTCCTGCCATTGCAAGAGGGCTGCACGTTGCTTTTCCAAGTCCAATTGGCCCTGTAATTGGCGCAATTTGACCTCGTTTTCGCTCTCTTGTTTTTGCAATAAATTGATCCGGTGGGTGGTCTCTTGGATTATTTCTTGCAAAATGTGTTGGGTGGCCACGTCTTTGCACGAGACTGAGCGCACTTCTACGGCATGGATGATGAGTCCCCGCGCCTGAAAAAAGTCCAGACGCCCGCCCTGAATCGAAGTCTGAACCGAAGCCCGAATCAAGGCGTTAAAATCCGCTAAAAACTGTTCCAGAGAGACCTGCGAAACTGCTTGAATAATCAGACTGCGGCTGTGAGAGCAAATGTCTCCGGGCGCATCGTCGGTACTGGCCAACATGGTAGAAACCGCATCGATCTGCCAAAAAAAGGTCACCCCCAAACGCAATTCGACATTGTCTGCGGTGCGCACATCAAATTCGTACCACATGAATTTGGGGCGCAGATCCAGCCGGGTCAAGACCAGCGAGCGGGCATCTTTGTGAATGCCACTTGACCAGCGAAATTCCAATAACTCACAGTGGGGGTCTAAGAAAAAGGCCCGTTGCTCACTTTGGCCGGTGCGGATGGTATAACTGCCATCTTGGCTGCGCACCACCACCGCTTCATGATCCTCCAATTGGATCAAGGGACGCACTTCCACCACCTCCTGATGGGCTTCGGGCACAAAGACCTGCGGCTCTGAAATCAAGGAGAGGGAGCCATTGCGCAAATCGCGCACCAGAACCGCTTTTTCACCATCAATATGAATCGCCTTTTGAACCCCTTGCACGGCCCGTTCGGTGGGGCCCGGCACCACAGCTTGCTCGCCTTTAAGCACACGCAAACGACCTGTGGCGCTGTCCAAAAGGCGCAAATACTGCTCTTGCTGCAAAACCAGGGCTTTCTCGCGCTCCAAAACGTCTTCCCAGGGATCTAAAAAATAGAGCTGGGGCCCAACTTGAATGGAACACGCCCCGCTCAAGCTATTGCGCAAGCGCAGGTATTCTGAGGGCCCCAATTGAATGCCCTGGCGGCGCGAGACCCATTCCAGGGGCTTGGAAAAGTAGATGCCGGGCCCATTCAAGACCCTGCGCTGGGTCGGGCTCTCAATCAACAATTGCTGATCCTGTTTGAGAAAAAAGAGACGGGGAATCATCCTTTGCCTCCCTCTTTGTGTTTAAGTGCTGCTCTGATTATGCGCAACTCTCTTGCCCACAACCAGGAAAAGCTTCACAACCAAACTGTGTTCCTGGATACATTTAATGTAAATTATACACTTAACATTCAAAACAGGGCAAGCACAGGACAATTTCGGCCCGACGCAATCGCTTTAAACTTTTTGATACAAACCTTTTGCGCGAATATAGCCCGCCACCTCAGGCAGCAGAGCTTGCTCCCAGCCTGATTGACCTGTTGCTACCGCCTGCCGGATCTGGGTCGAAGCCACGGGCAAATGCAGGGCCAAATACCTGCAACAATCAGCCCAATGTTTAGCCGCCGCCTGGCCAGCCTCAGAAAAGACCAATTCACTTTCGCGCCCACAGACCCAGAGCTGGGTATTTTGGGCAAAAAGACGTTCCAATCCCTCCTGCAATCCGCCGGAGAGCGTCGTATAATAACGCGGCTCAAAGACCCGGCGGTAGAGATCTTCGCCGCAGACAAAATCCACGCGCGCAGCGCCACCCGCCCGCCTGAATAATTCGGCGGTTTGATACAGCGCGGGGGTGCAAGTCAGAGCCACAGGCCAGGGCTGAAAGGCCAACATCGCCAAACGATGGGCCAAATCGGTACTGGCGGCCTGGCCTTTATCGGCATTGCTGAGGCTGATTTCCAGCACTGGCAGTAATTCTGGGGCCTGTTTGAGCACAGCTTGGGGCAAGGCCAAATGGGCCTGTGTAAGGGGATTAAAGGCCCCTTTGTGCAAAAGTAGATTTTTGCCACGCAGCGCTTCCAATGGGCGTACCGCTTGCAAAGAACCCGCTTGGGGCAAAAACAGCAATAACTCCGCGTGACCCGCTTGCAGCAATTCACAGGCTTTGAGGGTATTCTCAAAGGCTGAGAGATGCCAGCCCTGCCAGAGATCCATCTGAAATCCCGCAGGCAAAACCAAATGCAAAGGTGACAAGTCATTGTTTTCAGCCAATTGGCAAAGCAATTGCACCCCCACTTGACCCAGGCCAAATTGCTGCTCCAGCCTTGAAACCGCAGGCAAACGCAGGTGAATGCTCCAGCCCCGGCCATCAGACAGGGCCAGCGCCACCCAGACATGGTGATCGCCACGGATCTCGGTATCCGAGGCCACAACGCCACTCAAAGCCAACGAAAAAAAATGGTTCTGACTGTGTAAATTCTGCCGGGCCCAATTTTCAACCGTCTCACAGGCCACGGAACGGGCCTGTTGACCATAACGCAAAAGCTGGGCCGCTTGGGCATAAGTGCTGTATCCCGCCCAAAGGGTTGAAGAGGCACCGGGGGCACTTTGTAACAAAGTCTGTACCCAAGACCCTGTGCCCACCTCTTCGATCACACCCTGCCAAGGGGAATCATGCAAACAGAGCAGACCCTTCTGCAGAGCCAAAATTCGGTTTTCAAGCGAATCTAACATGGAATTAAACCTGGCTTTCCTGTTGCAATCCTGTCGATGCCGAGACAGATTCTGGGGGCAAGAACATAACCTTGAGTTCGGGACACTGGCTGAATTTCCAGATCTTGCCGTCGATATAATAATGGAACAGGGTCAACATACTAAAAGGGGCAAAGAGCAGATAAAAAGTGGGCTGAGAATAGCCAAAGACCTCGATCACGCCCGCAATCAGGCCATAGAGCAAAGCCGCTCCCAGCCAGCGCAGGGCCACGTGGCGAATCTGGGGAAAGCGCCGCTGCTGATACACAGCCACAAAGCCATGGTACTGGGCATTGTGGTAGGCCGTTTCGAGGGCCTCTGCCACCAAAAAAGGCACGGCTGCCACAACAAAGATACAAAAATGGGTGAGCAGGGCCATGGCCATCACCAGCAATTTGGGCAAATTGAGGGCCTGTTTGGCACTGGCCAGATGCAATTGGCGCAGCACCAAAATGCCAAAGGCCATAAAACCAGCGGCCACGGCGGTATTGCCCAGCCATTCGGGCACAACCGGAAACCAGCCAAAATGGGGGCCGTAAATCGTCAGGGCCGTGATCGGCTCATCGCTGAGCTCGACATAGTCGTAGACCACACAGGAGAGCAAAGATATCTGAATACACCAGGCATCGAGCCGGTGATCCAAGAGTCGTTCGGGTTCGTTGAGACCATGATACAAGCGCACAAAGCCCAAATGCTGCCTGACAATATGCCAAGAGCCATAAAGTGAGACCAGCCCAATCGCCCAGGGCTCCATGCCACTGGGCACAAACAAAAATCCCGAGAGCAAAAACAGGGCCAGGCCCCAGGTATAGAGATGGGGGTGGCGCTTAAATTCATCGGGGTCGGCATGGGTGCGCGAAAAGGTCTGAAAAATATGCGGCAGATCGAGAAAGGTGGTGAAAACAAAGTAGGTGATCAACACCGACATGCCGGTCGGATGGTAACCCAGATAGCGCAGCCCCTCATAAAAACCCCAAAAGACAAAACAGAGCAGACCTGAACCAACAAAGAGGGTCAGGTCATAGCGGGCGCTGACCAGCCAGCGGGAGCGAAAGGTCAGGCGGGGAGGGGCCGTCGTGGACATGGATTACCTCGTTTAAACAAAAAGGCTGCACTCACTCAAGAGTACAGCCAAAAGAGGGGGAAGAAAAACTAAAACATTTAATTGGATTTGGGTTTGTGGGAGGCAACGAGGTTAAAACCAGCCAGGAATTCTTGGCCGACAAAGCTCTCTTTGACCTGTTTGCCGGTCCAAGCAGCGCCCCGGTACATGCCGTAACCGACGGCAGCGACACCACCGACAGCCACGCCAGCGGCTTTGGCGGTCAGTTCCAGACCTGCCAAGGGAGCGTAAACAATCATGCCAGCGGCACCTTCAGCAGACTGCGCCATGCCGTTGACCATTGTGCCCATGCCCTGGCCCATATTGACAAAGCCATCACCCATCTGTTGACCAGGGGTCGTGCCTTCGTAAACCACTTTGCCGCCCGTTAAGGCCACAGCGGTGCGGCCCACACCTTCTAAAGCACCAGCGGGAGCATAAACCACGGCTTTGCCTGCGCCGTAGAGGGTTTGGCCCATGCCCTGAGCTTGGGTGACTTGGCCACCCCAGAAATGTTCAAAAGAACCTGCAAATTTATCGCTAAAACGGGGACGACCAGCGGGTTGATTGTTGATTGGGCTGGCCACAGGCGGCACAAAGGGATCAGAGAAAACAGGCGCGCCACCATTGGGATTGCCCACGGGAGCACCGGGATAAGTGCCGGGTTTGGTCGGAATTGGGAAAAAGGGTTGGGGAGCAGCAGCCGGACCGCCCATAAAATATTCGTCTTGACCAACTTTGACAAAGTGAATTTCTTCTTTGGGAACACGGGGAGAGACATTCAGACGGCCGGTATCAAATTTCATGTGGGCGACATCGCGCTGAATTTGGGTATAGCGATCGGTATTGCCCCGCGCAAGGCTCTGCACCACATTGGGTGTATATCTGAACTGGACACCTGCGTCCATTTGAGTGGGTCTGTAAGCGGCTACGGCTGTCATTGTCTTTTTCCTTCCCCAGTTTAAACACTTCTAAATCTTGAGTTAGTCTCTTAATATTCTTTATAGGAAGAAAAAGATTTATCTTACGTCAACATTGAGTTAAGAATTAGTTAATTCAGACCAGAGCAAATGGGCCAATTGAGCCAGCCACAAATCAGACGCAGACTCATTTTCGAGCTGATCGGCAAAAACCGCCAAGACAATTTCTGCTTGCCCATCATGAATATATCCGACATCGCTGCGGGTGCCTGGCAGCTCTCCGGGTTTATTGGCCACAAACACGGGCGGGTTAAAGAGAAAGGGAATTTTTTCGCGATCTTGCTGCTGGTGCAAAATGGCCAACATCTGTTCACAGCCCTCGGGGCCAGGTTCAGACAATTGGTGTCTGACCAATTTTTTCATCAGCAAGACCATATCTTCGGGGGTCGTCCAATTGTCGATGCCGCGGGCACGGGCCTCTAAATCCATCATGCGCCGCTCGATGCGGGTCTGTTTGAGGCCATTTTTGCGAATCCAGCCCTGCAGCCGGGGCAGGCCAAAGAGCTTGATCAAGAGGTTGGTGGCCGTATTGTCGCTGATTATCGTCATTTGCCGCGCCACTTCATACCAGGAGACCGGCGTGCCGGGCGCTAAATGCTCAAAATAAGGGGAATCTTCGATCCAATCTTCACTCTGATAATAATAAGGCACATCGGGAATCCAGTCGCGTTCAGCGGCGGCGCAGTACATGGCCAGAATCGGCAATTTGATCGTGCTGGCAGCAAAAAAAGGGCGATTGCCATAACTCAGGCGTTTGCCCGTTTTTAAACACTCAGCGACAAAACCCGCCTGTCCCGCCAATTGCTCTAAATGCGTCTGCAGGCTCAGGGGCAAACCTGCAGCAGGATTTTTAGCCATGAGACTCCCCATCCGGAACAGGACCCGTGGGCATCTGTGGCTCAGGCACAATCACATGTTTAACTTGGGGATAACCCAGGCCAATTTGCACCAATTCGATCAGGGTTAAAGTCAACACGACCATCAGCGGCGCCAAAACAAGCCCCAAAAAGCCAAAGACTTTTAATCCTCCCAAAACGGCCAGAAACAGAACCAGGGTATTCAGGCGATTGTCTTCACTGCTGACCGAGCTGATCAGAATCGGACGCAAAATATTGTCGATCGTACCCACCACCAACATTCCCCAAAGCACCAGAATCAGGGCTTTGATCGGGTGCCCCTGAAAAAAGAGCCAAGCGGCAGCTGGGGCCCAGACCACAGGCGGGCCCACCAAGGGCAAAAAAGACATCACAGCCATGGTCACCCCCCAGAGAATGGCCGAAGGCACGCCCAAAACCAGAAAGCCAATCCCCCCCAACAGGCCCTGGGCACAGGCCGTGCCGACCGAGCCAAAGATCGAGGCCTGAATCACCTCGCGCATGCGTCCCAAGACCAGATCTTTGTATTGAGACTCTATCGGAATCAGGGATTTGAGGTAATCGACAAAGCGTTTGCCATCACAAAAGAGAAAAAAGAGATTGATCTCCACCAGCAGTAACAAAATCACCATGCCCGAGAGCGCCTTAAAAAAGTCTTTCGAACTCGCCAGCATAAACTGGCTCAGGCCCTTGAGGGCATTCATGGCCGTTGCTTTCAAATCAAGGGTTTCGACTTTGACAAAGCGGCTGAAGGTCTCTTGGATTTGTAATAGCCAGGGATGCTGCAAAAATGGGTGATGTTGTAGAGATTCAAAATCGAAATTTTGGGCAGAATGAGAGAGCTGTCGAGCGCCAGTGCTCATGTCTTGAAAGAGCAAGACCATTAAAAATATAAATGGCAAAACCAACCCCAAGGTCAATCCCAGACACATGAGCAAAGAAGCCAGCTCTGGATGCTTGGGCATGCGCGCCAGCAGACGGGCATAAAGAGGGTAAGTCAGGCTGACAAGCACCCCAGCCCAAAGCAATGAATTTATAAAGGGCTCAAAGATCAAAAAGATCTGCCAGAACATCGCTCCCAATAACAGAGCGACAAAAAGTGTAAAAAAGAGTTTGCGATCCATGCTGCTGATTATACCTTCCCGCTTAAAAACTGTCTGGGAGTCCTGTCACAGCATCAAAAGCGCCCCCGTCACGCAGTTCAAAAGGCCTGGGCCAAAAAGCTGCGGCCCGCAAAGGTCTGAATGCGCTGCTGCCAGCGGGGCAGATCATAGCTTGCCCGCAAATACTCTCTCACAGCTCTGCCACTGTGAGAAAGCTGGGTCAAGGGCTGACCAAAAGCCTTGCGCAAGAGCCAAGCGAGTTGCAAAGGGTCATTCAACACAGCCTGTTCTGCAAAAGGGCGCTCTAAAAAAGGAAATTGACTTGCAGCAATCAGCTTACAACCAGCGGCTTGGGCTGCCAAAGCCCACAGTCCATCGCAGGCCGGATCCACTTCAATAAACACCTGAGAACCGGTATACAAACCCGGCAAATTGTGGGGGCCCAACTCTTCTTGAACAAAGGTCAGGGCGGGAATTTGCTCGGGGTCAAACCCCTGATTTTCCAACCAGGCCATGACCTGTTCGATTGCCGAATCAAAACTTTGCATCAGGGGTTTGATCACGAGGTTGACGGGTTCGGGCTCGGCAAAGGTCTGAAGGTAGGCCTTCAACAAGTGCTGCCAAACCGGCTCAGAATCAGAAGTTGAAGAAAAATCAAGACAGGCAAAAAAACAGAAACGCCCCTGCGACTCCTCTAAAACCAAGGGAGAAGCCATGGGTGAAAAAACATCAAAATCCACAGCCGGGGGCAAATACAGCAAGGCCTGTTCAGACCACCCCAGGGCCCTTAAAGCCAAACCTTGATCTGGATGGGCATAAAAGACTGCGGCCACAGCAGCCGGATCAGGCAGCATCTGGGCTGGGGTTTGCAGCCAAACCCAGGCCGAGGTACCTGACCAGGGTGCCTGGGTCTGAAGTTGAAAACGGGTTTGGGCAGCGACAGGTACAAATTGCAAAAGTGCACTGGAATCAGGCACAGGGGCAAAGAACAGCGCTGGCTCAGGCCAAAAAACCCGCAGGGGGCGTTTTTCAAGCTCAGTCTCAGCCAAATTCAAACGCAAATACTGCTCCAAGCTCAACCCCCGCTCCCAGGCGTGGCCCAGATAGGCCTTAAACTTGAGCTGCTGCCCCGTCTGCAAACATTGCGATAGCAGGTTTTGCAAACCGGGCAAACAGGGTTCTATTGCAGCGGGGATCGGCAATTCGCTGAGTTCAGGCCAGTGACCGGGCTGTTCAAGCGCGCTCTGCCAAGCGGCCTGGGCCTGAGCTGCAGCATCTCTGAGCGCGGGCTGCTGATTGCAGAGCCCGCCAATCTCAATGCGAATGCGCTCTGCCATGGCTTGCCAGGAATAAGCTTCCGCCTCTTTGCGGGCCGACCGACCTTTTTGCGCAATCAGCTCAGGTTCTGCGGCAATCTGACGTAAACACTGGGCCAAAGCAGCCACATCCACCTCGTGATAATAAGGATAAAAAGGAGTCAGGCCAATATCCCCGAGGCTCTTGCCCAATTCAAACGCGGTCCAGGTGGGCAGATACCAGGCTGAATCAGAAGAACTGAATTCGGGGGCTGGGCCCGCTTCGGGCACCACCACCGGCAAGCCACAGGCCATGGCTTCGAGAATGGGCAGTCCAAAGCCTTCGCCACGATAGGGATGAACATAGACATCACAGGCCCGGTAAAGTGCTGCCAAGTCTTGCTCAGAGAGATCGGAACGGGTAATTAGGTGCAACGCAGGAGCCGCTGGGTTTTCGCGAAAAAAGGCCAGGGGCTCCGCCAAAGAACCCGTGGAATAGACCCCCTGATCGCCAAATCCTTTGATCACCAAGGCCACATCATCAGCCGCACTGAAGGCCTGGGCATAGGCATTTAAAAGCAGATCAATGCCTTTGCGCTGAATCAGCCCCCCGACAAATAAAAAAACCGTTTTTTTGCGCTGGGGCAAAGGCCATTGGGGCCCATCGGGGCAATAGAGGGTTGTATCCACCCCATTTGGAATCACCCGGATGCGTTCGGGCACAAGTCCCGAATGCTCAAAGCTGCGAGCCACAAAGGCCGAAGGCACCCAGACCTGATCCAGAGCGGCATTAAATGTTTGCACCCAGCTTTCAGGCAAAACCCCGTGTTCCCAGGGCAAAATATTGACCCACTTGCCCTGTTGGGGTGGCGAGAGCCGGGGTGGCCAACGATGGCTGATCAGCACATCGGGCCATTGCCAGTGATTGTTCAAATCCCCCGGCGGCTCAGACTCGGCAAATTCGGGGGGGTGAAAAGGCAATGTAGTGAAATAAAGAGAGGGATCTGTCTGTAATAATTCGAGCAAACGGCGGTTGATTCTGGCCAAACTGTGGTGAGACTGGATCGCACCTTCCCAGAGCAGATAGCCCTCCCGGCGCGGCTCCTGGGCAGCTGCAAAGGCAGCTGGGTGTTTGTGCCAGATCAGGCGCTCCAAAGCATGAAAAATCTCAACACTCTCCAAAGCCATCATGTGTCGCTGAGCCAGATCCCGCCCCGTTTGCACTTGGGCCAAGGCCTGTTCGGGCTGACTTTCCCCCAAGAGGGCGGCTCCGTGCAGGCGAAAGGGAATTTCCAGTGGGCAAGCGGCTTCGGCGGCAGCATAGGCCTTTAAAAGCGCCGGGCCGTCTTGGAGAGCGGTTAAGGCCTGCAAATAGAGTTGAAAAAAGGGGGCCAACGGCGCCTCAGCCAGCACAGACTCCGCTTGTGCTCGCAGTTCGGGCCAACGCCCCAAGCCCTGAAGACACTCCAATTCAATCAATTTCAAAGAGAGTTCCAGCGCCTGTGGGGGCGGATACCAAACGGACAAAGAGACATAAATTTGCTCTTGGGCCACCAACAGAGGCGGAAAATCCATCAGCGAAAAAGTTGAGCCTTTTAAGGCGGCCAAATGGTGCAGCGCCAGCCCCCATTGCTGTTGCTTCCAGGCCCAAACCAGGGCTTGTAGGGCCTGCAAGCGGGGGGGCAATTCAGCCAGACATTGATGCGCGGCCTGCAAGAGCGGCCCTGCTGCGGTCAGATTTAAGGGGTGAAAAGCCGCGCGCACATAATTGACCACCAGCCCGGAATAATAGCGCTGATCGCGCCCCCAAAGCGGGTCTTTGAGTAGATCCGGCAAAAGTGTCAAAGCCAGTGGATTCTCGGCTTGAGTCAGCGTAAGTGCCTCTGTTTCCAGTCTGAGCAAAGGTGATGAGGCATTGGCCTGCAAACGCGTTTGCACCCGCTGGTTGAGTTGTTCAGATTTTTCTTTCAGTTCCGCTTGTAGAGACCGAAAACAGGCCTGTAACGAAAAATTCGGCATGAGGGTCTGCACTGCCTGCAGAATCTGGCGGCGGCGGGGCGGATCCGCCTCCAAAGTGGCCAAGACAGTCCCCAATTGACCAGGGGCAAAATTCAGATAGTGTTCCCCCGCCTGTAAAGCAGGGGGTAACCCGTCAAAGCCTTCGGGGCAAAGCAAGACTGCGCCACAGGCCAAGCTCTCCAACAACCGTGCCGTCAAGCCAGGGTCGTCACAGATCACGTAGCGGCTGCGCTGGAAATAAAAAGGCAAAAAAGCGGGGGTGGTGGCAATAAAATAGCGGCATTTCCAAGGCGCGGGCAGGGATTCATAAGCGGGCAAAGCAGGCGAGTAGGGATTGCTGGCAATATAGATCAGGTCATAGAGCGGTTCTGGCTCTGCCAGCGGATGGTGCAAAGCGGGTTCAAGGCCCTGCCAGCGGGTCTGCAAAACCGGCAAACCCAGGCGCGAAAAAAGCGCAAAGGCCTTTTCAGACAGAGCCACCAGACCATCATAAAGCGCCAAAACCCGACGGATATCCGCCTCAGACAACCCCTTGGGCAGATCCGCAAAAGCGATCAATGGCAACCCACTTTGAAAGCAATGGCGGGGAGGCAAACGTTTGTGGGGCTCCAAGAGAAAGAGCCATTCCGCCTCAGGAAAATGGACAGAGCAAAGCGCATTTAAGGCCGGCAATTGTGTGCTGACCTGCGTTCCCGGCAGTTCATAATTAAAGGCCTTGCTCTCCCAAGGGGTGTCAGACAATTCCAGCGCTCGCTCATCTGCCAAAGTCCGGCGCAAGGCCTGATCCAATCCCTGGCGGAAGTCGGGCCCCCAGAGTATTTTCACCAATTATAACCAGACGATGCGGGCCCGCGCGGGCTGACAATCGCGCAGGGCATTGCGGGTATCCACCAAAAGAGGCAGTTGATCGCAGAACATCTGGTGATCTACCCCTTGCCGGTGGTGGGTCACCACCACGCCGCAGGCATAAGCCGAGAGATCGGTCAAAGAGACCGAATGCAGGATCTGCCCTTCGAGCTCAAATTGGGGAATATACGGATCAAAATACTCCACTTGGGCCCCTTTCGACCAGAGCAATTGAATCAGCTCCAAGGCCGGTGATTCACGCATATCATCGACATCAGACTTATACGCCACGCCAATCACCAGCACTTTGCTGCCTTTGAGTGGCAGGCCATGATCGTTGAGGGCCTCCATGATCAATTGCAGCACCTCGCGGGGCATGGCTGAATTGATCTGCTCTGCCAAGGCCATAAAACGCGGCTCATAGCCATGTAAGCGGGATTTCCAAATCAAATAATGGGGATCGAGGGGAATACAGTGGCCGCCAATGCCGGGTCCGGGTAAAAATTTCATAAAGCCAAAAGGTTTGGTGGCAGCTGCATCAATCACTTCCCAGACATCCACCCCCAAGACCCGACAAATGCCTGCAAATTCATTCACCAAGGCAATATTGACACTGCGAAAGGTATTTTCCAAAATTTTAGCGGCCTCCGCTACCCGAGCCGAAGAGACCGAGTGAACCTGTCCCATCACCTGCCGATACAAGGCTGCGGCGACTTCGGTACAGGCGGGGGTGACTCCCCCCACTACTTTGGGAATTTGAGCAACCTGAAACTGTTGATTGCCCGGATCTATCCGCTCGGGTGAAAAGGCCAATAAAAAGTCTTGACCGACTTTATAAGCGGTTTTTTCAAACATCGGCAAGAGAATTTCGTCGGTGGTGCCGGGATACGTTGTGCTCTCCAAGATGACCAATTGACCGGGTCTGAGTATGTTGACAATTTCTTCAGCCGCCGCCAAAATATACGAAATATCGGGTTCTTTGCTCTTGCGCAAAGGGGTGGGCACACAGATAATCAGGGCATCTGCGTCTTTTAAATGGGAAAAATCGCTGCTAAAGACCGTGCTGGGCAGGGTGTTTAAACGGGCCACAAAATCGTCGGGGATATCTTGAATATACGATTTTCCTGCCTGTAGAGCCTGAATTTTACGGGCATCCACATCGATCCCTGTCACGGGAAAGCCTTCCCGAGAAAAGGCCTCCAAAAGTGGCAAGCCGACATATCCCAGCCCAATCACACCAATTCGGGTGGTTCGCTGCGCCAGCGTGTTTAAAAATTTTGCAACAAGGGATGTATTTGACATGGATTTTATTATACTCTTGATCCTGGGTCGCTGCAGTTGCTCAGACTCAAACCCAAGAAAGGCCCCAAATTGAGATATGTCAGCCTGCCCCAACTGTCAAAATTCTGAACAGAAACGCGAACCCACGGCTTACGGAGATTGGACCCGCTGTCTCAAATGTCGGGCCTACTACGCCCCCACCCCCAACAAAACCATGCCTGCAGAACCAAGTGCCCAAAACGCTTTAAACATCTTTCAAACCATCCAGAATGAAACGGGTCAGCACCTCTCCTGGCAAGCCCCCTCTCCCAAAATTTATCTTTTGACAGGGGGGATCACAGCCCTGTTTGGCGGCCTTTTTCTACTGGGTGGCGTCTGGCTGGGCCATTGGAGTTATGCCCTGATCGGCCTCTTATTTGGGGGGCTGATGCTCTGGATCGGCGGAGATCAATTGCGCAAAGGCCTGAATACCCACCAGCTCAGCCTGAGCAGCAGCGGAAAAATCCAGGTAAAAACCGGCCCTTGGCCCCATCAGGGCTACCCACTGGCAGTGGAACCCAGTGAGCCACTGTTTTGCAGGGTTTTTCGGCAAGAGCAACTTTCGCTGTTTGAGCTTTACACGCGTCAAAACGGCAAAGCCAAACGTGTCACCCCCGCTGAGTTGGCAAGCAAAGAACAGGCCTTTTGGCTGCTCTATCGCTGCAAAAGACCATCACAGCCCCCCATTTAACGGCGTTGGCAGCGCCAAACGGGCAGGGCATTGCTGATGCCTTTGAGAAACGCCGAACGGGCCTCAAAAGCATAACCTGATTCACTTAAAATCACCTCGGTGGTGGGGTTGAAGACGGTCTCACTCACCCAGATTTCTCCCGCTTCAGCGAGTCCCTGAATGCGAGCGGCCAAATTGACGGTCTGCCCAAAGAAATCAAGACGTTCATTGGCATTGACTGCCAAAACCGGCCCTGTGTGCAAACCCACCTTGAGCCCCAATTGTACTTCTGCGCTGGGCTGATTGAGGGCCTCAATGGCTTCCACCATTTCCAAGGCTGCCCGCAAACCATCAGCAGGGCTAGAAAAGGTCGCCATAATCGCATCTCCAATGGTTTTGACCACCGAACCAGCATGGTTACGGGTGCAGGCCGTGAGCAAATCAAAATGACGCTGCACCAAGGCATAAGCCTGATAATCTCCGGTTTGTTCATACATCGCTGTTGAGCCCTTGAGATCGGTAAACATCACCGTTTGACTGCCGATCGAGAGGCGCAGGTCGGGATCCAATTGCTGAATTTTATAGATTTCGCGAAAGGTCTGGTGATTGAGCAATGCTTTGGCACTCAAAAAAGGCAGCAACTGACTGGGATATTGCTGCAAAACCGCCACGATGGCCTCAAAATCAAATTTCCAAAAGGTCAAAATGCGGGTCGTGGCACTGCAATTGTGAATCCGCACACTGACCTCCCCGGCCGGCAAGTGGCGCTCATTTTCAACAAAGCCCATTTCGCTGATATCCGTATCCACGACCACAGGCAGTTCGGCCAAGTCGCTGCCGGTTTTGAGCCAAAATTGGCTGTGACTTTGCAAATTGATCACCCGGTAAACACAGTTGGGTTCGGCCTTCAGCGGCAAACTGACCCGCTCATTGGGGTCCACCCAATAGAGCCCCAAACACAGGGACTGCATCAGCGGCAGCAATTGCGGCGCATGTTTCATGCTGGCCGAAAAATAGCTGCGATAATAATTTTCGAGACTGGCCATGGGAGCCACCTGTTCTGAAAAGTCGGCAATACCCGGATGCAATCCAAAGGTCACTTCCACCTGTTGATCCAGAGAAAAATTGACGTCTTTATTGCAAACAGGACAAAAGACATGGCCCTCTTTTAAACCGTTGATACTCCCATAGGTGTATTCGGTGCTGCCACAACCCAGACAGACAATCGTCCAATTCAGGTCAAAGAGGCCAATCCGGGTGCTGAAAAGCAGCAAATCGAGCAAACTAGAAAGATCTAAATCGTAATCCTGCGCCAATTGCAAAGGGTTCAAACGCAGCAATTGCCAAGGGCTGAGCTGAGGCAAAATCTCACCAAAACGCTGAACCAAGCCCACCGGCAATTGGGGATAATGTTCCAAGGCCTTGAGCTTGCGTTGCAGGGTTTCATTGAACACGCTGAGACACCTCATTTGAATCAGTTTTGCCTGCACAGCTTACGCCCTTACAAGCCAAAGGTCAAATCAGTCAAGGCTTGAGTACAATAGAGACAGCCCTCGCCAAAGGAGAAAAAAATGAACATTGGTCAACTTGCCAAAGCCTCAGGCGTCAATGCCAAATTGATTCGCTATTACGAATCCATTGGCCTGATTCCCCCTGCCGAGCGCAGTGAATCAAACTACCGGGTCTATCGCGAAACAGATGTCCATTTTCTCAAATTTATCAAACGTTCGCGCAAATTGGGCTTTGGCATTCCAGATATTCAGGTTCTGCTCAGCCTCTGGCAAGACAGCGCCCGCTCCAGTGCCGAAGTCAAAGAATTGGCACAAAAGCATATTCAGAGCCTCGAAGCCCAAATGACTGAGATGCAGGCCATGCTCAAGACGCTCAAACGCCTGTCGCAAACCTGCCACGGCGACGAGCGTCCTGAATGCCCCATTCTGGAGGAGCTGGCCCAAGACCGCTAGTTCAGGCTTTGAACCTCAAACCGGCTCACGTTCATCGAGCAGGCATAGGTCAGCAGGCCCACACGCCCGCCCGGAAAGCCGGCTTCACTTATATTGAAGCGCTGACTGCCATTGACATTGAAGCTGATTTGACCATTCGAAACAGTGATCTGCAATTCCACGGCTTGAGTCGCTTCATACAAGGGGATTTTATCGCTGGCAAGCGTGGTATAAACACCATTGCGCTTGACTTCTATGCGTGTAAAGGGACCATTATTGGCCGTGTCTTGTACACTCAAGACACGGTAAAAATTTTGCTCATCTTGATAGCCAAAGAGCACCCCAAAGCCATCGTTGTCGGTGGGTCTGATCGTGGCATTGAGCCGAAAGTTTTGCAGCTCAGCCGGGCTTTTTAAGATAGCATGGGTGCCTTCATAAAATTTAAACTCGTCGTCATTGCGGTAAATATTGCTGCTCTGGCTCAAAACCCCTTGGCTGGCACTCCAGCGCGAAGGCCCCGAGCTCACATCTTTGGCATCGACAATGTCCCAACGGGCCAAAAACGCCGTGTCGTCACTAAATTCAACCGCGCTGGGCTTGGGAATCGGGGTGCCCAGGGCAGTGGGTTCAGGCAAAGGCACGCTGGTTGGTCGGGCCGTTGCCACTGGGGTAGCCATGGACGTGGGTACTGCACTGGGCAAGAGGCCAGAGATCTCTCCAGGCGAAACCACGATACAGCTGCTCAAGCTGAGAGCGGTAAACAGCGAAAAAGGCAAAAGTGAAATACGTTTCATAATAGGACCTCTTTTCTGGAGGCAGCTTCTGCAAACGACAACGATTGCTTCAGCCTCCCCTGTGTTCAGCATATTTCAGGGCCTGATGCTTGTCGAAGAGCCAAGACAACGCTTTCTTTGATCTCCATCAAGAAAAAGGGTGTGTTATGATACCCGCAAATCTGTCGGGGTCCCCACTTAAGGCCCTGTGAATCAAGGTCAAAGAAGGTATAAACGATGAGCCTGGAGCATACCCCGTTTGTCTATCCCGACGCCCTGCGCGAAGAAGTGGTCGAAGACTACCACGGAACCCCCGTGGCAGATCCCTACCGCTGGCTCGAAAATCCTGCCTCTCCTGAGAGTCGGGCCTGGACCGATAGCCAGAATCACCTGACCCGCCAATTTGTCGATGGGTCCGAGCGTGAGCAGATTTTGGCGCGTTTTCGCGAGGTCTGTAATTATGACCGCTGGTCAGCCCCGCTCAAAGCTGGGGATCACTATTTTTTCTGGAAACACGAGGGCCTGAAAAACCAGCCCGTTTTGTATACCTCGACCCGCTTTACGTCAGAGCCTGAGGTTTTGCTCAATCCCAATGCCCTGAGCAAAGAGGGCACAGTCTCTGTGATGAGTATCAATCCCAGTTGGGATGGCAATTTGCTCGCTTACAGCCTCTCACACAGGGGCTCCGACTGGCAGGAGATTCGCATTCGCGAAGTCAAAACCAAACACGATCATTATGAGGTCTTGTTACACAGCAAATTTGCGGGCATCGCCTGGAACCACGACAATACCGGCTTTTATTATAATCGCTACCCCGATCCGGGCACGGTTCAAGACGCGGCTCTGAGCTATTACAACGCCGTCTATTGGCACGAATTGGGCACGATCCAAGACGATGACAAACTCGTCTACGAGCGCCCCGACGAAAAAGACTTTGACTTTTGGCCCGTCATGACCGAAGATGGCAAATATCTCTTGCTGCAAATTCATCTCGGCACCGATCGGCGCAACCGGATTTATTACCGCGAGGAGAATTCGCGCGGCGGCTTTGTGCGTCTGCTCGACAAGGGAGATGCCCATTACCAATTTGTCGGCAATGAAGGAGAGACCTTCTTTTTCTTCACCGATCACAGCGCCCCCCATGGTCGCCTGATTGGCATTTCACTCAAGAAACCCGACCCCGAACATTGGCTGGAAATTATTCCCGAACATGAAGATATCTTGGTCAATGTCACCCTCTCGGGCAATCGCTTTGTGGCGGTCTATCAGCACCATGCCCATCACAAGCTCTCGATCTACGATCTGGAAGGCACCTACAAAGACAATATCCCCCTGCCAACGCTGGGCGCCGTCAGTGAGTTAAATGGTCGGCGTTACCAAGATGAACTCTTCTTTGGCTTTACCTCCTTCCTCTTCCCCACCCGCACCTATAGCTACCAAATGGCGGCCCATGATCTGATAGATTTACACGAACACACCCATATTCCCGGCTTTAACCCCGACGATTATGTGGTAAAACAGGAATTTGCCACCAGCAAAGATGGCACGCGGGTGCCGATGTTTATTGTGCACCGATGCGATTATACCCCCCAGGGCGATACGCCCACATTGATGTACGGCTATGGGGGCTTTCGCCAATCACTCACCCCCCAATTTACAGCGACGCTGCTGCCTTGGCTCGAAAGGGGCGGCATCTACTGCCAGGTCAATTTGCGCGGCGGCTTTGAATACGGCGTGGACTGGTACCAGGCCGGAACCCTTGAGCGCAAACAGAACGTCTTCGACGATTTTATTGCCGCAGGTGAATATCTCTGCGCGCAAAACTACACCTCTCCCAAACACCTCGCCATTCGCGGGGGCAGCAATGGAGGCCTGTTGGTGGGGGCCTGTATGTTGCAGCGTCCCGATCTGTTTGGGGCTGTGGTCTGCCAGGTACCTGTCTTGGATATGCTGCGCTATCACCGTTTTACGATTGGTCGCTATTGGGTCTCAGACTATGGCAATGCCGAGGCCTCAGCCACAGATTTTGACTTCCTCTATGCCTATTCGCCCCTGCACAATGTCAAAGGGGGCCTTGTCTATCCCCCAGTCTTAATTACCAGCGCCGATCACGACGACCGCGTGGTGCCGTCTCATGCCAAAAAATTTGCGGCGACATTGCAATATGCCTCCCATGGGCAAAATTTGGTCTTGTTGCGGGTGGATACCGATGCCGGACACGGACGGGGCAAACCCCTGAACAAAAGTTTAGAAGAAATGGCGGATATTTACGCCTTTTTGCTGAAACTGGTGGGCCCTTCCTCGGTCTGAGCCGTTTCAACAGCTTTGAGACGATTGCGGGCAACGCGTCCCAACAAGGTGAGCAGGCCTAAAACCAAGAGCAGAACCCCCAACAGTGGCCAGGGAATTTTTCCCTGAGTGAGCGCACTTTTGAGTGCATCACTGCCGACCACATAGAGAAGGGTGCCTGGCAGCATACAGAGCCAGGAGGTCAGCAAATAACTGAGAAAAGAGACCTTGGTCAAACCAAAGCCATAATTGAGCAGATTAAAGGGAAACAGAGGCACCAAACGGGTCAAAGCGACAATCAACACGCCATTTTTTTCAGTCAAGGCATCCAGCTTTTGAAAGGCGGGATTGTTGCGCAGGCTGTTTTCCAAGTCCTTGCGGGCAAAATAGCGCGCAATCAGAAAACAGGTACCGGCAGCCAGCGTTGAGGCCAGACTGACCCAAAAAGTCCCCCAAAAGGCCCCAAAGATCACCCCTCCTGCGAGGGTTAAAACGGAGCCCGGCAAGGCCACAATCGAGGCGCCCACATACAGGGCCACAAAAACCAGCGGCCCCCAAGGCCCGAGAGATTCCAACCAGGGTTGTAATTGTTTTAAGGCCTGATCCCAGCCCAGGGTTTTGGCCAGAACCAAAAGGGCAATAATGGTGCCCATTAAAGCCAGGGGTTTCCAAAGTTTGGCAGAAACAGATTTTTCTGAGGGAGGGGTATTTGGAGCAGACATGGGGGTTCTTTCTTTTGCTTAGCTTGTTTTTAGCATAGCGCTTTCTGAATATTTTGTCTGCCAGCCGACAAATGATGACAGTTCTTGGTATCTTTAGATTCAAAGATGCAGAAAGATTAACTTTTGTTAAAATTTAGTTCATCTTTTGTTTGTCTGTGGCGATAATGAAAACAATAAGCCAAAACCCAAGGAGCATGATTCATGCAAATTTCTGCCCAGAGCCTGCAGCAGAATTCCCTGATTCAGGGGAAACGCCCAACCACGCCTCCCCCTACTGCCAAAGTGGCGTCCCCTGCCGCACAGCCCCCCTTGGGTGAAGATCAGGCCTTTTTATCGGGCGTTGTCATACAGGTCAAACACCACCCCTTGATTGCCAGTACCATTACAGGCTTGGCAGTGGGGGCGTCTTCAGGCGCAGCCTTGGGGGCATTATTGCCTTTGCCAACAGCAAAAGGGCTGGGCCTGGGTGCAGCTTTTGGCGGTGGTGCAGGTTTGGCTGCAGGAGTTGGCGCGGGTCTGATGGTGAATAAATGGCTCGATGGCAAAGTGTCTGCCGGCACAGCCGGTGCCCTGGCGGGTGCGGCTGCAGGTGCCGCCAGTGGTGTCTTATTGGGAGTCAGCCTGAGTGGCAACAAACTGATGGGCGCGGCTGTGATGGCTATTCCCGGTGCTCTTGCTGGTTTTGCCGGTGGCATGGCAGCCAATGCGTATAAAAAACAGCACCCTGATCCCATTCCTTGAATCTAGGCCTAGATTCTGCCATCTGCAAAAGGGCGCTTGGTTTACAAGCGCCCTTTTCTTTTTTCTGAGCGGTGTTGGCTTGCTTTTGGGCGGATAATCTGCCCGATTTTTTGCCCGATTTCCGCTGCGATTTCTGCTCCTATTTAAGGGGGGGGCGGAGGCAGTTTTCCTCCCGGGGGCGGTGGCAAAGGACTGCTCCCAGGGGGCGGTGGCAAAGGACTGCTCCCAGGGGGCGGCGGCAAAGGACTGCTCCCATGGGGCGGCGGCAGAGG
>JBFWRL010000078.1:0-25258 GCA_050248915.1 Candidatus Sericytochromatia bacterium
TACACCCTTCTTAACAAGGGATTCAACGGATCACGTTGAATCCCTTGTTGGCCTTTTTGATCACCCGTCCAATCGCACCTCATAATTCTCATCCCTTCCACATAACACCCCTTTTTGCTGATTCACCCCTTTGGGCTAACGGTATAACACCCCAATTCGGACAATTCACGAGATCTGGATAATCTTCCATATGAACAATTCACGAGATCCCAGATAACCCATATGGAGCAAAAAAACCACTGCCGATCACAGCGCCCAAAACGAAACGCTCCAATCATACATTTTTTGCGCTAACGATTCAAGCTCGGGGATGCAAAGCTTAAAGCCGATTTAACACCTAAAAAGAGGTTCAATCATGTATTAATTTTGTCACAATAGCCTGAATTTAATCCCAAATAAGCAAATCCGAAATTTACATCTTATCCAGATCGGGTTAAATTGTAGCGAGTATGTGTTTTTTGGGCAAAACATATCCCCTGACTGCTTAGCACAATCATGCAATGCGCTCAGCCCGAAGATATGCGATTAAGGTTCTGGAATGTCTTGAATCAACGTAATTGAGCGGCTGACTTTGATTGCATTTGTGCCATCGGGTTTGATCACAAAGACACTGGCTTCGTTTCTGGTTCCGTTGACGGTATAAGCCAAAGACTGACCATCGGGGGACCACTGTGGGAATTCTTCATGTAAAGCGGGTGTCTGAGTCAGCGATTTGAGCTGATCTTGTTTGATATCATAGAGCATAATATCTGCCAATGGGCGATTGGGATCTGCGTACCCTGTATATTTTGGGTCATCGAGCGCAGCAACCGCCTGAAACGCAAATTGAGAACCGTCGGGCGACCATTCGCCCCCTGTGCCACCGGACAAAGCCTTGAGCTTGCCCGTGTTCAGATCTGCAAAGAAAAGTTGACGGATGCCATTCGCCAAAATCATCTGCTGGTTGTTGGGTGAGAGCGCGTGGATGCCTAAGCTGTGCTTCCCTGCTTGGCCCATCAAGATCGTCACTTGCTCAGGAGAGGGGGTGTCGGCTTTGCTTTTCCAGAGTTCATAATTGGTTTCGGATTCATTGCCATTGCTGAGCAAAAACAGCAATTGACTGTCTTGGGTCCAGATCGCACTGCTCGGCTGTTTAGGAGGGCTAATTTTGAATGATTCCGCATTGAATTTCAAGATCTGCAAGTCGCTGGCGCGAACAATCCAAAACTCCACAAGCAGAGTTCCATCGGGCGTGATGCGCGGATGAACCTGCATTAAAAAATAGCGAGAATCTGGTGACCAGCCTAAAAACTGGGCCGAATGTGGAAGCAAGTCGGGCAAGGCGCGGCTCTGTTTACTTTGTTTATCCAGAATGGAAAGTTTATAACCAGAGCCATTTGACTGCTCTGACACGGGGGTATCAAAGCTTTCTACCTGAAAACTGTACTTACCATCAGCGGATTCATAAGTTGAATCTGGGCGGTCGTAATCTGTTTTGGCAATGGTTTTTAAGTCTGTACCATCCCGCTTGACCTGATAATATTGACTTTGACCCGCATGAGAAAATCGAATTTTGAGCTGATTATCTGCGGTCCAATAGGTGCTTGGAAAATGCCGATAGAAACGGGGGCTATTACAGGCACATAACAAAAGGGCCGTGACTAAAATACCTGATTTTTTCATCTGCAGGACTCCTTGGAGCGGCTTGTTTATTACCAAATTTACTCTTAGAATAGCATTTTTCTTTCACCGCTCACAGTTTCAGTCCGATTCACAGATTTAGGGATACGGGCAAGTCAAAGCCATTGACATACAGTGTATAATACATTCACATACATACACCAGGAAACTCCCCCATGAATCACCAAGAGCGAATTTACAAAATGGTCTTCGCCAAAGTCTATCCCCTGTACGTCCAAAAAGCCGAAAAAAAAGGACGCACCCAGGCCGAGGTGGATGAAATCATCTTTTGGCTGACAGGTTACACCCCAGAGACCTTGCAGCAGCAAATCGACAACCAATCCAATTTTGAGACCTTTTTTGCCCAAGCCCCCCAGATTCACCCGAACGCGTCCAAGATCACGGGACTGATCTGCGGCTACCGGGTCGAGGAGATCGAAGACAAAGTGGTTCAACAGACCCGCTATCTCGACAAACTCATTGATGAATTGGCCAAAGGCAAAGCCATGGAGAAAATTTTGCGAAAATAATCTGGGGCTAACCGGCTTTAGGGAGCGCGGTATCCCAGCCAGACAGGACTGCTGGTGGCAGCCAAGGTTTGACCCAATTGGTGGTTTTGGTAATAATTGCGCGGGGGCGCAAAGCTGGCGGTCTCTCCAAATTCGCGCCGACAGATCTCTGTGCCCTGAGTCCAGTCCCCTGATGCAGCGGATATTTTCCAACCCTCTTCGACGCGGCAGGCCACACGCAAAGCGCGTTCACAGCTTTCAGCCTGCCAACGTTGACCGTTGGCAGAGAGAGAGGCGCAGCTCTTTCCGGCTGGAATAGTGTCCCAGGCAAAGTGCCGAGCCGCAATCAGCGTAGGATTCAGGCGATCGATCTTGAGATAATTGGCATTGCAGGCCAAATAGCCGGGAATGCTCTCAGCGGTCAGGGGCTTGGCCTTGCCGAAGGTCTTGTCGTCGTAAAAACCCCAGCGTTTGCCTGCCATGGGCTGACCTTTGACTGTGCAATCAGGTGAGAAGTCTTTGGAAAGGTGGTTGGAGGCCAGTTCGTTTTGGTCCCAAACCCACTTGCCATCAAAGCGATTTTTGCCAAAATCTGCCACAATCACCCGCTTGCCCCGCGCCACAATTTGGGCGGGGGTTTCTTCTGCCCAGTTCTCAGGGCGCTGATCGGCCCGGTAGATCAAGGGCCCAAACAGGCTTTGAATCGGCTCCAAGACGGCTTTTTCGTTTTTGACATGGTTTTCTAATTCGAGAATCAACAATTGGTCGGGGTGCTGATCGGACCAGGTTTTGATCTCTTTTAGAAGGGGCGCATAGTCTTTGACCCCAAAGGGATTGAGCAGACAGTCCCGGCTGCTGGCCCCGTGGCAGACCCGCACTTTGCCGGAGAGCAGGCGGGTGTGTAAATCCAATTCAAGCACGCGCACCCCGGCAGTGAGCTGTTGGGGGATTGTCCAGTATTGGTTTTTAAAAATCCCTTTGTAATTGTAAGCGTTGTGGCCCCCCAGCCATTGCTGCTGATTCAAGGGCAGGTCTTTGGCCAAATCTGCTTCAGTGCGACAGGCCAGACCACATTCAGCCACCGGCACCGCAGCTTGAATGCTGACATTGCCTGAAACCTGGGCCAGTTTCACAGCCTGTGAAGCGGCTTGTACCTGAGCAAGAGCCTGTTTCAGATCTTCTGGGGATTCTGTTGCTGTTTGTTCTGCACTGGCGGTGATCGGAAAGAGGGTCAACTCCTGGAGTTCGGCCTGCCAATCTGAATGATCTTGGGCTGAGAGTGGGCTCTCGGGCGCAGGGGCTGTTGACACGGGCTTGGCTGCGCGGCTCGGATTGCTCTGAGAGGTGGCTGAAGGGCTCTGGGGGGACTTGACCACACGGGCAGGCCGTACAGAGACGGTGGTGGCTGGCGGCAGTGCAACTGGACTGAGCGTGGCATTTTCCCTGTGGCAAGCCAGGAGCAGCAAGGCCCCCAAAAACAGGTATTTCTTGAATCCAGACATATTAGCAGTATACCGCAGGGACTATTTGGGCAGAATCAAGGCCCCACAATTGGCGAGAAATTTATCCAGGGGAATTTTTTCTTCACTTGAATTGTAAGTACCGGTAGAGAGACACGTCACCATGCGGGTCTTGGGGTCGTAATCTTTGAGCAAAACATAATGCAAAGGGCTTTTGTATAGGGCCACACATTCTTGCTTTTTGGATGCCAATTGGTTCAAGGTCTTTTCCAGCGCGCTATTACTCGAAAGCAGCGTTTGCAATTGGAAGGGTCGACCTGTAATGCCCGTCATCAGGGATTGAATCAAGAGCGGGTCTCCGCCCCCGTCTCCGCCGAGGCGAGACATCAGGCCGACATCATCGCCTTCGGCATCGTAACCGGCCCAGTCGGTCAGCCAGGCAAATGCTTTGATACCGCCATCGACAAGGCCTTGGGGCTGGCCTTTCCAGGCCCGGTTGCCTCCCACAAGTGAGACATCTTGCATCACCGCGGATTGAAAGAGCAGATCACACACCGCTCTTTTGTCGGTGTCTTTGCCATTGTTAAAGCGGTATTCTCCCCGCTTGGCGAGGTATTTATCCAAATCCGGGGGCAATTTTAAATCTGTCTTGTCCTGCAAGCGGCATTTGCCTTTGAGGGTCAAATCCGTCATGATCCGTGTCAGTTCACCGGGTTCGGTTTTGGCCAACCAATTTTGCATGGCGGCAGAGCCACAGGTAAATTGGGGGCCTTGAAAGATCGTGTTGCGGTCGGCCAAACGGGGCACCAACTCGCGCAAAACGGCCTCAGGCTTGACCCCTGCAACGCTGCTTTTTTCTGTGGCCAAGCGATACAAATGGTCGAGCACCGTGTGTCCTTTTTTGTCGCTGGCCAAAAGCCGGGGATTGCCCGCGGGCTTGGCACAGAGCTGTTCCAAGTCGGCTTTGAGTTCGGGAAAACGCTTGAGCAGGGTTTCCAATTGTTGAAATTGGGTCGGGTTCAATTTCAGTGTCAGGGGGGCATGGCCTTCGACAAACGCCACCTCGGTATTGGCGGCGGTTTGGGCACTTTCGAGTTTGACTTTTTCCAGCGGCAGATGGATCTGGGGTTTGACATAGGTATTGTCGCGGGCAGCCCGAAAATCTGGGGGCGCTTGGAAAGAGTTGGGGAGGGCTTTGGGGCCGGGGGAAGAAGGGGGGATTTGCATGCAGACTCCTCGAATTCAAACGGTGGGATCAAGCTACAGTCAATTATCCCTTGAAAGGCCAAATTCTTGCGTTTAAAACAGAACTTGAGGGGGCATGGGACTGGAAATTAGCGTTAAAATAAAAAGCAGGCACAGATTTTTGAACACACTTTAAAAGCGCGGAAGTAGACCCATATGTGGATGGTCATTGCAGGGGGATGCCTCTTCATCCTCGGTTTTGGGCTTTTGGCAAAGGGGTTCAGTAGCCACGGCTTTTTCAAAGATCCTCAAGCCCTGCTCGCAGATTTAAAGCAGAAATCCGGCTCGCAAGAGATACAACTTTCAGGCCTGGCCCGAATCGGAATTTGTTGCTGGATAGCAGGGGCGTGCTTGCTGGTGATGAGCATCAACGAGCGCGATGCAGAAAAGCTCAAACAATGTCAGATCGCTTGCCAGAAATTGGGTTTTGGACAAGCCAAATGGGTGACGTTTTGCCGTTGTCTGCAAGGCCCCAAACACCTGGATTTATTCGAAATAAGTGAGTCAAAATGAAAAATTACCAGAATAAGTATTCAGCGAGATTCCGCTGCTTTGTCGCTTTTGGATTGGTTTTGGGCCTTGGATGGAATTCATGTTTGACTTTCCCGGCCCTGTCTAAAGAGCAAACCCCATCTTCAGCGGCAAATGAAACAAACATAGCCCCAGGCAAAGCGGCGGAAAAGGCCTTTGACGAAGGCCGCTATGCAGAAGCACTGGCGCTGTTTAAGCTGGCCCTACAAAAAGACCCGAACCGCCGCGATTGGTTGCGCTTGCAAGCTGAATCTTATCAATACCTTGGGCGCTTTGCCGAAGCCGAGCAGGTTTTAAACAACGCTCTCAAACGCTTTCCCAATGATCCCCTTTTTCTCGAAGGTCTCGGCTGGCTCAAGCTCTTTGAAAAGGATTTTAAGGCCGCTGAAAGTTGGCTGCGCAAAGCAGGCGAGCAAGACCCTGAAGGCTTTTGGATTCAGCTCAATTTGGCATATGCCTTGCTGTTTCAGGGCCGAGAGTCGGATGCCTTTCTGCTTTTATGCCAGCTTGGCCGCTCTCCCGAAGGCCCCGCTCTGGGCAGCGCAATGCAAAAAGACTTTGCCAAATTGGCCAAAGTCAAAATCACCCACCCCGCTTCCGCGCGCCTGACAGAGCAATTCACTTCGCGCTGTGGTCTGGGCTTGGTTTTGCCTGCGGCCTGTGGCACGGGCACCAAAGCGAATGACGAAGCCAATCCCCCAAAATAATGAATAGAGGCAGCTATGCGCATCGGACTGGATTTTGACAATACCCTCGTCAGCTACGATCAGCTCTTTTGGACCCTGGCCCGCGAGCAACACGGCCTGCCCGCAGATATCCCGGCACACAAACAGGCAGTTAGGGATTATTTGCGTCAGCAAAACCAAGAAGAGGCCTGGATCTATTTACAGGGCGAGGTCTATGGGGGGCAAATGCACAGGGCTCAAGCCTTTCCAGGGGTAGCTGAATTTATGCAAGCGGCGCAGGCCCAGGGCCATGATTTGTTTATTGTCAGCCACAAAACCCGCAACCCATTTCGGGGCCCCGCTTATGATTTACATGCAGCCGCCCGCGAGTGGCTGGATTTGCAGGGTTGGGGGCTGCAGCCAGAACAGGCCTTCTTTGAATTGAGCAAAGAAGCCAAACGCGATCGGATTGCCACCCTGGCTGTGGAGCTTTTTGTCGATGACCTGCCTGAATTCTTGAGTTTAGAAGGCTTTCCTTCTACAACCCAGCGGGTGCTCTTCGACCCAGCCCACTTAAAGCCCCCAGGGCCTTGGCAATTTTTGCACGATTGGCACGCCTTTCAGCTTTAACTGTCGAGTTTGTCTTGCAGCAAGGTAATTTGATCGATCAGGGCCTGGTAGACGGCTTCGAGTTCAGCAATTTGCCAACCTTTTGCCGTAAACCCATCAAGCTGATCGGCAATGCTGTCACATTGATCGAGAAAGGTTTCCAAATCCTGTTCTGATGGGTTCATGAGCGCTGTCTGTACCCGTTGAGCCAGCCCATTTAACGTTTGCATCAAGGCCACACATTGCTCTGATCCTTCTAGTATACTGGCCAAAAGCCGCAATCGGCTCTCCAAGCTGCGCAATTTGCGGTAGAGTTCACTGCAATCCATTTCCTGATCGAGCACTTCCAATTGCCCCTGAATCAGCTCAATGGCTTCAGACAATTGATGCCCGGCCCTGTGTAGGGCATTTAAACGCTCGGGGTTGGCTGTCGGCCCCGCAGGCAGTGGAATATCCATGGCCGCACGCACTTCACGCAGCAGCAGCCCCTGCACTTCTTCATACAGGGCATCATAATCCGTCTCCTCAGAAAAAGCTGCGGAGAGCCGCTGAGAGGCTTGGATTTTGCCACGGGAAGTTTGAACGCGGGGAGCCTGAAAGCCCTTTTGAAGCGCGGCTTGAATTTTGCCCAAAAGCGGGTCTTGGCTGCCCAAATGCTGGGCCACCCGCAGGTATTTGAGTGAGAGTTGGGGCAAACGCAAGGCCAAATAGATATACGCCAAGAGCAAATAGGGTTCGGCATAATTGCGCTGCATGCGCACACAGCCTGTGAGCAACAACATGCACTGTTTGAGTGTGGTTTTGTCGGGGCTGCGGTTGTATTCCTGCAAAAGCGCTTGGGCCTGTGAATATTGACTGCGGGCGGCTTGCATGCGCATATCGTCACGCTGAACCAACTGGCTTTGGGCGGCTTTGAGGGTTTTGAGATGTTCAAACATGCGCTGTGGCTCCGGTTGTCTCCCTGGGACAAAATCTGATATGATCCCGGTCAGACAGGTTGTTTAACAGGTATTTAGGGCCTTTGTCAATCCAAAAAGGCCTGCTTTAAACAGAGAAACAAGGCATAAAACTGGCCATGACAGGCTCTCTCAATTTTAGCAATCTCTCCGCAGCAGCGGCGGTGCGTCCCACCACGGCAGTGCAGCGCACAGTCACGCCGCCACCGCCCAGCGAAACAGCCAAACCGGCTCCATCAGCCCCACCCCAAACCAGCAAACCCGGTGGTGGCGTGCATATGGCTGCCGAGGAGATGGAAACCCACGTGGCTGAAGCGCTGGCGCAATCCCCGGCCTTTGAAGGTGATCAGGCTCCCCTAATCGACCCCGCCCATCTCGACGAAATGCCCGAACCGGAATTTGAGGCTGATCTTGAGGCTGAAACTGCAGAGACAGAAGAAAATGAGGAGATAGAAGGCGAAGGCGAGGTGGAAGAGCCCGAAAGCAAAGAAATTGAAGCGGCTGAAACCGAAGAGGCTGAAGAAGAGTCTGAATCGGGTGAAAAAGGCGAAAGTGAGTCAGAGTCTGAGCAAGACTCCCCTGCAACAGATTCCGACACACTGGCACGTTATTTGGCCAGCGAAGGGGAGCGTTATCTGCGTGAAAAAGGCCTGCAGGCCCAGCGTTTTGTCTATTTGGCAGGCCCAGCCGAGCGTTCGCGCAAGGCCCAAGTGGCAGCCGTGCTGGAAGTTAAATTGGGGGGGCTGGCACCCGTTTTGCCTGGCATGGCCGGTGATTTTATTGGGCTTTCGGGGGCCTTTAAAGGCCTGATTCTCGACCATATTGGCGTAGCGCCAAACCAGGCATTTCAAGCACAGGCCTTCAAACAGGCCCTGCTCAACCATCTCAAAGCGCCGGGCATTGATCGGGTGCTGCTTGACCTGGAATATGTTCCCCCGCTGCAAAGGCCGGCCCTGCTGGCCCTTTTAAAAACCCCCCAGGCCCATCCCACATGGGTCTATCTGAGTTCAAGCCAAATCCAGGGTCTGGGTTGAGGCAAGGAGAAAATATGGATCCCACCCTGCGTTCGTATCAAAAGGTTTCCAAATCCCCGACCAATCCCCACTTGCTCACAGATCTGCGCCAAAGTGGGATGCCCGATCTCTTTCAGGGGCCGGCAGGGCCAGGTTTGGCTCCGCCAGGCGCACTGGGGCTCGCCGAAAAACTGCGCCAAGCCTATTTTTGGATTGTCAATCATGCGATTATTTCCCCCTATTATGATATCGAATACCACGATGGACCGCGCAAAAGCATTGAATTTGGCAGCCAAAAATTGCATCTGCCTTCGGATCAGAGTTATTCCAGCTTTGTTTTGCTGCCCTTGCTGAATTTTGCTGTGCGGCGCAAATGTTTGTTAATTGGGGGGCCGGGCCGGGGAAAAACCGCCAGCGCTATTTTGATGGGCGTTTTGGCCGGTTACCCGGTCAATGATGTGCGCCGGGCGATCCAACACGGGCAGCCGCAAATGACCATTGCCGATCTGCTCGGCAACCCCCTGCCCTCCCATTTGATCGAAGCCAAAAACATGGACGAAATCCAAATTGCCTGGCGCAAATGGCTGGGCATGCGGGTCAAAATCATCGACGAGTACAACCGCATTCCGACCCGCACCCAGTCGGCCTTGCTGACCGTGATGGGGGACAATTACGCGGAGATCTTTGATCAGATTTACGAATGCCCCGAATCGGCCTGGTTCATGACCGCCAATGCTGAAGAAGGGGGGGGAACCTATCAGGTGATCGAGGCCCTGCGGGACCGCATCGACATCGTCGTCAAGACCCTGCACTTCAGCAGCCGCTTTTTGGGAGAACTCATTCCGCGGGTCGAAAAAGACATCCGCCCCGAAGAGGTGGTGCCACCTGAGATTATTTTCAGTGAAACAGAAATGGATCAACTCTACCAAGATGTGCTCAAAGTGGGCATCCCCCTGCCCGTGCAGCGCCGGATTGAATTTTTTGCCAGCCAATTTGAATACTGTGCCCCGGCTGGGGAGCAATTTGAGTACAAAACCAAAGACACCCTGCGCCTTTCCCCACTTGATGCCCGCTTGGTCATGGCCCAACAAATGGAGCAGGATCCCCTCTTGGCCTTGGGGCAACAGACCCTCAATGGCATCTCGGTGCGGGGATTGCTCACACTTTTGCTCTTTTGCAAGGCCCTGGCCTGGTTTCGCGGAAATCCCGAAGTGGCCCTCGAAGACGTTCGTCAAATTTTGCCCTTTGTCTTACACGATAAACTGAGCCAAAACAGCGAGGCGGCCTTTTTTGAATTGCCCGGCCATGCGGTTTACCGGGTGGATAAAATCAGTTGGCTGCGCCGTTTATTCGACCTCTCCTGTACGGCTTTTGACCGCCTTAACCGCGATAACGACGACCCCGTTTCGCGCCTGTCCGAGGCCTTTGCCCTGGGCCTGGATGGCGTGACTGAGCCGGAGGTGCGCCTGCGCTTGCAAGAAATTGAGGTGCTGCTGGAGTCGTTCAGCCGACAGGGGCCACTCTCGGCTTATCTCTTTGAAGATGCCATCAAGCTCAAATACCTGCACCAGCGCTATACCAATTACCTCAAATGGCTACAGTGGAAGACCTGACCGTCCCGCTGGCCCTGTCTGAACTGGCCCAGGAATTAGAGCGCAAACGGCTTCTGGGGCCGCTAAGCCGTTTGCCCCTCATGAACCGCTTGTGGCAGGAATTGCTCCCAGCCTTGGAGCAACAAGCCCCTGTGCCAGTGGCCTTGGCCGAAGCCTTAAGCAATGCGCTTTACCACCTCTGCCTGCGACCCGCCGCCCGGCCAGAAGCCTGGCTCCAACATTTATTGACCGGTCGTCTGACGTGTCACCAGAGTCAGGAATTGCTGGATTTGTCAGTGGTCGCGGCCTGGCTGGCTGGCCTGCCTGAGTTGCGGGCAAACGCTTTGCAAAAATTGGCCGGTTTTCCCGATCTGCGCCTGGAGAGTCTGTTTTTTGGCCGTTTCTCTGCTACTGAGCTGCGTTTGGGGCTGAATAGCTCACCTTGGTGGCATCCCGACCATTCCCCCCCGCCAGGCACAGGGGCTGCTGAGCTGCGCCTCTGCCATGTGCTTGGGGCCTTTCGGGGCTGGGGGGGGCCCTTTCTCTTGCCACCCCAACTCTCAGGCAAAGACGGGGCCTGTTTTGTCAGCAGTGGAACAGACCATTGGCAGCTTCAGGCTGATGCCTTTGGCTGGTTACTCAAGCGCTGTACCCAGTTGCCCGCGCCACAGCAACCTGCACAGCCCTGGCCTGCGCGGGAGGGCGTTTGGCAGGGCCGCAAATGTCTGGCCCCAGCAGAGCTGCCCAACCCGATCAGCGGGCTGGGAGGTTCAGACTTTCTGGCCCTGGCTTCAGCGCAGAGTTTTCAGATTTATCTGCTGGCTTCAGAGGCACATACAGAGACTCCAGCCTGAGTCAAAGGGGTTGAAGTCAAAATCCGGTTTGGTATAAGCTGGGCGTTGGTAAAGCTCACGCAGTCCTCCTTCCAGGCGATACAGCCGCAAGCGGGGATCGGTCATCTTGGCGGAGTTGGGGAAGGTGTGAAGCAGCGGAGCCTGTCCTGGCGAAGAGATCAGCTCAAAATGCTCATGGGGCTGGGCCTTGAGCAAAAGTTCAAAGGCCGGGGCAAAGCCTGTTTTCACGGAATAACCCAGGCGTTTCAGTTCGGGCTGGTAGTTGCTCTCAGAGGCTGAGCTGATCTGGTAAATATGATCTGGACTGAGGGCCACCCGACTCCAGGATCCCGTGTAGTTCTGAGAATACAGCACCCCTTTTTCACTGTGATAAATCTGCAGGCGGCCCCCACCCTGGGCGGTGGTAAAGAGCAGGAGATGCTGTTCATCGAGCCACTGGGCCCCTGTGGCCAGTATTTCTCTGCCCAATTTGCCGGTGTCGGGATCCAGGATTTGAAACTTACCTGTCTCATGCTGTAGCAGGAGCTGGCGGCCCTCGGGAGAAATCTGTGCGCTGGGTGTATAAGCGGTGTTCGCAGGCAAGGCCTGAAAGGCTGTCAGTCGCGGGGAGCGGGCCTGCAAGAGCAGAAATTGGATATGTGGGAGGGGTGATGTCTTCAGGGCAAAGGCCTCTTTTGGTGGCCCGGGCGGGCTGGAATAGGCATAAAGGGTATAGCGCTCCCCATCGGGGAATGGGGTGAGACTGATCTCATAGGCCTCCGATAATTCGGGCAAATCCAGGGTTTCTGTCGCAGCTGTTTCGGGTTGCAAGCGCAGCACAGAAAACAAGCTGCCCGAGGCCATGGGGCGCTTGAACAGCCCATGCAGGCGGCCTCCAGCCCAGTGCAGACTGTGTGTTTTGCTGCCGCTTGGCAAGGTGTATAAGACCTGTTCGTTTCCCGTCTGAGGGTCGAAGATCAGCCATTTGGCCGGCTGATTGGGAGCCACATAGACCACTTTGCCAGAAGGCAGCCAGACAATCGGGGCCGAAAGCGCCCCTTTGAGAAAATCCAGATTTTGCAATTGACCGCTTTGCAGATTGAGTACGCCAAATTGAAAAGCCGTGTCTTCTGTCCGGCTCCAATAGGCCTTGTTGTTGCGCAGATAGATCTCTTCGCTGGCGTAATGGGCCAGAAAGAGCCGTTGGCCATCCGGCGAAATATGGGCTGAGCCAAATTGTTGATGCAGGTATTGGGCTTGGATATCTGCCGGGTTGATCTGCCCTGTTTGGCCTGTGGGCAGTGGCTCAAGTGCGCTCTCATTTGTCAACGCAGGCAATGGGGTGGGTCCGGCACAGCTCAAAAGGCCGAGGGCCAGCAAGAAATTCAAACAAACAATCCGGCGCATGGGAACGTTCCTTTCAAAGCGACATTGTTTTCAAGTCTAGCATTATTTTATCTTTTTGTAAAATATTTTTCATCCCCCATCTGAATAAGTCACCGGCAATTCAGCTAAAATGTGATAACCCCTTTTCAGGAGAAACTCTTATGTCCTTTGAACTCAAGCTACCCGAAGATTTTGAAAGCCGTTTAAATGCCTTCCAAACAGAGCAGATTCCCCATTTGCTCACTGACTTGATGCAATTGGTGCGGATTCCGAGTATCTCCAAATTACCTGAACATGCCCCCGACTGTTTGCGGGTCCTCGAAACCGTGGCCGAAATGGCGGGCCGTGTCGGCTTTCAGAGCGAAATTGTGCAAACTCCGGGTTTGCCCGTGTATCTGGGCTGGCTCGAAAACGACCCGGCGGCTCCCTGGATCACTATTTACAACCACATGGACGTGCAACCGGCTGATGAGCCCCAGTGGGAGAGCAGCCCTTTTGAGCCCCTGCTCAAAGACGAGCGGCTCTATGGGCGTGGCAGCACCGATGATAAAGGGCCCGCTTTAACGGCCCTTTATGCCATTGCCTTTCTCAAACAGGCCGGATATGCCCTGCCCAATATTCAGCTGATCTACGAAACGGAAGAAGAAAATGGCAGTGGCCATTTTGGCTGGTTTCTCGACAAAATACACAACCGTTTAAAAACACCCAGCTCAATTCTGGTCAGCGACACAATTTTTGAAGGAGAGCACCCGGCTCTGACCTACCGCCTGCGTGGGCTCTTACAGGCCGAAGCTGAGCTGGTCTCGGGCAGCATGGACCAGCACTCGGGGCTGGTCGGCGGTGTGGTTGAAAACCCACTCAATATTTTGATCCGGGCCTTGGCCACCTGCTGTGATGCCCAAGGCAATGTGAGCATTCCGGGGGTTTCTGCCCCGTTGCTCAATGCCGAAGAACAGGCCGCCTTAGAAAAAACCGCCGCCGTCTTTGATATCCAACGTCTGCATCAAGACACCGCTGGGGCCCGTTTTTACAGCGAAGACCCGCGTGAGATCATCGAGCGCATTTGGTGCCGCCCGACCTTTGAAGTTCATGGCTTCGAAGGTGTGCAAACCACCCCAGGGGTGACCAAAAGTGCGCTACCTTACCATGTCAAAGCCAAACTCACCCTGCGCCTGATGGCCGAGCAAGATCCCAACCAGGTGCTTCAGGCCCTCGAAAAACACCTGCAATCATACCATCCGGCCATTTGCGTATCTGCAGGAACCCAACTTTACGGCTGTAAAACAGATTTAGATGCCTTGCCGATGCAGGTAGCTGCGGCCGCCTGTGAATTTGGCTTTGGCAAAACACCCCTGATTGTGGGCAGTGGTGGCACGATTGGTGCTCTGCCACAATTTCAGCGGGTCTTCCCTCAAGCGCCTTTGGTTCTGATCGCCCAGAGCCTGATGTCGGACCATTACCACGGGCCCAACGAAAATTTCAGGTTGAGCCAAATGCGCGATGGCATGCGTACGATGGCAGCCTATTTACATGGCTTGGCGGCCTTGTAAACCCGTTAGAACTGCGGCACAATAGAGGGGCCTTCAATTGCTGGAGAAATGAGGTCTTTTTATGTCTGTTTTGTTTAAAACACTGACTTTGGGTCTATCTTTGTGTTTGTTGATGGGGTTTCAGGCTTCTGGAAAAGCGGTTACGCCAGTTGCTTCCGACCCAGTTCTGCTTCAAACTGAGAGCCAGTTGGAAAACGCCCAGTACGCTGAGGCAATGAAGACCCTCAACAGCTTTTTAAAAAAGCAGCCCCGCCACTTGAATGCGCTTTGCTTGAGGGCACGGGCCTACCGTGAGCAAATAGACATCACCCAAGCTGGCTGGGAAAAAAAATACCAACTCGCGGAAGCAGATCTGGCTTTGGCCCAGAAAATTGCTCCCCAGCACAGCCAAATTTACGTGGAACGCTCGCTATTGTTCATGAAAAAAATAGAGCCCAACAAAGCGCTGCAGGAAATTGAAGCCGCCATCAAAGTAAATCCCCAAGAAGCCCGTCTCTATGATCTCTTAAGTCTTTACGCCATCCTCAACAGCCAGTACTGGGCGGGGATCAAAGCCCTGGATAAATATGTGGCCTTAAAGCCCCAAGACCCCGAAGCCTATTTCAAACGGGCAGCGAGTTATTATTCATTGCGCAGAGAACTGTCCAAACCACTGGCGTCAGGCGACAAACCAGAGCAAGCCGAACCCTGGATTTTAGAACGCGCTCTCAATGATTTGAATCAGGCCCTGCGTTTGAATCCCCAGTATCTCCCGGCCTTGGGTGAAAGAGCCTATCTCTACACCGAGTTGGCCCAATTCAGTCAGGCTCTGGCTGATTATGATCAGGCCTTGGTCTATTTGGCTCCCATGGATCCGGCCCAGGTATTAAAAGAGTTTCAACTCGAGAAAAAAGAATTCCTACGCATTTACCATCAGGGGCGTATCTCCGTCTTGATTCAGATACCCGATTATGATTTGGCAAAACCCAGTTTGGCGATTTTAGACCCCCTGATCGCTGAATCCAATTCGGTGGTGAAAGTTGACTATTTAAAACAAAAAGGGCAATTGTATTTTTCCGTGGGTGAATACGGGCTTTCAGAAAAAATGTGGACTGAATATATCCGCGTATTCAATCAGGAATATGGGGGAACCCATGCCGAGGAATGGGCCTATCTCTGTTACTCTCAATTTTGGCAAAAAAAATGGGGTGAGTTGTTGAAAACTTCTGAAAAAGCCAGTGAAAATGACTGGGGCAACGCCTGTCTTTTGCCTGCAGCCCATGCCAAACTTTTTAATGGGGATCTGAAACAGGCCCAAGCGGATTATGCCTTTCTTTTGGGCGGTTCTGATCCCAATTTTGATTCCGAATACCATTTTACAGGCTCTGTGGGGATCCGGTTCTTTCCACAACCTTGGGAAAAGGGGACAGCTGCCAAAACAGTCTTGGCCGAAGATTTTGCCGAATTTGAAAAACGGGGTTGGGCCCCGCCTGAATTGGCTGAAATCAAGAAAGGACTGGGGTTGAAATAATGTTAAAAACGGGATTTTTGGCCTGTTTGATCACTTTATCCTTGGCGTTTTCTGCCCAGGCTTGTCCGAATTTTTTGATCCCCGCCCCTGGCGTTGAGCCCAAAACTATTCCAAATCATGTCACCTTTACGCCCTATTGGATTTTTGAATATGTTGCAAAAGTCAAAACCAGTGAACCCCGTCTGAAAAGTTATTATTATAAATCTATTTGGTCTTACCTTACTGAAGACAGTCGTTGGGCCATGGTCAATGTACTCAAACAAAGACAGCCCCAATACAAACGCGAATTATTGTATTATTTTTTGGGAAATGCTGTTAATAAAGAGTTTGTCGTGAATTTTTGGGAATCGTTCATCAGCTGGCTCAGTACGCCAGAGTTTGATGTTTTTGCAGAATCTTACAGCAGCGATGTTTTTGAAGTCCTCGATTACCAGGGAAGTGAGGCACTTGTGCGCCTCAAACATGGCGGACAGGAACTAAAAGCCCAACTCAAACTGAATAACAGAGCCAATAATGGTTTCTGGACACTGGGGATTATGGAGTTTTTGCATCCTGAAACCCTGAGTGATGAACGCTGTGAGGGAGATCCTGCAGATCGGGATTTTTCTTCCTATGACAACCCCAATAACCACGAGGATCGCTATCCGGTTGTCCAATTTCAAGAGCAAGTGAGCACAGGCAAAATTCAGCGCAAAGCCCCTGTTTATAACCCTACCAATCATTTGTTGATGATACTTTCCTCCAAAACCTTGGGAGATAATAGCGATCTTTATGCCCTGGACCCACAAACAGGAAAATCCCATCGCCTGACATGGTTTGAAGGCGACCCCCGTTACGGGCGTTTGTACGATTTTTCGCTTTATCCCCGTTGGTCTGCGGATCGCCAACAGATTGCCTTTGTCATGAATGATGAAGTCTATACCATGCGTAATGACGGGACGCAGCTCAAACGCCGAATGGATCACTATCCCTACAATGAATCGGTAAGAGGGGTGGACTGGCTCGGTTCAGATCTGGTCTTTGCCTCAGAGGTGCGAGAACTGCCCGAATCCCTACAGGGAAACGCCCATTATACCGCGCCGATCTTTTTGTTTCGGCTGAATTTGCAAGCCCAAACGCGGGAACAAATTCCCTTCTCATTGAATGACGGAGATATTTTGCTTAAAAAAGTCTATGTGCATAAAAATCGCATTTTAACCGAACACAAGCGCAGAAACCCCCTGGGTTATACAGAGTGGTTTGAACGGGATGCCCAAGGGCATCAGGTGCGCAAAATGGCGTTACCAACACATCACCTGATTGAAGATGTTCAACTCTCTCCCGACGGACAGTCGATTCTGTATCACAAGCGCATGACCAAAGCAGAGGCCGACAAACTCAAAAAAGGAAAAAACTGTGTCTGGCATGTGGATGAATTTTTGTGTGAATCTGCGCCCTTTATTGCCAAAGCCAATGGCAGCAATCCCAAACAACTTTTTCCGGCCGGTGAGGCCTATTATTCGGTTTGGTCCCAAGACGGAAAAAAAGTCTATCATTTGCAATATGTGCATCCCGACAAAGGGCTGGATTTTGTCTTTGAAACCCGCACAGATGGCAGCGGGCGACGCAAAGTTTACCAAGCTCCGCCTGGGCGGCGGCTCAGGTTTATTTGGCCTTAAAACCGTTTACCAATCGAGTAAGTGATAGGTGGTTTTATCCTGGTGGTTTGTGCTGACCAGATTGCGCAACCATTTGCCCGAGGCAGAAAAAAGGTCAATACTCGATTTTACCCGACTTTTTAAGCCATAATTCTCGACAGCGATCTGGCTGCCATCTGGAGACCAGCGCACAGTCTGAAAGTAATTTTGAATGCGGTTTTGTTGAAATCCGATTAGGGGCGTAACAGCACTGCCATTGGCATTCATCACAACCACGCTTTCCGGACAAGCCTGATTCGGGCATTTTAATTTGTGCTGACGTGCTGAATCAGCCGTGAGGGTTAAAATTCCGACCATTTTTTTTCCATCAGGAGAGATATCTAAGCCTCTGTAAATGCCCGCCTGACTGAATTTGATCAGTTGAGTTTGACGGGTATTTAAATCCAAGCGCATCCAAACTGTGTGATCAGGGTTGTTTTGTTCGTAAGCAGCCACCAAAAGGGTTTTTCCATCTGGGAAAAACACAGGTAAATGTTTGCGGTTCCAATAACTATTGGTCTCCAAAGCGTAGTTACCGGGCAAAGTCATCGGAAGTTCGCCCAAATTTTGGCCATTTGCATCCATTTGTGAAAGCCCTGTACGAAACATACCCCCTTCTAAACGGGTGTGAACATGGAAAAGTGAGACCTGTCGTGCGGGCCACCATTGGGGTTTATAAAAAAAGGGCATTGAAAAGCTGGGATCTCCATTTTGGCCATCGGCCAGCAACGCCAAACCGGTCCCATCGCTGTTGACCCGATAGAGGTGATAATCATGATTGGAAAACCAAATAGATTTGTTTTCTTTGCCCCACCCCCCTGACAAGTCTTTGCCGCAGGCATAGCGGATATCTTCTTCAAACCAAGTAATTTGATGCATCTCGGCTGTATTTGGGTGCATTGCAAAGATATCTTCGGGAGAACCCTGGTTGCCACAGGGAGCGTCAGAGACTTTCGTAATTAATAGGTGATTTTTAGCCTGATAATTGGCACTCTTGGGTTGCTTGAACCGGGCCCGCCGAGCTTGTCCAGCCAAACGTAAAAATTCCCCATCAGGGCTGATTTTAACTAGATAATCATCGGCAATGGTATAAATATTGCCATCAGCATCGCTCACACTACTTAAACCCCAGCGCCGGGCTTGAGACAGAGGCGTTCCATCGCTATAGGCATTGTGTGCATATTCAGCCAAAGTGGGTATCCCATGCATGGGAGCCCATTCTTGCATTTGACCATCGCTGTCGCGCAGATATAAGCTGCTTAAAGTGGCTGATGGGCTCAGCATTGCGCCGATAATCAGCGAGCCATTCGGCCGGGTGGCCAAAAATGGGTTTCCTGGTTTTTCAAATTTTTCTGCGGTACTAACAGAACCAGTTGGGGAAATTTTGCGGAGGTGATAATGATTGCCTTGTGAGCTATTGGTATCTTCTCTCAGCCAAATATTTCCCTGTTGATCGACTGTGATATTTTGGGGAAAATGAAAACGCGCTGCTTTTCCCTGACCATCACGATAACCGCTTTCAAAACAATGGCCAGCCAAGGTTGTTACTTTGCCTTGCGGGGTATATTTGCGCAGACAATGCTGCTCAAGAGCATATATTTCTCCCTGTATCCCAGGAGCCAGTTTAAAGGGAGAGATCACAGCAGAGGTTCCCTGACCATCTCTAATTTTTAGATTCTCTTGATACGGTTTTCCAGCAATGGTTTTGAGGCTTTTTCCTGTCCAGAGAAACAATTGGGCATTCAAACTTAAATAGAGTTGATTATCTGAATTGACGGCAATCAAATAGCGCCCTTTGGGTAAGGGGAGCGTACTTACCCGCCCATCGGCGATTTTTCGAACCCGTTCCTGATCAGCCAAATACAACGTTCCCTGGCTGTCGATAGCAAGGGAGTGGGGTCTATCAAACAAAGCCTGAGCCAGGTCCCCATCGCGATAACCAGGGAGAGAAGGCAGAAGGTAAGAGGCCAATTGTTGTTTTAACTCAGCGGGGTATTTTTGATGGTAGAGAGAGAAATTGTTGAGTTGGTTGTATTCAGGTAATTCGGTCTGACTGAAAAAAGCCAAATCTTCCAATTCTGCAGCGAATACCTTGTCTGAAAAAGCGCAAACAGGGGTCAGCCACATCAGTGCAATCAAAGATTGTTTACTTATATCGCGCATCTATAGTCATCTTTCTCAAGGTTGATAATTGCTGCCCGGTGATTCGTGGTAACCCACCAGGGGTTGCCGATCATGCACCTGGGTGATTTTTTTCGGGCCTTCGATCGTGGGGCCATAGAGATTGTCCCGACAGGTAAAGAGGGTTCGACTGGCGTCTCGGCAGAGATAGACCGCTTGTATTGTCTCTGGCCCACAGCGTACCAATTTGATTTGTGACTTGCCCCAAGGGTCCATGATATGCATTTCATTTTTGTTTTTGATTTCAAAGCCCAAAATAACATTGCTGGCTTTTTGAAGATAGGTTTTTTTATTATCGAATACCCGCATATTCTGATGCCCAAACTGATCCTTTTGTTTGAGCAAATGGGTATATTGAAAATTGGTTCTCAGACCAGTTCCATAGATGACGGTTACACCATCGGGCTCATAGTCAGGACTTTCAGTCATATATGTACTTTCGTAGATAAAATCAGTGGCCGAAATTTGTTTAAAAAAATGCACAGCCCAAAAGGCATCATAGCTCCCTTCTCCCCCAATCGAACGGGGTTTTCCAGCCCAACAGCCCTCGACCAGGTGGTGTTTTGGACTGGGGTAAACTGGATAGGTATCCAAAGGATCATTTTCATACCGCAAGGTATAGGTGTGAATCTGGCCACGGGTACGCAGCGCAAGTTCCGCCGCTCGCCAGCGTAATTTTTTACGGCCATCTTCGTAGACTGCAATCAACTGTGGTAAAGCAAACTGTTCCGGCCACTGCAGTTTTTCCCGCAGCAGTCCCCAGGCTTGGCGGTGTAAATGATGATCATCATTGATCAGCAGGGCCTGGAGTTCTTCGTGGGGCATCTCTCGCCAATCGGTCCAGAGAGCCAAAAAACGCACCAAATCGGCCTGGCTCTCACGGGTCAGCAGGGCCCAGACAGCGGAGTAATTATAATCTTTGAGGTGTTCGACCCCTTCTGCCAGGGGGGCCGTGGAAGACTGGGCCACTTGAAAGGGGGCTGAAACAGTTTGACTTTGAACAGGACTGAGACTCAGCAAGGAGAGCAAAGTCACTGTCAGAATAGACAAAGGTAATGGTTTTTGCATCAAAGTCTACCTTTCTCGAATTATATTTTGCTTGGTTGCGGCGAGAGTCATTTTGGCAACAAAATAGTATCATTTTTTGATAAATAATCAAAGTGCCGTCTTGCCCGGTGAGAACAGTTCAAAAATTCAATTACTCAAGCGTGGTCTCACATGTTAGAATACGCCTCAAGAACTGTCTCACCAAGGAGTGATCATCCGTGAAAAACCTGACTTTGTTGCCTTCTGTTTTGCTGCTCGCACTGTTGGCCGCCTGTGCCGGAAACAATACCCCCGCCAGCTCCAACTCTCCCGCTCCCAGCAGCAGTACCCCTGCCAGCAGCACACCGGCCAGCGGCGAAAAAGTCAGTTTTTCGGTTGCAAACAGTATCGTCCAATCCCGCTGTGCGATGTGTCATTCAGGTGCGGGTGCCCGCGTTGGCGTCAATTTTGACAGCAAAGACCAAGTCAAAAAATATGCAGATCGAATCAAAGCCCGCGCAGTTGATAGCAAAGGCATGCCTCAGGGCAACGCCACAGGCATGACTGATACCGAGCGCCAAACCCTGGGAGCCTGGATTTCACAGGGTGCTCCCCTGGAATAGCCACGCCAGCAATTATCGCTTATGACTGCCTGCCCCTGTGGACTCAAAGCCAGCTATACCCAGTGCTGCGAACCCTTTCATACGGGGCAGGCTCTGCCTGAAACCGCCGAAGGGCTGATGCGATCGCGTTACAGTGCCTATGCCCTGCATTTGGTGGACTATTTGCTTTACAGCCACCATCCGCGTCAACACGGCAAAAATGAACGCGAAAAGGTCAAACAGGCCGCAGAGGGTGTCAGTTTCTACCGGCTTGAAATCCTCAGCACAGCCCAGGGCCAAGCCCAAGATAAAATGGGCAAAGTTGACTTTAAAGCCTTTTATCGCCAGGGAAACGAGCAGGGCTGTATCCATGAGAACTCCCGCTTTAAGCGCTACCAAGGCCGTTGGGTCTATTGGGATGGAGAAATGATGGACTGAGCCTGCCTCAAGCAGGTTTTAAGCGATTGCCGAATTTTGCCTCAAGTTTGCGCAATTTGGGTGGGATTGCAAACGAACAATAGGGCTGATTGGGATTTTGATTAAAATAATTCTGGTGGTAGTCTTCTGCTTGATAAAAGACCGTCAGGGGCACAATTTCTGTCACGATGGGCTTGGGCCAGAGACCCGAGGCCTCGGTTTTTGCCCGTGAAGTCTCAGCCACAGATTTTTGCTCAAGATCGGCGTAAAAAATGGCTGAGCGGTACTGGGTGCCCACATCATTGCCCTGTTGGTTGAGGGTCGTGGGATCGTGGGTATGCCAAAAGACCTCCAGCAAATCCGCAAACGACACCTGAACAGGGTCAAAGGCAATCTGAATCACCTCGGCATGGCCCGTTCTGCCTGTGCAGATCTCTTTGTAAGTCGGAGAGGGCGTCTGGCCACCGGTATACCCCGAAACCACACTTTCAACGCCTTTTAAACGCTGAAAAACCGCTTCGACACACCAGAAACACCCCGCCCCCAAAGTGGCCGTTTGCAGATCTTTAGACATGGACAGCAAACACCGTTAAGGGCTGGCCGGGGGCTGAGGAACCGTTGGGGGTTCCGCAGGCGGATTGTTCTGGGCCGGTGGATTCTGAGGCACTGTGGGAGGGTCTGCCGGTGGGTTGTTCTGGGCCGGTGGATTTTGAGGCACTGTGGGAGGGGTCTGGGGAACGGTCTGACCGCCAGAGGTGCCACCGTCCATGCGACCCGAACGCGAATTGGTGCGCTGGCTGCCTGTCATGCGCCCCGCGGTATCATGATCTTCAGGCACCGTGGGCACAATCGTCCGGATGGAGTTACGCACACGCACGCGGGTTTGTTCTGTGGTGTCGAGCTGAGATTCAGGAATTTGGGCTTTTTGACGCGCCGCTGCCAAGGCGGCTGCTTTGGCCCGTTCTTTTTCGCGTTTTTTCTTCTCTTCTTCGGTTTCTGGCTCGACGCTGGAAATATAGGTGCCTTTGCTAAATTGGCGTTTGCGATTGAGTGGCAATTGGGGGGGGAAAGTTTCGGGTTTATACGCTTTCAGCGCATCTACCATAAAATCTTTCCAAATGGGGGCACAGAACACCCCGCCTGTCGCGCCATACATCACCATGGGGGTGTCGTTGCCGATCCAAATGGCGGTTGTAATTTGAGGGGTATACCCCATAAACCAGGCATCTTTGTGACTGCTGGTGGTGCCGGTTTTGCCCGCCACCTGTTGACCGGGAATATACGCCGCAGTTGCCGTTCCGCTGGTGACCACCGCCATCAGCGTGTGATTCAAAGCGCGCACGACATCTTTGTCCAAGACACGTTTGCCTTTGGGTTGGGCATTGTCAAAGATCACATTGCCATTTTTATCTTCGATGCGCAGAATCGGAGAGGCCATATTCAAGACCCCGTCATTGGCAAAGGCAGAAAAGGCCTGGGCCATTTCCAGGGGCGTAATTTCAGAGGCCCCCAGCGCGGAAGAGAGAAAGGGGCGCACTTCACTTTTGATCCCCAGACGTTTGGTCATTTCGACCACTTTGTCGATCCCCACTTTGTCCATGACCTTGACAGCAACCACGTTGGTTGACGCCACCAGAGCGCTATGCAGACTCATAGCGCCGCGGTAATTGCGGCCATAGTTTTGTGGGCTCCAGGTTGTGCCGGGGCCGGTGCGATAGACCGTCGGGCCGTCCACTTCGGTGCTCCAAGGGGTTAAACCATTTTCAAAACCCGTAACATAGACAAAAGGTTTAAAGGCCGAACCGGTTTGGCGCTGGGCCTGAAAAGCGCGGTTAAATTCATTGGCACCATAGCCAAATTTGGTGCCACCCACCATGGCGATCACACGGCCCGTTTTGGAGTCAATGGCCACCAGGGCTCCCTGCTGAATATTGTAATCTTTCAGTTTTGCCAGGTGTTCACTCACTACTTTGATCGCGTGATTCTGAGCTTTGACATTGATGCTGGTATAAATTTTCAGCCCTTTGGTTTCGAGTTCGCTATCGGTATAGAGCTTTTTGAGATGGTCCATGACATAAGTGGTGAAATAGGGGTGTTGCATGCCCCGGCGAATGCCATTGAGTTTGAGGGGCTCTTTTTTGGCCTGTTCAGCGGCTTCTGCTGTAATAAACTTGCTCTCGACCATTTTGCGCAGGGTTTCAGCTTGGCGAATTTTGGCCATTTTATAATTGCGGTAGGGTGAGAAGTTTTCTGGGCCGCGAATCAGACCGGCAATCATGGCCGATTCTGAGAGGGTCAGATCTTTGACGGATTTGCCAAAATAGGTCTCAGCAGCCGCTTGAATCCCATAGGCATTGTGGCCCCAATAGATCAAATTGAGGTAGAGTTCGAGAATTTGTTCTTTGGAAAAAGTCTGATCTACTTGGATCGACAAAACGGCTTCAGCGGCTTTGCGGGCGTATGATTTTTCTGGGGTAAAAAAGAGATTTTTAACCACCTGCTGGGTGATGGTGCTGCCACCTTGGACCACATCGTTTTTGTCCATATTGGCCTTGACGGCACGGATGATCCCAATCGGATCTACCCCTCCGTGTTCCTGAAAACGGGCGTCTTCAATGGCCAAAACAGCCTGGCGGACTTGCAGGGGAATGTCTTTGAGTAAAACCACTTTGCGGTTTTCTTCACCAAAAATTTCTTTCAGAACTTTGCCATCGGGCGTCAGGATTTCACTGCGTTCATGGGGATCAAAATTGCCCAATTTACGAACATCGGGCAAACTTTGCAGGCGAAAATAGGCCCCTGTTGCCAATCCGCCGGCAGCAGCCAAGAGCAAGAGCAAAAAAGCCAGAAAAAATTTCAGAAACAAAAACAGAACAAACAGACCCATTTTTTTGGATTTGGACTCGGGATGGGGCTGGTGAATAGGAACAGCAGAACTCATAGACGCCTCCAGTGGGCATTATAACATTCTCGTCTCGACACTATGAGGGGATTGGTCACAACCTCACACGGATTAAACCTGCCTAAGGGATCAACAACGGGGTATAATGAAAAAACATTCTGAAATAACTTTTTTCCTAAATCAATCCTAAAATCAATCCGAACTTTGAACTGAAAAACGATGGACGCATATACCGCAGCAATAGACATTCAGGGCTTGACCAAAACATTTCACGTCGGATTTTGGCGTAAAAAGGTAGAGGTCTTAAAAGGTGTGGATCTGCAGGTTTTTGCAGGTGAGACCTTTGGACTATTGGGCCCCAATGGGGCCGGAAAAACCACCACGATCAAAACCCTGGTGGGCCTTGTCAAACCCGATCAGGGCGATGTGCTGATCATGGGGCAATCCCCCAGCAATACCCGCAATCGCATGCAAATGGGCTATCTGCCCGAATTGCCTTCTGTCTACGCCTATCTCACCGCCCATGAGTTTCTCCAGCTCTGTGGCAGTTTTTTTAATCTCTCCCCCCGTTTGATCCGGCAGCGCATCCCCCAATTGCTGGACCGGGTTCAGCTCTCTGAAACAGCCGCCCGCAAACAAATCCGCACCTACTCCAAAGGCATGATGCAGCGCCTGGGGTTTGCCCAAGCCCTGATCAACGATCCTCAGCTTTTGTTGCTCGACGAGCCGATGTCGGGTCTGGATCCACTCGGGCGGCACGAGGTCAAAGAACTGGTGCTCGAACTCAAACGCGAAGGCCGCACAATCTTGTTTAATTCGCATGTTTTATCCGATGTCGAGGCTCTCTGTGATCGGGTGGGCATCATGGTCGATGGCAAAATTGTCCTCACTGGCAAAATGCAGCAATTGTTGCGCCCGAAGATCGGAAGAGCACAC
>JBFWRL010000079.1:0-24967 GCA_050248915.1 Candidatus Sericytochromatia bacterium
GAACCCCAAGAAGAAGCCGTCTTGCCCCTTTTACTGCTTCGCCAAAGTATCGAAATAGAAATTGAAAACAAGATTGATGCCCTTCAGGTGTGCAGTCAAACTGCCAGAGAAGGATTCTGGATGGCGGCTTAGCTGTTAAAATTAAGGCAACCCCTTTCTCCCAATGGAGCAAATCTTGGCTGTAAACGACCCGTTGAGCAAAAAATATCGTTGCACGCTTTGCTGCTTATTTCTGGTTATTGTAAATCTGACTGCTTTCCCAGTCAGGGCTCAAAAAACTGAACAGAGCCAAACTGCGCGCCAGGAAGCTCTGAAGCAGCGTTTGGAACCCAAAGTTCAGACTTTTTTGAGCGATCCAGCCACCCAGGCACCGGGCTTACAAATCGGCGTGGTGACACCCCAAGGCACAATCTATCTATCCTGGGGCTCTCTTAGCCATAGCAAAGATCAGCCGCCTCAGCCAGATACGATTTATGAGGTTGCCTCTCTGACCAAGCCCTTTACAGCCCTTTTGTTGGCACAACTGGTTATTCAAGGACAAGTCAAATTATATGATTCGGTCAAACCCTGTTTGCCAACTGAAACCTCAGCTTGGTGTTATGGGGGCCAGGCCTTAACTTGGGCTGATCTCTTGACCCATTCCAGTGGTCTGCCTGCCCTGCCTGACAATCTCGACCTGAGGGATCCTCAATCCCCACGCCGCTATGCCCCTCAGGATTTGGCTGCTTTTCTGCAGGGCTTTCAACGAACGCGTTCGGCCCCTGCAGGTTTTGCCTATTCGACCTTGGGCTATGGGCTTTTAGGGGCTCTCTTGGCTGAAAAAACAGGTCTCAGCTTCCAGACCCAATTGGCACAGTTAACGGCCCAATTGGGGCTTCCTGATACCCGTTTGCAGCTCAGCTCGGAACAATTTCTGCGCCTGGCGCCTGGATATATTCACACCCAGCTTGTGCCCTATTTTGCTGATGCGGGTGGATTGACGGCTTCTGGCGGTCTCAAATCCAGCACCCGTGACCTTTTGCATTTTTTGGCCCAAATTTTGCAACTCAAACCTTCTGCCTGGGCACAGCCCTTGGCCTTGAGTATGACGTTAACAGGCCGCCGAGGTGCGCCATTTTGCCAAATGGCCTGGGGTTGGCAATATTTTGAATTTGGAAAGATCTATTGGCACAGTGGCTCTGCGGCGGGGGGCAAAGCGTTTATGGCCATTGATCCCCAGCAGAAAAACGGGGTGGTGATCCTGACTAATGCCCGTGTGATGGGGTTTAAATTTGAGCCGTTGGGCTTACATATTTTGGAGCAGCTCAAACACCTTTAAAGGCTGCGCAAAAAGTACTGGGTGCTGTGATAAGCCAGAGTTACTGCCAGCAGACTGCCAAAGAGATTCAAAGCCAGATTGAGCAAGGCAGCAAAGGGAAGGGCAGGGTGAGGAGAGAGCCAGAGTTGCAAAGTCTCTGCGCTAAAGGCCGAAAAGGTGGTAAAACCGCCCAAAAATCCCACCATCAGCAGCAAATAAAGCGGGCCCGTGGTGGGCAAAAACTTGGCTGAATAAGCCAATAAAACCCCTGCCAGCATTGAGCCCAGACCATTGACCAAAAGCGTGCCCCAGGGAAAAAGGGGGTGCCATTGTCGCAACAGAGAAACCAAAAGATAGCGCAAAACAGAGCCAGAGGCCCCACCCAGTGCGACCCACAGTATTTTATCTGGCGAAAAAAGCATAGCCCCATTTTATCACAGGCTTGGCAGGCCATCAGCAGGGCTCTTTGTGAAGTTAAACTTAAGCTAAATTAAGTTTATTTCTCGTCAGAGATCCCCTTTCAATGCCTAAAAAAAAGTATGGGCGCATTATCTATTTACAATCCACAATCAGGCATTTCGATCGGGCAGGTCTCTCAACTGCTCGGGCGCGACGTTCAGCCTGTTTCGATGCCCCCGCGTCCTCCCCAAGCAGCTGCCCCGAGTTTTCAACCCGATGCCCTGCGGGTGACCCCCCGGCCTGGGATTCCTGCCAATGGCCTGTTGATGACCCCCGATTTACTCAAAAGCTGGAATATGCCCACCAAGCCCAATTTACCCACCCTTCCCAGCCTGCCATCAGCTCCCGTCCTGCCTCAGCGGCCCCAAACAGGCCAAAGTCAATTGCCCAGCTTGCCCCCACTGCCCAGACCGATTGTGGCTCCTGCTGTAGAGCCTGAAATGCCCGAAGACCCAGATGCGGAAATGGAAGATCCCGATCTGATTGACGCCCCCGATGAGCCCTCAGAAACGCAAACGTCGCCTTTGCCGAGTTTGCCCGGTCGCATTCCGCTGCCAATTCCCCGTCCCAAACCAGCCGTCCAAGACAATACCGCTGTGGCCACCAAACCCCGTCCCCAACATTATCCTGCCGGGATCCATGATACGGGCTTAAAAGACAAATATGGCCGCAAGATCAGCTTGACCGGTGAAGCCGAACGTGGCCTGCGCGAGGTTTTGGAGATTGCCAAAGCCAAAGGCATTCGGGTGGATGTCTTTTCTTCATACCGCAGTGTTGAACATCAGCGCGATCTGTTTAACAAAGCCGTCAAAAAATACGGTTCGGTGGCCAAAGCCCGCAAATGGGTGGCCCCCCCTGGTCACAGTCGCCATAATTTTGGCCAGGCGATTGATGTGCATATGTACCGCAATGGCAAAAAGATCTCCCAAAAAGAATTTGATGGCATTATTGCCCAAGCGGGCATGTACCGCCCCATGTCGTGGGAAGGCTGGCATATTGAGCCGCTTTCGACCCGCAAAACCCGCAGATAGATCTTCGACACAGACAATGAGCCACGAACGCCCTTGGTTAAGTGAACGGGTGGTTTCTCCGGCTTTGGCAAAAACCCTGATTGAGAACCAATTTCCTGTTTTGGCTCCTGTGCAGATTGCGCCCTTGGGCACAGGTTGGGACAATACCGTTTATTCTGTCAATCAGACCTGGGCCTTTCGCTTTCCTCGCCGAGAAATGGCCTTAAGCCTGATGGACACCGAATGGCAGCTTTTGGCCCATTTGGCCCCTCATTTGGCGCTTCAGATTCCTGTGCCGCGTTTTAATGGTCAGCCCAGCCCCGCTTTTGATTGGCCCTTTGCGGGTTTTTCGCTTGTGCCAGGGCAAACGGCCTGCCGGGCCCGGCTCAGTGGCTTACAGCGCCAGGCTCTTATCGTGCCGATGGCCGAATTTCTCAAAACCTTGCACCATTTTCCCTTGGCCCAGACCTTGGATTTGCCGCCTGATCACATGAAAAAAGTGGATGTGGCCCTGCGCGTGCCACAGATCATGGAGCGGCTTGCCCAGGCCCAGACACTGGGTTTGCTATCGAGTGATGCTCCCTGGCTGTCTTTTTTGGCTGATTTGCCCCCGGAAACACCGCTCAACCGCCCGCGCTGCTTGGTGCATGGTGATCTGTATATCCGCCACTTGGTGGTGGATCACGCGGGCCATTTGAACGGGGTGATCGATTGGGGAGATGCCCATTTGGGAGATCCCGCTTGTGATTTTTCAGCTGTGTTTAGCCTCTTACCTCCCGAGACCCATGAGACATTCTGGCAGCACTATGGCCCAGTCAGTGCTGAGACCTTGAAACTGGCCCGAATGCGTGCCATATTCCACAATTTAGCGCTCTTGCTCTATGCCTCAGATACCCGCGATGCCGATCTCGAACGCGAAGCGCGACAGGGTTTGGCTTGGTGTGCCGAGCCTTGAAATTGGCGCTTGAGCAAGGTATGACCAATTGGGGATGGAGCTTTGACCAATTTGTGACACAAAGGCCCTGCACGCTCTCTTACACTGAAACAGAACTTTACCACCGTGGATACTACCGAGGAAAATTCCCATGTTGAGCTTTTTACCTGCGCCTCTGCTGGGGTGTTTAACCGCCAGTTTGATCGCCTTAAATACCCTTTTTTGGTTTTCGACTTTTTTGCCATTTATCCTGCTCAAATTCTTGCCTGTGCCTGCTTTGCAGCATTTTAGCACCTTGGCGCTGATTCAAATGGCCCAGAACTGGGTCAAGGGCAACAGCCGCATTATGCACCTCACCCAAACCACGCGTTGGGACATTCAGGGCCTCGCAGATTTGGACATGAATCATTCTTATCTGGTGATCAGCAATCACCGCTCTTGGACGGATATCTTTGTACTTCAACATGTCTTTAAAGGTCAGATTCCCTTTCTCAAGTTTTTTCTCAAACAGGAGCTGATCTGGGTGCCTGTCTTGGGCATTGCTTGGTGGGCCTTGGACTTTCCCTTTATGAAGCGCTATTCCCGTGCATTTCTGGAGAAACACCCCGAAATGCGTGGCAAAGACATGAAGACCACCCGCCACCACTGCGAAAAATTTAAAAAATACCCGGTCTCGGTGATTAACTTTTTGGAAGGCACGCGCTTTAAACCCGAGAAAATGGCCAAACAACAGTCGCCTTACAAACACCTCTTGCGGCCCAAAGCGGGAGGGGTGGGGTTGGTGTTGGCAGCCATGGGTGAGACCCTGCATCAGGTTTTGGATGTGACTCTGCTCTACCCCCAAAACAGCCACAAGAAACTCTTCTGGGCACTTTTAAGTGGCCAATTGCCTGAGATTGTGGTGCGTGTGCAAACCCTGCCCATACCCGAAAATGTTGTGGGCCGCGACTATCTCTCTGACAGCGCCTACCAGGAACAGATCCAAACCTGGGTCAATACCCTTTGGCAAAACAAAGACCATGTGATTGCAGAGATCTTAAGTGAGCGGGGTCTTTCCAGTTCAAGTTAGCGGGCAGAGCAAATTGAAACATGGGTTATAATATGTTTATATCTAATTTAATCCAAATTTTAATTTGAAAAAGGCACTTCACAGTCCCCCATGCTCGAAGCCCGTGACTTGGTTAAAACCTACCGCATGGCCCAACAAGAGGTTCAGGCCCTGCGGGGCGTGAGTTTTCGTGTCGGCGCTGGGGAAATGGTCGCGATTATGGGGCCGTCGGGCTCGGGCAAATCGACCCTGATGACCCTGCTCGGCTGTCTGGATACCCCCACGGGAGGCAGTTTAAACCTCGATGGGGTGGATGTCAGCGCGGCCTCAGAAGTGCAATTGTCCCAGATTCGCAACCAAAAAATTGGCTTTGTCTTTCAGTCTTTTAATTTGCTCTCAGACATGACTTCGCTTGAAAATGTGGCCCTGCCGCTGTTTTATGCCCGTATTGCCAAAGCGGAGCGGTTGATGCGGGCCGAAAATGCCCTCAAACATGTCGGCTTGGGAGATCGTTTGGACCACACCCCGATTGAACTCTCGGGGGGGCAGCAACAGCGTGTCAGTATTGCCCGTGCCCTGGTGAGCAAACCGGCCCTCTTGCTCGCGGATGAACCCACAGGAGCCTTGGATACCCGCACCAGTTATGAGATTATGCGCCTTTTACAAGATCTCAATCATGAGGGATCAACCCTGGTGATCATTACCCACGAACCAGATATTGCCAAATGCTGCAAACGGGTGGTGGTGCTCAGAGATGGAAAAATTGAATCCGACACGCCCAATACCCCATGGCGGCCGGAATTGCCCGAGGAGGAAGAAACATGAAGACCCGATTTTCACGTCGCCTGATGGGCGGATTTGTGCTCTGGGGCCTCTTGACGGGGCCTGTCTCCGCAGAAGTGCTGAAATTGAGTTTACAAGAGTGTATCGAACAGGCCTTGCGCACCAATTTAGGTTTACAGGCCAGTCGTTTTGCCCCCAAAATCAGCTTGCAAGAGCTGGAACAACAAAAGGCCCAATTTGGGCTCAAACTGGGGGCCGAAGCGGGAATTAACCAGAATGTTTCCCCCAATAATACCTCTTTTATCTCTGGGGGCTCGGTACTGGAGCAATTGCGCCAGAATTACAACTTGTTTTTGGAGCAGCAATTGGCCAGTGGGGGCAGTTTAAGATTGGCCTTGCAAAACGATGTGCTCAATACCAATTCCACGCGGGTCGATCTCAATCCGGCTTTTACCCCCGAATTTTCGCTGAGTTTGAGTCATTCGCTGCTGCGCAACAGCTTTAATGGGGGGCGCCAGATCACGCTGCGTGAGAACAGTTTAAAATCCGCTGAATATGCGCTCAAAGGCCAGGCCATAGATACTGTGGCCGAGGTGCAAGACGCCTATTGGAGTTTGGTTCTTTTTCGCCAGCGCTTGATGGTGCAAGAGCGCTCACTCAAAATTCTCGAAGATTTGTTGGCCATGAACCAAGAAAAGCTCAAAGCGGGTTTTATGTCGCGGATTGATCTCTTGCAAACCGAGGCCAATATTGCCGCCCGGCGAGCCAATTTATTGGATGTGCGCCGCAACTTGGAAAACACCCAAGACCGCCTGAAACAACTCTTGAATCCCGGTGGCAAAGACCAGAGATTAAATTGGGACAGCGAAGTCGAACCCTCAGACCAACCGCTGTATCGCGCCTATCCCGTATCTGTGGACAAGAGTTATACCACGGCCTTGGCACAGCGGCCCGATTACCTCAGCCAAACCCTGGCCCGCAACAATACCCAAATTCAAGCTGAGATCGCGGGCCAAAACCGCTTGCCCCAACTCAATCTGCAGGGCAGTTCGGGTTTACAGAGTCTCGATGGCAATTTGGGGGGGGCCCTTGGCAAACTCTTTGGCTTTCAAAATTATTATTGGTCGCTGGGCCTAAACTTTGAAATGCCAGTGATCGGCAATAGCTTTGAAGCCATTTATGCCCAAGCCCAGTTAAACCTCGAACAACAAGAGGCGCGCTTGGCAGAAAGCCGCCAACAAATTCTCAGAGATGTGCGCATGGCCAGCCGCAATGTCGAAATGACGGCCCAACAGGTAGATGCCACGCGTTTGGCCAAGACCTTGGCCGAAGAGCAACTCAAGGCCCAAACCGAAAAGCTCAATCTCGGTCTGACCACCAATTTTCAGGTTCTGCAGTTTCAGAGCGATTTTGAATCTGCCAGTTTGGCGGAGGTCAATGCTGTGGTAGAAAATATTCGCGCGATTAATCAGCTCCAGCGGGCTGAAGGCATTTTATTGGAGGCCGTAGGGCTGCAATGGGAAAAAATCTAAAAGGCGCAATTGTGCTTTTGGCCCTGGGAGCGTTGAGCTTACCCGCGTGCCAAAAAGCCGATCTTCAAAGTGAAAAAGCCACAGTTCTGCCCCTGCGCCAGGATTTTAAACACAGCCTGAAGGTCGAAGGGGTGTTGGAACCTGTGGTGCAAGAAACCTTGACGGTGCCTGAGCGCATGGCGGGCACCTTGGAGATGCTCTTGCCCGAGGGGACCCAGGTCAAAAAAGGCCAAACTGTGGCCAAGATCAACTCCCGCAGTTTTTTGGAACGCATGAGCCGCTATACCGAGCGTTCAACCGAAGAGCGGGCCAATTTAATGAAACAGCGGGCCGAGATGCCTTTGGAACGGCTCAAAATTCAGGCCGGTATCCGTGATAAACAGCGGGCAGGCCGCTTGAGCCAACTCGAAAAAGACCTGATCCGCGAGGGGCCCCGGCTCGATGAACGGGTGCGCGTGCAAATGGAAGAAGAAATTGCCGCACTCAAAGCCGAACAATACCCCTTGCAAGAAAAAGAAGATCTTTTCAACAAAGGCTATTTGCCAGAGCAAGAATTGCTGAGTGCGCGCCAGGAGTTGCTGGCCCTGGAGACCACCCGCGAGACAGCGAGTTTGACTCAAACCCAACAGGGCAATGTCTATCGCCAGCCACAAATTTTAGCAGCAGAACTCAAAACCCGCACAGCCGGGCTTGAAACCCGGATTGCTGAACTCGAAGGCAAGGCCCGTCAATCGCTGTTGCGCACCCAGACCCGCAACCAAGGCAGCCGGGTCCAGGGCTTTGAACGGCGCTTCAACAATTTACAAAGCCGCCTCAATGGCACCGAATTGCGGGCGCCTTTTGATGGCACCGTGCTCTACCCCCGGCTCTTTGGCGATCAGGTTCCCAAGGTGGGCATGGATGTCTGGAATGGCCTGCCCGTGGTTCAGGTTGCCCGTACCTCACAATTGCGGGTGCGGGCCCGGATCGATGAATTTCGCATTCCCCACCTCAAATTGGGGCAAGCCGTTACCCTCAGCAGCCCCGGTCTGCCCGGTGCGACTTTTAAAGGGGCCATCACAAAAATTGAAAAATTGGCCAAATACAAAGATGAAAGCAAGCCCGTTGGGCTGAAGTATTTTGATATCGAAGTGGTACCCGAGGCAATTCCCGCTGATCTCAAAGCCCAGATGCGTGTCGATCTGGAGATTGAAATCGAGACCCTCAAAAAAGTCTGGACTGTGCCTCTGGAGACCTTACAGGAGCGCGATCAAGCCAGCAATACAATCAGTCGCTTGCGCATTCGGCAAGGCAACCAAATTCGCATTGTGGAGGTCAAGGTATTGGCCCGCAGTGAAAATCGTGCGGCAATCCAGGCGGATTTAAACGGCCAAGAGGCCATTTTGTTGGGAGAAAGTCCCTCATGAACCCCCCTGTTTTGCCCCAAATCCGTGGCCCTCTCTGGAGAAAAATGGGACTCTCTTTGGGCTTTTCGTTGGCATTTTCCACGGGGTTGGCATTGCTTTTAAGCCAGCTACCCGCATGTCAGCCCCAAAGGACTTCAACCTGGGATTTGCACACCATCAAACAGGAACGATTGGAGTTGGGTCTGCACGAAAGTGGTGAGATAGTCTCCCTCTCAGAGGTTTCGCTGCGTGTGCCCTTTGACGGCAAATTGACCCAACTCTTGCCCGAAGGCACGGTTTTAAAACCTGGCCAAGAATTGGGGCGCATGGATACCAGTGCCCAGTTGACTGAAAAAGACAATTCCCATTTTTCGCTGACCGAGGCTCAAATGGATCAAAAATTAGCCCAGCTTGAACGAGAAATACGCAAGCAACAGGCCCAATTCAACCAAGACCAGGCCAAAATTCGGGCCCGTTTTGCGGGATTAAAACTCAAACAACTCAAAACCGAGCGCGATCCAGCGGCTTTGACCCGCATTCGGGAAGGCCTCAAGGCCCTGGCGCAGCGCCAAGAAATTCTTGAGCTTGAAGCCCGTGAGCGGGCCCGTCTGTTTGAATTGGGGTATCTCTCACGGCAAGAGCGCGATCAGGCCCAATTGCAATTGGATGAATCAAAAAAAGATAAAATCCGCCTGGAAGCTGAATACAAAATTGCCGAACAGGGACCACGCATTCAAGATATTCGCAAACAGGAACTTGAATTGCAAAAAGCCAAAGCCGAAGTGAAACAGGCCCAACGGGAAGGCGCTGTGCTGGTGCGGGTGGCTGAAGTGATGAAGCGCTCAGCAGAAAGCCGGATTAAAACCTACCAAGAGCGCTTGAAGTATTACCAGGGACTGATCGACAAAGGCATACTCCGCGCTACTGTGGCGGGTACCTTGGTCTATGGCAAATTACAGGTGGGCCAGGAGCAAGTTGCGGTCAAAGCTGGAGATTCGGTCAATGAAGGGATTGAATTGGTCAAACTGCTGGATTTGCAGCAACCGGTGGTCAGGCTGACTTTACACGAAATCGACGCGCCGCGTGTGCATCTCGGCCAAAAGGCCCTGATCACTCTTGAGGCCTGGCCGGGTCTCGAATTGAAGGGTACGGTCCACCGCCTACTGCCAATTGCCCGCCGCACCTTGAGCAATGATCAATTGGAATTACAGGGGGTGACCTGTGAAGTGCGTTTGGAAAAACCCGATCCCCATTTGCGGCCGGGGATGACCGCCCAGGTCAAAATTCGCTTTGAATCCCTCGAACAGGTTTTGACTGTTCCCTCTCAGGCCCTGATTCAAAAGGGCTCGGAAAGCTATTGCTGGGTGCTCGAACAGGGGCAGCCTGTACGCCACAGCTTGACCCTCGGCCCCAGCGATGCCCGCCAAACGGTGGTGCGCCAAGGGCTCAAAGCCGGAGATAAAGTCATTCTCAACCCCACTGAGTTAGAAAAATCTGTGGAGGCCTCGCCCCATGGTCCAACTTAACAAGTCCCTGTTTAAACGGACAGGTCGCCTCTGGTTGGGGCTGATCTTGGCCTCCGCTTTGAGTTGCCAAAGTCAAAATTTGCCTGAAAAAGGACTGCGTTTGACGGCTCCGCGACAAGGAACTTTTGTGCGTCAGGTGGAGATGGTTGGGGATGTCGAGGCCCAAACCCAGGTCTATTTGGCCCCCGCTTTTACCGCCAAATTGCAAAAAATAGCTGAAGATGGCGCGCCAGTCAAAAAAGGCCAAGAAGTGGCCCGGCTGGATGTCAAAGACGAAGAAGAAGATCTCGAAGACCAGCAATTGGAGAATGATGCCGCCAAAAGTGCCTTGCAAGAGCACGACAACAGCACGGCTGGCGAAAAAGTCCGGCTTGGGGCCGAAATTCAACGGGCTGAAGCTGAACTGGCCCAAAAACAACTGGCTTCCCAGGAATTGGAAGCTGGAACCCGCGCCGAAGAATTGGAAAAAAAGCGCTTGCAATTGGAATTGACCCAAAAAGCACGGGAACTGGCCCTTTCTAATTTGGCGCTCAAAGAAAAACTGGCCAGCCGGGGCATGAGTACTCAGTTGGAGGTCTTGCAAGCCAAACAGGACCTCAGCAACCGCGAACGGGATTTTCGCGTGGCAGAAGCCGAAGATCAACAGGCCCATGCAGGGGCCACCCGCTTGGCCCGACAATTGGCCCGAGTGGAAGTTGAATTGGCTCAAAAATCGCTGGTTTGGGCCCGCCGCAGCCGCGATTTAAGCCTGAAAAAATTGGCCCTTGAGCGCCAGAAAAAAAAGGCCAAACTCGAGAGTACAGCCCTCAAGGTCAAACGGCTTCAGACCCGCATTCGCCAGTCCTCGCTCAAAGCGCCAATGGACGGCACCGTGGTGATCAACCGCACCTGGACTCAAGAGGGCCTCAAACGCGTGGGGGTGGGGGATGAAGTCTTTGAAGGAAATCCCTTTATGTCTGTGGCCAATTTGGCCCAGGTGCGCATTCGCAGTGAACTCGACGAAACCCTGATTCGCGAAATCAAAGTGGGTTTAAGTGCCTTGATTGAATTGCCCAGTCTCAAAGGCAAACGCTTTGAAGGCAAAATCACCCGCATCGGTGTCTTGGCCCATGAGCCCAGCAAACGCAAAAATACCCAAGGGCTGAACAAGGTCTTTGATTTGGAAATTTTGCCCGAGGTCCAAGCGGGAATGTTCAAACCCGGTACCAGTGTGGATATTCGTCTGCCCTTGCAGGAGCGCAAACAGGTGCTTTTGCTGCCCCGCGAGGCTATTTACCGCAACAGTGAGGGCCACTATGTGCTTTTGGCCTCGGGCGAGATGCGCTCTGTCAAATTGGGCGAAGCCAATCCCAAAGAGGTGGTGATTCGCTCAGGGCTCAGCGCCGAAGAACAGGTGCGCTTGCCTGCCAGTGAAGATACAGAAGCCGATGAATCTGCCGACAATGCGAAAAACCCCGCTCCCAAGCAAGGAGGTGGCAAATGAATTTTTGGCTTGAAAGTCTTTGGTATGCCTTTAAAAGCCTTTACCAACACCGTTTGAGAACTTTTTTAACCATGCTTGGGGTGATCTTTGGGGTGGCGGCAGTGATTGCCATGCTCTCGATTGGCAAAGGGGCCGAGCAAGAGATGATTGAACAGATTGCCGCATTTGGGATCAACAATGTGCGGATCTATGCCCGCGAGCTCAACGAGACCCAGAAACAGCAGGCCGAGCGCACCCCTTCACTGGGGCTGACTTACGAAGATGCCAAATATATTCAAGAAATATTGCCTTATGTTGTGGCTGCAGCCCCGCAAAACTTGCTCGACAAGCCTGTCACTTACCGTGACTTAAGCCCCGAGACCCAAATTGTCGGAACCACTCCAGAGTACCTGGGAATCAACGGCGGGGGGCTTCAGGCAGGGCGCTTTCTCAGTGCCGACGATTTGATGCTCTACCGCAAGGTCTGTGTTTTGAGCTTTGAGTTGGCCCGGCAACTTTTTTTGACCGAAGAGCCCATTGGCCAATGGTTGAATATTGGCGGCATGCGTTTTGAAGTTGTCGGCGTGCTCAAAGATCGGCAGGCCACCAAACAGCGTGTACAAATTCGCTCACGCGACTTGGCCAAAGACGTGTATATCCCGATTAGCACCTCCTTGAAAAAATTCAGCCTGACCCCGGCAGAAAACACCCCCCACAATCAGGTCTTCTACAATGTGGTCGATGAACTCTCACTGCAAGTCAGTGGCCCCGAATACCTCAATGCCGCCCGCACAGCGGTGAGCCAAATTCTCAAACGCCGCCACTATGGCATCAAAGACACCGAGATTATTGTGCCAACGGAATTATTGGAGCAGAGCCAAGCCACGCAGCGACTGTTTAACCTTGTCATGGCCTGTATTGCCGGCCTTTCGCTTTTGGTGGGGGGGATTGGCATCATGAATATTATGTTGGCCAGTGTCACCGAACGCACCCGCCAAATTGGGATTCGCCGGGCCATTGGAGCCACCCCCGGGGATATTTTGATCTTTTTTCTGCTTGAGTCGCTGCTGATCTCTTTGATTGGCGGCCTGATGGGCATTGGCGTGGGGGTCGGTATTAGCCAAATTATCACCGCCGCAGCGGGCTGGAAAACCATTGTCTCACCCGAATCGATCCTGCTCTCTTTTGGCGTCTCTTCGGTGGTTGGGATTTTCTTTGGGCTCTATCCCGCGTGGCGGGCCTCAAAGATGGACCCCATCCAGGCCTTGCGACATGACTAAGCGCTTCTTGCCTCAGCGCAGCTGAGGCTTAGAAGGCGCTTGAGCCGTTTGCGAGTTTACGCGCATTACGGAACAAGACAGCCGAAGGCGCTTACCCAAACTTAACGTCAGTTATCTCCCAGAGTCGCGGATAAATTCAACAATACCCCAACAGGAGCATCTGCCCATGCAATTGGATCCCCAGCGCCGCAACACCGCACCTGCAGCTACCACCCGGACTGTCGCTACCCGGGCTGCCGCTGCTCCACCTGCACCCCCAAAATCTGCTCCCACTCCAGTCCCTCGACAAGACCAGCATACCCTTTCTGCCCCATCAGGTCGCGCCGCGGCGGCAGTGTCTTTGTCTTCCCCCACGCCCCAGGCGGGGGTCATGTTATTGGGGCTCAAACAAGGAGATAAACTAGATTTTGATGGCATTGCCTCTGCCAATGGCTCAGGCCAAATCAAAAAAATGGACGGCAAAAACCTGGAAATCCAGGCCGAGATCAATATTCCGGGCCTTGTACGCGGCTTGGCCGATGATTATTTTGGCCTGCGCAATGGAAAAATCGACTTGAGTATCAAACTCACCCAGGACAGCAAAGGCCAGTGGCAATACCAATTGCACGACAATGTCAGCAATAAAGGGGCCGGATCAGGCAAAAGCAATGTGCAGGTCAATGAAACCTTTCAACGCGGCACCCGTGTGCAGACAATCACGGCTTCGACTCCCAATGGCGATCTGGTGATCCGCATCAGCCAAAATGCCCAGGGCAAACTCAGTGGCAGTTTAACCATCCCCGGTATCCCCAAGATGGTCAGTGGCTTTGACTTTAGCAAAAGTTAGTTGACCAATTTAAGCTCTTTCGCGGGTCTGCCAGGCGATGTCCGAAAAGAGTTTTTGAAAGTCTGCGAGTTTCACTGAAAAGACGCCATCATCCACGCCATCAGCGGCTTTGCCGTTTTTGCCAAGCAATTCAGTGTGGTTCCAGGGATTGCGCAGCGTGATGGTGTCTGTGCTGGGGTCAAAGCCGATCACACTGTAGGCGTGTAATCCCACCAAACCATCGGCGTAGATCTCTTCGTTGCGTTTGGTTTTTTCTTTCAGGGCCTTTTCTTTGGCCTGGGCCGAGTCAGGATTGAGGGTGACCAGCAAGATCCGGTTTTCACTGACTGTTTGGGCCACAAAACTGCGCAATTGAGGCAAGGGTGTGCCTGGAATACTGCCATCTTGAGCCTTATTGCCTGTCAAAAGGCGAATGCCTTCACTTAGATAATAGCCGCTGTTGACGGCTTTTTCGACCTCTTCTTCGGATTTGCCTTGCATTTGGCTTTCCATGCGTTTGACAAAGGCCTTTTCCAAAACACTGAGCCAAAGGCCATCGGGGCCAGAGCTGGCATGTAAGATCAATTCTGCGTCAGTGGGCCGTTTGACCGCCACGGGTTTTTCGCCTGGAAAATTGACTACAAAGCTACCGTCAGGTTTTTCTGAGATCATCTCAAAAAGGGCCTGTTTGCCAGCAGGATTGGCAGCCATTGCGGCGGCGGCTGCCAACAGGGTACAGGTGCCGTACTCACCCTGTTGGATATGGTCAGGGCGAATACTGGTCACCCCTTGGGGAAAGAGGCGCTGGTCAATTTGCCGCAATTTGATTCCTTGGTTGAAAACATACGACTCAACATAAAGTGTCCACTTGGAGGGTTCGTCTTTGGCGGCCCTGCGGCCCAAGGCCGCCAAATCTTTGGCATGGGTGCCACTTTGCTGTTTCCACTCATTGAGTGAGAGCTTTTGAATCGATTTATTTAATTTGAGCAGGGTGGTCAGAGCGACGGCTTCGCGGCCCTTATAACTGGGGTTGAGCCGAGCGGCTTTGATTTCTGCGTCTGACAAAAAGCCACTTTTGTCGCGATCGAGCCGTGCAAAGATGTTTTGCATGGCTGGTACTGTTTCAGCCAGGGTGTCCACATTTGGCAAATCTGGGCTGGCTTTGGCCACACGGTGGTAGGCACCCATTTCTTCGATATTGGGGTGATACCCTTTGCGGGTGCGCTCCAAAAGGGCCAATGCGCCCTGTTTATCTGCTTCTGTTACAGCCAAGGGCGCATCTTGCCAAAGTGAGAGCACCGCTTGAATGGGACTGCGGGCAGTGGGAGCACTTAATTGATCCGCTCTGAGTGGGGGGGGGGGCTGTTCTGAAGCGGGGCCTTCTGCCAGACTTTTTGGCGATCTGAGCCCCCCACCAGATGCCGTTGGCAGGATTGGACTGGCAGATTCAGTTGGCAAAGGCTGTCCATGGCTTTGGGGACGCAGGGCTTCCATTTTAGGGTTTGCCTGCCGGGCCTGATGTGTTGGCTGGGGATGGCTCAGGAAAACTTAGGCCAAAGACATAGCCCTTGTTGTCATAGAGCAGTTCTTTGACCTCTATCGGGTTCAAACGCTTCATGGCCCGACCGGCACCATTGTCGTTCACCCCTGTGTCGAGCAGGTAAAACTGGCCTTTTTCGTGGTAGACCGTGACGGCATGGTTGTACTTTTCGTAGTCTTGTGGGGCTCGGACAGGGGGGCCGCCTTGAACCGTGAGATAAAATACCGCTTTGGCATTTTGGCTCAAATAGGCTTTGACAGCAGGTTCCCGTTCAGTCATTTTTTCACGGGTGGGTCCCATCAGGGCATGGGTCTTGAGCCCGATCAAATTGGCGGCAATGCGGCTTTCTCCCACCACTTCGGGGCGGGTAATCCGGCCTGTTTCAAAGTCGTAACGATTGCTGTCTGAGATATTGAGGCCCTCGCCCCCGTTGACATTGGCTTTAAGATAAATCGCCTCTTGCACACGGTGGGCATTGGCATAGGTCAATTCGGCGCTTTCGAGTTTGAGGCCCAATTTGTTCGGCAGATTTTCAAATTTGCCGCCAAGCAATAGGTAGGCATTTAAGACGGTGGCGGCAGCGCAGCGCACATTGTCTTGTTTGGTTTCAGCCAGTTCATCGCCTTGGGAGAGGTTCGAGACCACCTCAAGTGGGGTTTTGCCGGGTACCAATTCGTTTTCACTGTAAGTCGGCGTAAATTTAAAATCATAATACAGGGGCTTGCCATCGGACTGGGCAATGGGCTGATTCACGCGGGTCGTGCCTTGATAACTGTCGAGGCTTTGCAAGGTGCGGGCGGCCACGCGAGCGGCTTCGGAGCCTGGCGCAGATTTTTGCAGTTCATTTTTGATCTGCCGCAATTGGAGCAATTCAGGCTTGTCGATCAATTTGTCTGAAGCCGCCTGGGCAAAAGCCTGGCGGAAGATCTCAGTCATGAACAAAACCGCTCCCCTGCTAATAGGTTAAATTAAAGTTATTATAGCAGGGGAACGGCTCAAACTGACGTAAAAGTGCGATATGACCGGGAGGGCGATCAGGATTTGCGTCAGCTTTATTCGGGGCGGGGTGAGCTTGATGGTGGTACGCTGGCTGCCGCCCCTTGAATGGCAGCACCCCCAATTTTGGTGGCCTCTGTCATCACTGGCGCTGCAATTTCAACGGCGCTGGAGATGGTTGGCGCTGCCACATCTACGACATCTGGAACCAAATTCCAGGCCACACCCACTGCATCAGCGGCTGAGCCCACCAAATCACCGACAACAGGGATAAACCCAGCAAAATTACCCGCATGTTCCAGCACTTCGGGAATGGCTTCCACTCCCAGGCCGATGACTTCAGGGGCCACTTGGGCCACGGTTTCCACCGCTTCAGCTGAGAGTTTTCCCGTCAAGTCTCCTGCCGCCTGTAACAGGGCCTCAGGGGCTTTGCTGGGGTCGCTGATGATCGTGCCCACGGCTTGTACGCCCTCTTCAATGATCGGGGCCGCAATTTCAACAGCACTGGAAACCAAGGGGGCAGCGATGTCAATGACCTCAGGTAATAAGTGGCCAATGGTACCAACCGCATCCGTCACAATGCCAATGGCATCTCCCACGACGGGCACATACTGAGCCACATCGCCAGCAAGATCGACAATTTCAGGCAGTGCTTGAATCCCCAAATCAATTGCCTCAGGGGCGATTTGCGTAGCGGCTTCTACCACTTCGGGTGTAGCCTGGGCCACAAGGTTGACAGCAGAGTCCATGACTTGTGGCGCTGCCGATGCAACCACATTGCCCAAAAGGCCTTGGAACATTTCAGGCATGGCCGCGGCCTGCTCCAAAATGGCCTCTGGATTGGCTGCCGCATTAATTAGCTGTGGGGCCAATGTGGCCTGAGCCTCACTGGCAAGATCTGCTAGGGGGGCCAGCATTTGATTCGAAGCAAAGGCTTCCGGCGAGGGTGCAGCAACCGGAGACGCGGGCTGAGCACTGCTGGAAGCTGCAGCTGAAACCTGCGTATTGGTAGGAGCCGTTTGAGGTGCCGCTGGGGATCCGAGTGGGCGATTGATCATTCCCATATATTGTATGTTCTCTCCCTATATCTGGTCAGAAATCTGTTGAACGCTGGGAGCAATGGCACTCAAAAGGCTTTGGGCACTGTCTCCAACCCCCGGAGCTACCTGTCCTGCGGTGGTGGCCACTTGAGAGACCACAGGAGCCAGAGCTCCGCCCATTTCACCCAGGGCCCGGACCACTTCTTCTGCGCCTGGAATGGCATCGGCCATGGGGGCCAATTTTTGGGTTAATTCAGGCAGAATGTCACCTGCTTTGTCCGCGAGATTTGCCATCATCGGAGCAGCGTTGCCGATCAATTGACCTGCAGAGCCAATCAGATTGGGAACAGATTCTAACATATCCGGCAGCACCCCCTGAACAATGTCTTTGGCACCTGTGACGACTCCTTGTGCGGCCCCGAGCACATCCCCTTGAGCCAATTGCCCAACAGCGCTCTCAATCATCCCTGGAATTTGAGATAGACCTTCGGTCACGCCTTGAATGGGCAGCAAATCTACCATATCTGTCACATTGCCCAAAACGCCCGTGACATTTCCCCCCAGGGTGTCGTTGATGATATCCCCCAGGCCCGTTGCCCCCAAAACATTTTCGGCAATGTCTGCAACGGGGGCCAGGAGGTTCTGTCCCAGCCCAGCCACATTGCCAACTTGCTGAATCGCTTGCTGTGCCATACCGGGCAAAGCGCTGATGCCATTGGAAAGCATCTCAGGCAAACCGCCTGCGGCATTTTCAAGAATTTCTGCAGGATTTGCGGCCGCGAGCGGCGCTGCCAGTGCCTCTTGGGCTCCTTGGGCCAAATCTGCGACGGGGGCCAGCATTTGGTTTTGCTGAAAAGCAGCCTGGGCCTGTTCCGGCGTGGGGGTAGACACTGTTGATGCAGAAGCGGATGCGCCTTGAACGGGGGCTGCGGGGGACATTGGTGGAGAAACTGGAATCGCACCGACCGACTGTTGATTGCTGTTGATCATTCCCATGAAAACTACCTCTATCTAATTTTGGTGAACGTATTGCAGGTACAGACTCAGAATGGCTAGGTTTTGCTGTGTTGTGAAGTGATTTATGCGTGATTTATGTTGAAAACTCTGAGTGATGGCATTGAATCACATTGTAATTCTCAATGCAACAGCTACCGCGACTTGTCATTGCTTGCCAAAAGGATGTTAAAATGGTGCAGATTGTCAGCTGCAACGGAATTCACCCAGACAATCCAAGGCAAAAAAGTCATCAAAACAATGAGCGTCTAATATCACCTGCCATGCACATGCAATTATTCCAAGAAATTACCCAAGCCAATGATCAGCTTTCTGCCCTCAGCAAAAAACGCCAGCAAGAGGCTGATCGCCATTACAAAATGGGTTTTCAGATTTTAGATACCGCTTATAAACAGCGCTTTCAGAATCTGGCCCTGCTGGAACAGGCCTGCAATGAGTTTATTCAGGCCATGCGGCATAACCGCAGCGATGTGCGGCCCTATTTGGCTTTGAGTTATTTATTTTCACTCGTCAACAATTATCCCAATGCCTGGAAATACGCCAAAGCTGCCAAAGATCTAGAACCTCAGAATGAAGTGGTCCTCAATTGGCTGAAGACCCTCAGCGAGCAGGAAAATAAATTCGAGATCAAAAAACAACGCCCCCCAGAACTGGGGCATTCGGGCGAACAAGGACTGGATGCCACCCCTCAGAATATCCAGCAGATGTATGCCAAATTGCAAACATTTTTGGTGGCTCAGGTCAAACATGTCATGGAATTGAAGGCCCCAGAGCCCTCGCTCGACAATGCGGCTTTGCATGAAATGAACATGGCCCTGCATATTTTTCAGCAAAATGCCGAACAAATTGAAAAGCAATTTTCCTGGCTCGAAAAACACCGGAATATAGACGATTTGCGCAAGTTATATACTCCTTTTGAGGCTAATTTGCGCAGGTACCGTGAGGCCATTGGCGTGGCCATGAGCCTGTCCGAATTGCTTGAGCGAATCCAGGAATTGAGTTCAGAGGTGGAGCGTTGCCATGGCCAGATTGAGCGATTGCAAGATCCACAGGAGATTCCCCCAGTTTCAGAGACGCTGGAAGCAATTCTCGATCAATGTGATTATCTGGCCGACAATATCGACTACCTGGATACCCAGGGCTATGATTTGTCCCTGCTAGAAAAATCTTATGCTGCTTTGACCCAGCAAGTCTCTGGCTGTCAGGATCTGCTCGACAACACGGTGGAACGTTTCAATAAAATGCGCCGTCAGCGCAAGGCAGAAATGCCGCCAGAACCTTCAACTGCAGGCATTAAGCCCCTTTTGCAAAAATTACCAGATGCTCATTTGGCCGCCTTGGCTGAACGTCTGTGGTTTCTCATGCCCATCAATCCCGTTGAAAAGATTTCTTTGGGTCTGCACACTTTTTGCCTCAACCCCGACAAACAAAAAATGCTGTCGATTGTCAAAGAACTCCTCAATACCCTCAGTGTCGGGGCCAGTTCAAAAGAGGAAGCGTCTATTTATGGTCTGCTGGCGATTATTTTTTACAGCTACCGCAAACCCCTCTTGGCTGTAGAATACATGGATTTTGCCGATACCCTGGCCAAAGATTTACCTCACACCGCCCGTTTAAAAGATTTGCTTGTCACTTTCAGTCGTCAGCGGCTGAGCCTCAAAACCACTGCCAAAAAGCCTGTTTTGCAAGGGGTCTCCCGTCTACTTGCGACCACCACCCTGCCGATTGATCAGGTTGCAGAGAGCTTGCGACTGCTTTTACCCAGCCAAATGCATCAAAAGGCCCCCAGTCTTTACCTTGAGGCCCGTGAATTGCTCTGTGATTATTGTATGAACCCAACACGCAATACGCTTCTGGCTGCCGCGGATCGATTGTTAATGGGCCTGACGGGTCAAGATCAGGCCGCTGAAGTGTATGCCCTGCTGGGTGCGATCTTCTTTGCGATGGGCAAGCCCTTGCTGGCCCAGGAATACATCGGTTTTGCCCAGGCCTTGATGAGTGATTTGGAAGAAGCCAGTTATGTCTTACAACGGGTTGGATTTTTAAAAATGCCCGACCCGGCCAAAACGCCGCTTGTTGCTGCCCCGACAGCCGGGAATACTGCACCTGCCCAAGCTGCTGCGCCACCCAAAGTTGTGCGCAAACCAGCCCCCGCGATTGCGATGAGTACCTTGCAAAATGCCCAGCTCAATTTGGCTGAAGTGGCAAAAAAATTATCCCCATTGCTCAAACACCCAGGGGACTTTGCGACTGACTATGCTCCTATCCAATTGTTGGAAAACTTTTCTTTTTCACCCAGTCCTTCTGGCTGGGGAGAAGCTATTCACAGCCTGAATCAGGTCCTAGAAAGCAACGAGGTACGCGCTGAAGACTTTGCGTTGATGGGGCTATTGCTTTTTGCCTGCGGCAAACCGCTCCTGCTCTTGGAGTACCTTGATTACGCGCGGTCGCAAGATCCCAACTCGGCCTTGGTTCAGCGTCTGCAGGACCGGTTCCGCAAACGCTGAAACAACCATTCCGTCTTGTCCGCCTTGCGAAACTAGATTCCCTTGGGTCGGGCTGCTTCAAAGGTCTGCATCACAGCCTGGACGGGATTGCCCTGAATAGCGGCCTGTAATGCCCCTTGCACCCCTGCATTGGCTTGGGCGGCTAAATTGGAGGCTGCTTCACCGAGGGGCCCCTCACTCAATGTCTGAATGGCTTCAACGGGAGCACTGAGCGCGCTCCCTGCTACTGCCTGAAGGCCCTGGGTGACAGACCCAATCGTGTCTTCAACCTGGGTTTCTGGCCGGGCGGCGGGCATCGGCGGCGCTTGGGGCAAGGGAGCTGCTTCGGGTGTGGCTTCGGGAGTCGCATGGATCGCGTGTGCGTCCCCAGCTGACTGGGTATTTTCAGGGCGATGAGCCTGGCTCGCAGCTTGGGTGGGATTGATTCCAGAAAGATCTGCCCCACCATGGGTGATGGTATTTTGACCCGGTCGAAACACATTTTCAATGGCAGCAATCCCCTGTTCGACACCCCGACCTGCCAATTCTGGCAGACTACCCAGGGCCTGGCCAAAATCTGAATCATGAATGGCTGAAGCCCCCTGTTGCATGAGATTGCCAATTTGATCGACTATATTGGAGGACTTTCCGTCTTGATCTATGGCTTGGTTGATCATGGCTGTGGGGTTTTGAATGAATTGGCTGGCCATTGAACTGAGATTATTGAGAATGCCTTCGGGCCCTGTCCCAAAGGCGCTTTGGGCCAATTCTTGAACATTGGCAGCCACGTCAGTAAGCCCTTTGAGGCCTTCACTGAGCCCATTGCGCAGCACCTGTCCGACATCTGGAACTGCCTGACTGACTGCTTCTTGGGCAGGATTGACGACTGTCTCATGAATGATGGCATTGGGGGTGGGGGTGCCATCGGTGGTGGGGGCCGCTGGGGCTGCACTCGGAGCTGCGGGCGCAGCCGGGGAAGGTTGCGTTGGCAAGATGGAGCGAGCTGCTCCCGAAATATTGTTTAACATTCAAAAATACATCTCCTCTTTTGGGGGGTTAAGCAAAATCACTGCTGGCCAAAACGGCCTGTTCTACCAAACTGACCAAATATTCGACAATGTCTTTTACAGAAATCACGCCCGTTAAATGACCTTCGAGATCGGTCAGGGGAATATGGCGGTAGCCTCCGATGGTCATTCGATTCAAGGCATAGAGAATTTGATCCTCTGGTGTCAAACTCTCAGGGTTTGAGGTCATGATTTCTTTGACAGTGGTGTTGTGAATATCTACCCCTTTTCCCAAAACTTTAAACAGCATATCCCGCTCAGTGATAATTCCCACCAATTTTTGGTCTTCTTCGACCAACAGAGCCCCAATTCGTTTTTCCTGCATGAGGTTGACCGCATCTGAAATCAGGGTTGTGGGTCGGACGGTGACGGGAATCTTGGGTTGTAACCGTTGGATCGGATCTGTGGTCACTGCGGAAAAAAGGTGTGCAGAGGGTGAAAAGGTTTCGGCTTCGGAGAATTCAGACATGCGGCAGCTCCTCTTCTGGGTTCTCAAATTAGATGGGTATTATATCATTGCGGGCATTCAATTGTTTTTCCCCTTTGTGACTGGACAGCTCTGTCTTTTAAAGCTAACATACACAGCGTGATTGTTTACCTTACAGCAAATTACCGTACTTTATAAATTTTAGGAAACAGAGAAGAAAAAATGTCCAAAAAAAATATTATTTCACTCATTTTTTGTTTATTATTTAGTGTTTCAATGACGGCCTGCAGCCCCGCAGAAGAAAAACCCACCGAAAACACACACAGCACGACTGAAAAACCCGCTGCAGATCTGGAAACCAAGTCAACCGAAAAAACCGAAGAGACCACCAACTCTGCCGAAGAAGAAGTGGACGTGGATGAAGATGCCTTCGAAGAAGATGATGTGGCAGATGAGCAAGAATCTTTGAAAACGGCTGAAGGCTGGACGCCAGAAATTGAAAAAACACTGGCCAAAACCTTTACAGATGCTTGTTCTGCTGATGCAAATATGAATAAAGCGCTTGAAATGGTTAAAAAAGCTGATAAAAAAGCCGAATTTTGCGGTTGTTTTGGTGAAGAAAATGTCAAAGGCTGGAAAGCAGTTTTTCCGGATCTGAAAACCCTGCACAGCACTGGCAAAGAAGACGCCAAAAAAATGTTATCTGAGAAAAAAGTCGGCGAAAATGCTGCCGTCGCCTGCGGAAAATCTGTTTTGGGCGTCAACTTTAAATAAGTGAGCCTGGACTTTTCGCTGAATTAGCCAAGCCCCAACAGCAAGATCAGCCCTGATCTTGCTGTTTTGTTTTGAAGAAGGTTTGGATTTGGAAATGAATGGGGGTGTGTAATTCTGCCATTTCGGCCAAACGCAATTTTTGTTCTGGGGGGGTGTGCCAATAATAGGGGGTCATGGTCAATAGATCGAGAATATCTGTGCCCGCAACGCTGATCTCCTGCTGGATCTCTTGGGTCTCGCCCCATTGAAACAGGGGAGATTCTGCCAAAGCTGTAAAATTGCCCTTGTGTTCAAAGACCTCTGTGTAAATGTTCTGCATCAAGCCCTGTAAATGGTTCTTGCCAGGCCCGACCATCAGCAAACAGCCCCGATCTTTTAAAACCCTGGCCGCCTCTTCTAAATAAACCGGCGCAAAAATGGAGAGCAACAGATCAAATTGACAATCAAAAAAGGGCAGATCTTTGGCACTGGCCACGGCCAATTGCACACCCAATCTGCGTTTGGCGTGTTCGTGTATGGCCGGCTTGGATATGTCGAGACCTGCCCAGGCCCATGATTTGTCTGAATTGGGCAAACACTGCTGGATTTGTTGGAGGTAATAGCCTTCGCCGCAGCCCAAATCCAAAAGACTGAAACCCTGTTCAGAGGGCTTATTTTGCGCAATCCGGCCCACAATCTGTCCCAGTGCTTGGGCCAAGCTCAAATAATAGCCTTTGTCCAAAAAACGCTGCCGGGAAAGGACCATTTGATCTGCGTCGCCGGGCTGCCGGCTCTGTTTGTGTTGGGCCAATAGGAGATTGACATAGCCGCTGCGGGCCTGATCAAAACTGTGCTGCTTTTCACAGAGATACCTGCGTTCTTGGTTTGGCAAAGGCAGACCACAGACCGGACATTTAAACAGCAGAGTTGGCCCCATGTTGGGATGTTTGCTATTCACCGACGCCCAATTTTTGCCAATCCGAGAGTGAAAACCCTTTGGCAATTATCCCCTCTCCTTCTAAGATCGGGCGTTTGATCGCAGAGGGATTTGCCAAAATAAGTTGGGCTTGCTCTGCTGGTGAAGCTGATTCATAGGCCTCTTTGAATTTGCGAAAGGTGGTTCCTGCTTTGTTGACAGGCCATTCTCCAAACGCTTCACGCCACCGTTCAAGATCGTGCAAATTGGGTTTTTGTTTGGCGTAATCCACAAAGGTATAACTCAGCCCCTGTTGATCGAGGTAAGCAAAGGCTTTTTTCATGGTGGAGCAATTTTTGATTCCGTAGATTGTGTACATTCTGTGATCCTGTCTCAAGTTGCTACATTATACTGGATTCAAGCAACCCCGTTTCCCAAAGTGTGGCCTCGGCGTTGCGGCGGTTGCGCAACCCCACTTCGACACTTGAGCCAGGGTTGACGTAGAGCAACAGGGCTTGGCGCAGGTTTGCCCAGTCTTTTTCGCGCAGTTTGCGTGTGATGGTCTGAAAATGAGTGCCGCCATAAAAGCCTTCGCCCAGATTATAGGCAAAGCTCTCCAACGCCCCCAGCATGGGCTCTGTCATTTCAGCCACAAAGGGTATTTTTTGCAGCGCTGGGTGAATGCGTTTTAAGACATAGAGTTCCAGCTCTTGTGTGGCCTGGACCTCTGTTAAGCTGTCTCCTCGGGAGACCCGGCGGCCATCGCTGTAGATCGTGGTGCCATAGCCAATGGTTGCGACAGTCCAGCTATGTAAAGGGTCGGGATAGGCATTGGCGCGAAAGCCTTCCCATTGTTTGATCAGTTGTAGGCCGGGGGTTGTGACTCGGATGCCAAGGGGAAAGGTCATAAAATCCTCATTTGGAATTTGCTGGATAATTCCATTGAAACAAAAAAAGTCGTGCCGGGTAAAGATCAGCATTCTCCTACCTGACACCCCTTCCCCTCACTCTTCCCCTGCCCTAGAATGAATGCAACACACCCGATCAAGGAAAACCTGCCACCATGAAGCACCTGCTCCCCTCATTATTGGCCACCAGCCTATTCCTGACTGCGACTCCCCTCATTTTTAGCCCCCCCGCCCAAGCCGCTCCAGCAGACAAATCCACCCCCCAATCCCCTGCCGAAGCCCTGCCTGTCGAACATTTT
>JBFWRL010000080.1:0-24810 GCA_050248915.1 Candidatus Sericytochromatia bacterium
CCCCAAATTTATCAAAACCTACATTAACCGGGGATGGACGTATGCTGTTTTAAAGCAGTATGACAAAGCCATTGCAGACTACACCACAGCCCTCGAATATGACCCCAACTACGCCTATGCCTACAATAACAGGGGATTGGCTTATCATCATTTAAAGCAATTCGACAAAAAAATCGCAGATTTTAAAAAGGCCTGTCAATTGGGGATAGCAGAAACATGTAAGTGGCTAAAAGACAATGGTCATTGACAGGGCCAGATTCGCTCTCCCACCTTAAGCTGCGAGCAGTCCGTCGCAAAAGGCCGCCACATCTTTTCCTGTGACTTCGCGCACGCTTTTTCCCGAGGCAGCGCCCTCTTCGAATAGATCAATAATTCCCGAGAGCAAGTCCGTCCCGTCGTTTAGCTCAAGAGAGCTTGCCTTAAAGATGTATTTTTGAATCTCTTTGTACACAATCTGATAATCTTGCGGGAGTGCTTTGACACGCGCCATATGCGCCCGCCATTTTTTCTTGCCTGCGATGAGATCTTGGAACATTGAACTCTCATGTTTCTCCAATTTTTGGGCGATCTTGCTGTTGAGTTGATTGCGCCATTTCTTGTGCAAAGACTTTACGCCTTCCTCTTCAGCCAGTGCAGCACAGAAATCGCCAAGATTATCACCCAAAACCGCTTGAACTGGCTGACCCTGTGCGACGGATTCTTCGAATAAGCCAAGCACACCTTCAAGAATGGGCATGAGGTTGCGACCGGTGAAATCTGCGTGCTCCCAAAGATTGTCATCAATTTCTTCCCATGCCGCTTGGTAATCAGCGGGCAGATTTTTGACCCGCATTTCAAAGTTGTTGAATGCTTGTGTCATGTCATTGCCTGTGATGAGGTCCCAAAAATTCATTCTTTTTTCTCCTTTAATCCATTCATTGTTGATGATACAAACGCCCATTTTTCCCAGAACTTCTGCCGTTCTTTGCGCCCAGCGGCGTTAAGTGTATAAAACTTGCGCGGGGGCCCCAGTTCAGACGGTTTTTTTGTAATGTCCACAAGTTGATGCTTCTCCAGTCTCACCAATATGGTGTAGACGGTGCCATCCACAACATCTGTAAAACCAAGGGCATTCAAGCGCCGGGTGATTTCGTAGCCATAGGTTTCCCCCCTGTGTAGGATTTCAAGTACACATCCCTCAAGCACACCTTTGAGCATTTCTGTTAGATCTTCCAGACAATCAACCCTCACTATTCTGTATTGCTTACTACCACTATACAGTAACACTTATTAGCCAATTCAGTCAATCATAAAAAATCTGTCCTTTGCGTTTACATTGCACAAAATCCCCCCTAAACTGAATTACTTCAAACCAGGAAACGCCAAAAAATGAAAAAGATATTTGCTTCAGCTTTTGCCGCCAGTCTTATCGCTCTCAATTTGGGCACCCCCCAGGTTCAGGCCCACATTGCCCCCTTTCAGCTTGCCCAGGCCACAGAAGACGATGGCTATGCTGTGATGGAACGGGTCTCTGAATTTATCACCACCTGGGAAAGTGCAGATATCAAAAAGCTGGAGTTTATGCTTCACAACAGCTTTGTTTCGGGGGCGGGCGAAAACAAAAGCAAATACCTGGCCCGCTTGCGCAAAGAAGCCGCCAATTCAGCAGGTCGCAAAATCACCATGTTGTGGCAGGGTTCCAAAGGCTCTGCCACCAAAGCCACAGCGACCATTCTGATGGGTTACGAAGAGCAATACAAGAATTATTCAGGCAGTAAGTTTTACAGTTCTTGCCAAAAAGTGACCTTTGATCTGACCAAATGGACCGATGGCAATTGGTATTTTACCCGCGAAAAAGCGGCCAAAGGCCAATGTCCACCTTAAAATAAATAGTCGCTCGACAAAAACGCCGAACGGCGATTGCGCACAATATCCGTCAAGATGCCTTGATTGGACTCCGTCTGTTTGGCTGCCACCAGAGTTCTGATCGAAAAAGAGCGCAAGGCATCTGAGACCGACAAGGTGCCTTCAGCCGAGCCCTTGCGGCCGCCAAAGGGAAAGACGTCGGGGCCCCTTTGGCATTGGCTGTTGAGGTTGATCCGGCAAACCTGGTTGACCAGCGGATCAACCAATTGGGCCAGCAGAGCAGGATCCTGCCCAAACAGGCTGAGCTGTTGGCCAAACTCCGATTCGACAATATAGCGAATCGGCTCTTCAATTTCTTCAAAGGGCACCACGGGAATCACAGGCCCAAATTGTTCTTCGTTCCAGAGTTTCATGCCCGCTTTGACCGGGTAAACCAACGCAGGGTAATAAAAGGTCTCATGCCACTGGCCCCCATGGGGGTTGACCACTTGGGCCCCATGTTCAAGGGAGTCTTGCACGAGGCCCTCAAAATATTGGGGTTTGTCTTTTTCGGGCAAGGGAGTGAGAGCCACCCCTTTTTCCCAGGGCATGCCAAAGGGCAAGTCGGCAATCGCCTGTGAGAAGCGCTCTAAAAATTCAGCAGCAATCTGTTTGTGTACAAAGAAAATTTTCAGGGCCGTGCAGCGTTGGCCATTAAACGAAAGCGCCCCAGTGACAGCCTCAGGAATAACCAAGTCCAAATCTGCATCAGGCAGAACAATCGCCGGGTTTTTCGCTCCCAACCCCAGAATACAGCGCAGGCGATGGGGTGCGGGGTGTTGTTTTTTGAGGGTATTGGCGACCCCGGCTGAGCCAATAAAGGCCAAAACATCAATTTGACCGGAGGCCATCAAGGGCCCCACGACCTGTTTGCCCGAGCCATAGAGGGTGTTGATTACGCCCGCTGGAAAACAATCGCGAAACAGTGGCAAAAGTGCGTGATACAACAAAACGCCAAAACGGGGGGGCTTAAACACCACGGGATTGCCCATGATCAAAGCGGGTATCAAGGTGGTGAAGGTTTCGTTTAAGGGATAATTAAACGGCCCCATGCACAGGGTCACGCCCAAAGGAGAGCGCCGACTTTGAGCAATAATCCCGCCTTCAATTGCAAAGCGGGAGGATTGCCGATCCAATTCTTTCAGGGCCTGAACCGTATCGTGCATATATTCAATTGTGCGGTCAAATTCTTTGGAGGCATCACTTTGACTTTTGCCAATTTCCAACATTAAGAGGTAGACCATTTGGCTTCGGCAGGCTTTCATGCCATGAATAAAGCGTTCCACATGTTGAATGCGTTTTTCGACCGAAAGGGTGGGCCATTCTCCACGCCCATTGTTCCAGGCGTTGCAGGCCGACTGCAAGGCCCTTAAGGCAGTGGCTTCGTCCATGGCAGGGTACTGCCCCAAATACAGCCGCAGAAACCCCTCAGCCCCTTGTAAACCGATGGGCGAATAAATCTTTTCAAAAGAGCCCTCCCAAGTCAGAATCTGGCCATCGAGTAAATAATCCGTTTGTACAATGGGCAACAGCGCTGACAATTCGGATGGGAGTTCTGTCGGAAACAATTGTTTGAATCGTGTGGAAAAGTCTGTCATGGAGACTCCTTTGTATGGGGTGGAGTCATTCTAACAGATCGGCAAGAGGGTCTAATTTGGAAGAAGCTGAAAGGTTTTTTTTGGAAACGCTTGAACGGGAGGAAATTCAAAAGCGATTATTCTCAAATTGTAAATTACAAATTTTGGTCAATTTTATCTTGCCACAGGTTTAATTTTTCTACCAAAACTTCATATTGGTTTTCTAAACTAAAAGTAGTGCACCCTTGGCTTTGCAAATCATCAATTTGATCAGCAAAGCTGTCACATTGATCCAAAATATTTTCCAAATGGGTCTCGCCAAAATTCGAATCGTTTAATTGGGCATCAACAACATCCAATGTCATGCGAATCTGGGTCAATAAATCTAAAATCTTTTGTGTCAGAATTAAGAGATTTTCGAGCTGTTTCAAACGCAGTTCAACAGGTCTAAACAATTGTTTCAATTCTGATGTGTCAAATTCAAGATCGACCATCCGTAAGTTCTCATCAATCATCAAAGAACTCTGCCGTAGGCGTTTCAAATGCTCAGCAAGCGCATCCATCCAGTTAGGCTCAGTGCTGGGCTTTAAATCCAGATTCATACCCATCACAAAGTGCAGTTCGGTTTGAATCATTTTTTCAAGTTCATCATACAGGGCATCAAAATCAGGATCTTCACTGTCTCTATCGGGAGAGGCTTCATCTGAAAAAGTTTCGGGTTTCTGGCCGGTGGTTAGTAACTCACACAATTCGTTGACAGCGGGTAAATCAGGGGCCAAAAATTGGCTCGCTTTGAGATATTGCAAGGCCAGTGCTGTTAAACCCATGCTCCAATATAATCTGCCCAGCAAAACATAAGGCATCGGATCGCTGCGATTGAGCCGACTGGCTTGCATCAGCGCTTGAATCGCCAATAACAGCGTTTCCCGTTTGGGTTGAGAGATATAGATTTTAAGGTAGCCAATCGCCTTGTGATACTCCACTTTGCCATCGTCCTGGCGAAGTTGGTTTCTGGATTGCAATTTTTGGCTTTGCAGGCTCAATTCCTTGAGGTCAAGCATGGCTCACTAAATTTACCTATTAATTTTTTTCACAACAGTGTGATACAATTTTGAGTATCAAATCACAATCATCATAACAGTATAAATTGAAATTTTTAATCACAAAGGCAATTGAAAAATGCAAATTCCCTCTTCAAGTGTTCAAAGCCAATCGCCCCCCATTAAAGTTTCGTCCACTCCGCTGAGTGAGCCCAAAACGATCAAAGAAACAACCTCTGAGCCTATTGTTCACGATTCAACGAGTGTCATTTCAAAACCCCACGCAACACCGCTGGCGCAATTGCCTGATTCCATCCCCTCTGAAGTAGAGAGTTCGGCCTTACCCAAAAGCAGTGAAGTGAGCAAAGCGATTTTGTCAGTCTCTGAAGTCGTCACTGAAGTGGAAAAGCAGCTTGTAGTCGTAAATATTGAAAAAGAACGGGAATCTATCAAAGAGACTGTAAAAGATATAAAAGTTTTTGCATCTTCGATCAGCGCTTTGGAATTAACATCAACAGATTATTCAAAAATTGACAAATCTTTGCCTGGATTATTAAATAAAATAAATACCTCCGTCAGCGATTGCCAAAAAACAATGGTAGCTCTAAATAAACTACTCACACCATCAGTTACTCCCCCTGATCCTGAAAAATTGGCAGCTTTAAAAGAACAGCTCGCAACCCAAAAAACAGCTTTACTCTCAGAAGTGAAAAAGCTCAATACAGGTTTAGAAGCTCTTTTGAAAAACGACAAAGGCCAATTGAGCTCAAAAAAATCTGAGCAGAACTTGCTCATGAAATTGTATAGTTTTAGTCAAGGGGGCGTGGATAAGGCCTTTGCGAGTTTATTAAAATCCGAAAATGCAACCGACGGCTTCAGTGAATTTGTCGGTGAACATTTGAGTTTGGAACTTGGCAATGCGGATCCCAATCCCGAAAATCGCCTCCAGTCTTTGATCAATTTGCTCGACGCTCCCCCGACTTCGACCAGCAAAGGTCCCGCTTTGATATTCAAAGGTATTCATCAATACCTGTATACCAAAGAGACCGATTCGATGCTCACGCAAATAGATGCCATGATTGGAAAACTGAATACGCCGGAATTGGCAAGCAAAATGGGAGATAAGGCGACTGACTGCAAAGTCAGATTGGCCCTTCACCCGATTGAGGTCTCCCCGACCAAAGACAATTTGGCAACGATTGAAAAAGACATACTCCGCTTACAAAACGCCTTCCCCAAAGATGAAAACGACCGCAGCACCTTTCCCCGAGCCAAGTGGGTGGATATCAAATACAATCATTTCGGATCCGCTTTGGCAAATTTGTCTACCCGTATTGGCGGTCAGGTGGATGACAAAACCACCCAAAAACAGTGGCAAGATCTCTCTCACCGTTTATTGTTGTTGCCCAAACACAAAGATATCGACAATGTCTTTGTGGCAGTAGCAAAAAAACACAGTGAAATTCGCACAGCCAATTCGAATGATCCCCTGTTTGGCAAATCTTACAAAAGTATCACCTTGGATAAAGAAGCCTTGAGTGCTTTAACTTCCAGAGATTCAAAAGTCTGTTTGGCCAATGTGATCTTTGGCGACCCCGAAAAACAAGCCTCTGGTGGTAAATCGGCTCTGCGTTATACCGGCAATATTCAAGGCTCTCAGGCCACTCGGATCACTGGAAATCCCTTTACCCCCCCCAATCAGACAAAAGCAACTCTGCTGGTGGGCCACGAAACAGGGTCGTCTCATAGCACAGCCACGCATATTACTTTTGCAGGCAATCTGCTCAATCGTTACAAAGCAGACAAAGAAGTCACCTTCAGTTCAGTCGGACAGGATGTTAGCAGCAGCACGGGATTTATCAAGTTTGAGCACCCTTTGCTTTTGCTCTCACTCAGTGATGACTGGCGATCTTAAATTATTTTTAAAATAATCAAAATCTTTTCTTGACATTTATAACCTATTCTTAGTATATTGATTACACGAACTTCGGTGAAGCGAAGAAACGTAAAAAACGGTCTGGGTGAAGGAAACTGAGCCCCAGACGAAATCCCAGGAGGGGCGGCGTTCAACGCAAGTTGAAAGATGCCAGCCTGACCCGGAGAGCAAATCCCGAGAGCCGTTAAAACGGAAAGCGGGGAATCGGCTGGAAGCAGCGGAGAAGCTCTGGGCAGGATGAATTCCCTGGAGGGACGCAACGCCCAGGAGGGTCAAGGTTCAGTCGCAAGACTGGGCACACGATCTGCACGGAAGAATCCGTTGGAGCCTCGGCTGAGAGACGCAAGTGTCTCAGAGAAAAGGCAAGAGCGGCAGGCGCTCGCAAGAGTGGCCGACGGGCAGTGAGGGCAATACCCTGAAGGGGCCAAAGACGTGAGGGAAACGGGCTCGGCTTAGGTTGCAGCAACGGATCCGTTCAAAGGGAAACACCCTGAAGCCGCGAGAATCGGCAAGAGGGTCAAGTTTGGAAGAAGCCGAAAGGTCTGTTCTAAAACCGCTTGAACGGGGGGAAATCCCTGGGGGTCTGGCACAAAGCCTGAAGAGGGAGCTGCATTTTGCAAATTATGTAGCTAGTTTCTTCCAGAAAAGGCGTCAAGCGTGCAACTGTGTCCGAGAGGATGCAGCACAAACACGGGAGGCGTGAGGGTCCTGAAAGGGAGCAACCCAGCTGGATGCAACGAAGACCTCAGGAGGCCGATGGACGTAGTAATTCGCTTCGACTCCGAAGTTTGTTTCATTTTTTGGGCTTGAATTTTAAAGATTATTTCCAAGCAATCGTTTCTGCATTGCCTGAATTCAGATCTCCAGCCAATGCGCCCGTGGGGCCCTTTTCCACTTGGCTGGACTTTTTGAGAAACAGCCCCAAAACCAAAGCACCCACCAACACCACAAACCAGAGTCCCCCGATCATGCCCAAACCCAATGCAGTGCCAATGGCTGCTCCTGCTTGAGCGGCCTCAGAGCCCGCGTCGGTGACCACTTTTCCTGCAGAGACCATGCCTGCGATGCCCGCAGTGGTCATGAGCAAGGTCCAAAAAACAGCAAAGGATTTGATCAGGTTCCAGGCTGTGCCGCCTTCGCGAATCTCACCGGCTTTTAAATTCCGTTTGGCCAAATAATAGGGCAAAAAGATAATCATCAAGAGACAGGTGCCCAAGGCCCAGCCAATGGCGTTCTCCACTTTTCGTGTGCGGGCGTCATTGAGCACCCACAGTCCAATCGCAATATTTAAAATCCAATACCACATCGCAATCATACCTCCGTTTCGTTATTTCAACCCGAATTGGGCCTTCTGCATGAGTTTGCCATTTTGAAACATGGCATTCATATTGCTGGCAAAACTATCACCTTCCCACTGGTACATCACCGTCTGGTAGCCAGCGATATCGTTGCTGCTCAACTCGGTGCCTGCTTTGCCCAATATGGCGACCACCTGTTCGTAAGACATACCTGTCTTGAGCCGGTTGTAATTGACCATGGTTACTTGACTCTTGGGCTTAGGAGGCTTTGGGGGCTTTTCCTGTACTGGGGCCTGAGCAGCCGGGGCCGCATCATTGCTCGGGGTAGAACTGTTGCCGCCCTGGTTACCGCCCACAATGCCTACCAACACAAAGAAACCGACCAGACCCAGCAGCCCCAATACGAGCGGATTCGTTTTTTTGTTGTTTGTTTGTTTCTTAGTGGGTGTTGCTGATGACACTTGAAAAGCAGCCGCCGATTCAGGCACGGGATTTTCAAATTGCAGGCCACAATTGGGGCAAAAACGGGTGCCTGGACTTAAAGGGGTCTGGCATTGTGAACAGGTGATCATTGCTATTTTTCCTCGCGATTGCTTTTGTTATTTGCCCGTTGCAGCCCGATTGAAGTCAAGGTCAATAACAGGTTGAGAACCTGCAAAACGAGGATCATGAGCTTTGTATCCATGGCTAATCCTTTAAAAATGAAGGTGATTTTCCCAGTATTTCAGAGCCCCCTGACAGATCTGGTCAGGAGTGAATCAATTGGGTTGGCTATTTTTCTCTGACCGGATCTGTCAGTGCTGTCTGTCAGAATCAAATAATCTTATTCAGCAGGAGCCCAAAAGATGCGTCAGGAAACCGTCTACGCTTTTAGCAAACATGCCAAACAGCGTTTGAAAGAACGCAAAATAAAAAAAGAATGGGTCATGTTGGTTTTAAGAGAAGGGCGTATGTGGAGACATGGAGAAACAACCTGTTATCAATTAAAAGTCGAATCAATACTGCCTCTACTGTATGACGAACCGCTCCTGAAACAACTGATCGTGATCGTAAAGCAGCAAAAAATAGTGACCGCGTATTTTTCCGGTTCTCTAAATTACAAAAATTACAGCCTCTTGCAGATGAATAAAAAAACAAAGTTCAGATTATAACGGAAAAGTCCAGACCAGATGCCTGTGTTATCCTGAATTCTGACAATACCCCCAAGGAGCTGCCCATGCCTGCCACACTGACTGCTTCGATCCCCCAAAAAGGCCAAATGGTTCAGGTGCGGGGGGGAATCTATCTGGTGACAGAGGTACATGCCCAAACCCGGCTGCTGGAAACCAGTGGCAGAATTGTGCCCACCAGCCATTTGGTGCATCTCAGCTCGCTGATGAACGACGCCCTGGGCGAAGTCTTAAGTGTGCTCTGGGAGCACGAGCCCGGTGCGCGGGTCTTTGAAAGCCTGGCCTTGCCCGAAGGCAAAGGCTTTGACCCGCCTGAACAAATGGCGGCATTTCTCAATGCCGTGCGCTGGGGAGCCGCCTCCAATGCCGAAGTGGCATATATCCAGGCCCCTTTTCGCTGTGGTGTGGCCCGCGAAGAATACCAGCTCGACCCCTTGGTGCGGGCCGTGGAAATGCCCCGCGCCAATCTCTTGATTGCCGACGACGTGGGCCTGGGCAAAACCATCGAAGCGGGACTGGTGATGCAAGAGCTGATCTTTCGCCACCGCGTACACTCCATTTTGATTGTCTGCCCAGCAGCCCTGCAGATTCAGTGGCGCGAGCAGATGCGCGACAAATTTGGCCTGGAGTTTATGATTATCGACAGCGAACGGGTGCGCAGTTTGCGCCGGGAACGCGGCGTGCGCAGCAATCCCTGGACACATTTCCCCAGACTGATCACCTCGATTGACTATCTCAAACGCGAAAAATCCCTGCGGGCCCTTCGCGATCTGCTGCCCAGCGGCGAAGACGCGGCCTGGCCCCGGAATATTGACCTGTTGGTCGTGGATGAAGCACATATTGTGGCCCCGTCGGGCTCGGGCAAATATGCCGTGGACTCGATGCGCACCCAGGCCATTCGCCTGATTGCCCCCCATGCCGAACACAAGCTGTTTTTAACCGCCACGCCCCACAATGGCTATCCCGAAAGTTTTACGGCCCTGCTCGAATTACTCGACAACCAGCGTTTTACCCGTGGTCTCAAGCCCCGGCCCGAACAGCTCGAAGCCATCATGGTGCGGCGGCTCAAATCCGAAATGACAGGCTGGGACGGCAAACCGCTCTTTCCGGTGCGCCGCCTGAAAGAGATTCCGGTGTCTTTTACAGCCGAAGAAAAAGCGATCCACCAGGCCCTGCGCAAATACGGCGAATTGCGCAAGCAGCGCAATGGCCAACCCGGCAATTACCTCGTGGACTTTGTGCTCAAGCTGCTAAAAAAACGGCTTTTTTCCTCGCCATTGGCCTTTCTCAAAACCCTGGAGACACATATCGCGACCCTGCAGCGGCAGACGATCAAAGCTGATCAACGCGCCAGCGAAGTGAGCCTGCGCCTGAATTTTGAAAGCCTCGAAGAAAACGACTTTGCCGACGAAGGGGAATACGAAAGCCAATTGGTTGAGAGCTTGGAGCTGGCAGCCACCCGTTTTGAGGCCCTCAGCCCCGAAGAACAGGCCCTGTTAGCGCAAATGCGCGACTGGGCCGAAACCGCCGCGAGCAAAGGCGATAGCAAATTACTTGAGCTGATCCGCTGGCTCAAGCGCGAAATTGCCCCCGAAGGCCGCTGGAGCGATCAGCGCGTGATTCTCTTTACCGAATACCGCGACAGCCTCTATTGGCTGATGGACATGCTCAAACAGCACAAACTGCTGAGCAAAGACCGGGTCTTGGTGCTCGAAGGTGGCATGGACCCCGCCGCCCGCGAGGCGATCAAAGCGGCTTTTCAGGCCAGCCCCGCCGATTCTGAGGTGCGCATTTTGCTCGCCACCGACGCCGCCAGCGAAGGCATCGACTTGCAAAACCACTGCCACCGCCTGATACATTACGAAATTCCCTGGAACCCCAATCGCTTGGAACAGCGCAATGGCCGCATCGACCGCCACGGCCAGCGCTTTGACCCCCAGATTTGGCATTTTGTGAGTGCCGAATACCTGAATCAGCCCTACGACGGCGCTCCGGGCACCCTCGATGGCGATTTGGAATTTTTGCTGCGCGCCGCCCGCAAGGTGGATCAGATTCGCGTCGATCTGGGCAAGGTCGGCCCGGTGATTGCTGCCCAGGTCGAACAGGCCATGCTGGGCAAACGCAGTGGCAGCTTAAACACCACCGCTGCAGAGCAAAGTGCCTCACGGGCCCGCAACAGCCTCAGGTTTGAACGCGACCTGCGCAAAAAATTGCACATGCTCAGCGATAAACTGCAAAGCTCGGCCAGCAGTCTGCAAATTGGTGCCAAATACATTCAAGAGGTGGTGGAATGTGGCCTGGAATTGGCAGGCCAGCCACCGCTGCGCCCTGCGGAGCTGGCGGGTATTTGGCCCCATCAACAGGGGAGGTTTACATCCTGCCCGATCTTTCACATGCCCGCCTTGAGCCACCAATGGGCCGCTTGCAGCGAGGGTCTGCGCCACCCCCACACAGGGAACCCGCGCCCGATCACCTTTGATGCCGATCTGGTGCGGGGCCGCGACGATCTGGTCTTGATTCACCTCAACCACAAACTGGTGCAAATGTGCCTGCGCCTGCTGCGGGCCGAGGTCTGGTCGCAAGACCCCAAATTGCACCGCATGGCGGTGATGCAGGTACCGGATCATGTGACCAAATCCCCTGCGCTGCTGGCCTTTGCCCGGTTGGTGGTGGTGGGCGGCCACAAAGAACTCTTACACGAAGAGCTGATTGAGGCTGGCGGGTGCCTGATTGAAGGAAAATTCAACCGCTTTAAAACCGAAGGCGAAAAACTCCCCTTGCTCAATACCGCCTGGTCCGAGCCCATTGCTCCGGCCCTGGCCGAGCGTCTGCTGGCTGCTTGGCCCGAATGCCAAGCTGGCCTGCTGCGTGCACTCAATGGGCGTTTAAATGATCGCAGCAGCAAGATCTTAAACCAATTGGAGCGGCGCTGCGAAAAAGAAGTGAGCAATTTGGAGCAGATCATGGATGAGCTGGCCGCGCAGATTGAAGCCCAACTCAAACGCGGCGAAGACGAAGAGATCGAAGTGGGCAGCGGAGAGACCTTGCCGATGGCCGAATTGCTCAAAGAACTCAATAGCGACGAGCTGCGCCAGTTTAAACGCGACCAAGACAATCTCAGCCACCGCCTGCAACGGATTCCCGCCGAAAAAGCCCGCGAAAGTGAGGCCATTCGCCAGCGCTACGCCGAGCCCCAGGCCCGGCTCTTTCCTGTGGGGGTGATCTGGTATGTGCCCGCTTCGCTGGCAGGGAGGGCTTAAACCATGGCCAAAGTCTCACTGCACCAAGAATGGATCTCTCTGCTCGAAATTTCGGGGCCGTTTTTGAGCCAAAAGATTTTGCGAGAGGCCTTTCCCCAGGGTCTGCACGGGCTCGACGACAGCTCCCAACGCGCCCGCCTGCGCGAAAATTATGCCCAGTTTTCCCGAATAGAAGCATCGCAAACCCAAGAATCACAAACAAAAGCATCACAAAATCAACGTTCACATGCTGACTGGATAAAATGGGTCTTAAGCGAGTTGTTAAACAGCCCCGATGATTCAGACCTTTTGCGTCAGGGTGAGCAGATCCCCGAAAAACTGCGCAAACCCCCTGCGGGCCAAAGCGAATGGCAGGCTCCCGACTTTGTCTTTTGCAATCCGACCGACTTTCCCGCTGGACAAGCAAGCCTACCGCGCTTGCTCGTGCAGATCTACCCGCTTGAGCAGGCCTTACACAAGCCCCTGTCTGAAAGCCTGAGTGGCCAGAGCCCGATCGATCGCATGAGTGATCTCTGCCGCCAGACAGGCGTGCCCTTGGGCCTGATTAGCAACGGCGAAGACTGGATCGCGATTCATGCCCCACTGGGGGAGACCAGCACCACGATCCAATGGCAGGCCGCGCTTTGGATCGATGAAAACATTACCTGGCGGGCGTTTTTGAATTTGCTGGGTTATGAACGCCTGCTGGGGGACGAATCCCTGGTGCTGGAGGCCCTATTTAAACGCAGCCAAGAAGACGCCTTTGAACTGACCGACCAATTGGGGGTGCAGGTGCGCGAGGCGGTGGAGATCTTGGTGCACACCCTCGACCGCCTGGATGCCGGGCAGGAACAGAGCCTGCTGCGCGCCTTGCCCGAGGCCGAAATCTACGAAGCGGCCTTAACCGTGATGATGCGGCTGGTGCTGCTCTTTTGTGCCGAGGAGCGCGGCCTGCTGCCGATGAACAACCCGCTCTACCGCGAAAATTATGCCCTCTCGACCCTGGGGGCCGAATTGCGGGAGGCGGCAGACCAAAAGAGCGAAGACGTGCTGCAATACCTGACCGACGCCTGGGGCCGTCTGCTGGCGACCTTTCGCCTGGTCTATGCCGGAGCCGACCACGACCTGCTGCAGGTGCCCGCTTATGGGGGCTCGCTCTTTGACCCCGACCGCTTTGCCTTTCTCGAAGGCCGCCGCCCCGGTAGCGATTGGCGCGAAACCCCCGCCGAACCGCTGGCCGTGGACAACCGCACGGTCTTGCATTTGCTTGAGTCGTTGCAAATTGTCGACTTTAAAGCCGAGGGTGAAAAGCGCCGGGTAAGCTTTCGCGCCCTGGACCCCGAACAAATTGGGTATATCTACGAGGGCCTGCTCGACCATACTGCTGTGCGCGCCCAAGAACCGCTGCTGGGCCTCAAAGGCAGCAAAGGCAAAAAACAGGACCACGAGCCCGAATTGCCACTCTCGCAACTCGAAGCCGCCCTGGAAGAAGGCGAAGAGCGGCTGATCGCGCTGCTGCAAGGGGAGAGCAAACGCAGCGCCAGTGCCCTGGCCAAAGATTTACACTGGCAACCAGAAGACACTCAAAAGCTTAAAATTGCCTGTTATAACGACGAAGCGCTCTTGGCACGGGTCTTGCCCTTTGCGGGCCTGCTGCGCGAAGACGCCTTTGGCCTGCCCTTTGTGGTCAATACCGGCGGGGTAGTGGTGACGCAGGGGGTGGCCCGCGCCAGCAGCGGCACCCATTATACGCCGCGCTTTTTGTGTGAAGAGGTGGTGCAACACACCCTGGAGCCGCTGGTTTACAGCGGTCCGGCTGAAGGCCTCCCCCCGGAGCAATGGCAGTTGAAACCGCCCGAAGCGCTGCTGGCCCTGCGCATTTGCGATCTGGCCATGGGCTCGGGGGCCTTTTTGGTGCAGAGCTGCCGCTATTTGGCCGACAAACTCATGCAAGCCTGGAATCTGCGCGCCCGCGATTGGCTCAAGGCCGAGATGGAGCAGCTCTGGCAAGCCCAGCAAATGGCCCTGGAGCGGGGCGAATTGGCCGTCTTTGCCCCCACACTCACCCCGCCGCCGCAAACCCTGCCCTATGGCACGCCCTCTTTGGGCGACCCCCGCGAAAGCCTCTTGCCCAGCGATCCTCAGTGGCGGCTGAACCACGCCCGCCGCTTGGTGGCCCTGCACTGCCTCTATGGCGTGGACAAAAACCCGATGGCCGTGGAAATGGCCAAGCTCTCGCTTTGGCTGATCACCCTGGCCCAAGACATGCCCTTTGGCTTTCTCAACCACCACCTGCGCTGCGGCGACTCTCTGCTGGGCCTGAGTGAGATTGCCCAGTTGCAGTGCTTTCATTTGCAGCCAGAACCCAGCAAAGCCGAACAGTGGCAGAGCTTGCAGGGCCTGATCCGCCAAAAGCTCACGGCCCTGATCGATTTGCGCGCCGAATTGGTCAAGAGCGATCTGCCCGAATGGGAAAAAGAGCTGCTGCAGGCCGAAGCCGAACGCGAACAAGCCGAAATGAAGCTGTATGCGGATTTGCTCGTGGGGGCCTGCCTGAAAGAGAAAAAAGGCAAGGCTCTCGACACCAGTCTCTTGACCCTAGCTCACCAGATCCACCAGGTGGGCCAGACCCCCGAACGCAGCCGGGAACAAGACCTCGACCGCCTGGCCCAACAGGCCGCCGCCCTCTTGGGCCACGAACCCGCCAGTGGCGAGCCGCGCCGCCCCTTTCACTGGGTGCTGGAATTCCCCGAAATCTTTGTGGATCCCTCGCAATTGGAAGGTGAAACAGGGCTGAGTGGCCCGCTGTTTGAAGCCGAAGCACCTGCGCCTGCCAAGCTGGGTTTTGACGCCCTGGTGGGCAACCCACCGTTTTTGGGGGGCCAAAAACTGACAGGTACCTTTGGCACCGATTACCGCGAGTTTATGGTCGCGTATTTGGGCCAAGGGGCGCGGGGCAGCGCAGATCTCTGCGCCTATTTTTTCTTACGCGCCAGCAACCTGCTAAAACCCCAAGGCAATTTTGGCTTGGTGGCGACCAATACCCTGGCCCAGGGTGATACCCGCGAGGTGGGGCTCGATCAACTTTGTGCCCAAGGCAGCATTTTTCGAGCTGTGCCTACGCAGAAATGGATGGGCACGGCCAATTTGGAAGTGGCGCTGGTTTGGTGGAACAAAGGAACTTGGCGAGGGGCTTATGTTTTGCAAGGTAAGCCCGTTGCAGGCATTACGCCTTATTTGGCAGAACCCAGCCAAAATGCCCAAGTCAGCGGGAACCCGTTTCGGCTGGCAACCAATGCTAATCAGTCTTTTCAGGGATCAATTATCTTGGGTTTGGGATTTACGATGTCTCCCGAAGACGCCCAATCCTGGATTGCTAAAAATCCGAAAAACAAGGACGTGCTTTTTCCCTATCTCAATGGGCAAGATTTGAACAGCCATCCCGAACAGCAGCCCAGCCGCTGGGCGATCAATTTCTTTGATTGGCCCCTGGATCGGGCCTCGGCCCCCGCCGGTTACAGCGGCCCTGTGGCAGCCGATTACCCAGAGATGTTGGAGATTGTTGAGCAGCTGGTCAAGCCGGAGCGGGTTCAAAATAATCGCAAGGCTCGCCGCGACAATTGGTGGAAATATGCAGAACAGGCCAAAGGACTGTATGAAGCTATTGCTGATATGAGAAGTATGTTAGTTACCGCTAGAGTGAGTTCGCATCATTTCTTTCAAATCATGACTTTTAATATTTTTGCAGATCGATTAGTAGTAATACCATTTTTTGAATTGAAATATTTTGCTTTGCTATCTTCTGAAATTCATAATTTATGGGCTCATCGTGAAGGTTCCACCACGCACGAAACAAGACAAACTTATTTTCCTGTTGACGCCTTCGAAACCTTCCCCTTCCCCCCCTGCCTGCTGCCCGGCGCAGAAGCCAATCTGGCCCATTTGGCTCTGCGCGAAAAACTCGAAACCATCGGCGAGGCCTACTACACCCACCGCCAGGGTATCATGGCCCGCAGCCAATTGGGGCTGACCAAGACCTACAACCGCTTTCACGATCCGGGCGAGTCGCACCCGGAGATTGCCGAGCTGCGCAGACTGCATGTCGCCATGGACGAAGCGGTGGCTCACGCCTATGGCTGGGGCGATTTGGCGCTGGGGCACGGCTTTCACGAAACCAAGCAGGGGCTGCGCTTTACGGTCAGCGAAGCGGCGCGGCAGGAGCTGCTCGACCGGCTGCTGGCGCTGAACCACGCGCGCTATGCCGAAGAGGTGGCGCAGGGGCTACACAGCAAGAAGAAAAAAAGTTAAATATGTTATGTTGTCTTTAGATCAAAATGGGGAACCCTTCAGATGAGCCACAATAAAGAACTGGGAATGCATTATCAGGCCTTAGATATTAAGCACTTTCGTGGTTTTAAAGACATCCGTTTTAAAAACTTTAACCGCATTAATATCATCACAGGGCTCAACAATATTGGCAAAACAGCTTTACTCGAAGCGCTGTTTATTCATGCCGGTGCCACAGACTACCGATTGCCATTGCTCATGAACAATATCAGAAGCATGACCCAATTACCTTCAGAAGCTGAGGAAATTTGGGGATGGTTCTTTTATAACAAAGATTTTAACCAGCCCATTGAACTCATCGCCAAATTGCAAAACGGCCATCAATCAAAGTTACAGATGGCACTCAAACCGATTGAACGCCCTTGGGAGTTTGTTCCTGACTCGGAAGTACCCAAAACAGGCAATTTTACCGCAACGAGCCCTGAGCAAGTGATGGGGATAGAGTTGATCATTGAAGATGACCACTATGAATTAGATCGGAAAAGAGCCCTGATTGCGCCCAATGGTCATATCTATGGTGAATCAAAAAAAACACAATTAAAAACCCCAGACATCTTAATGATGACGGATAAGTCAGGAGGCATTTCTCCAGACGATATTAAACGATTTGGCAAAATAACCGTTCAAAATCGCTTAGCAGAGATCATTGAACCCCTCAAGATTATTGAACCCCGGCTCAAAAATCTGACCGTGGTCGTAATGGGGCAAGAGCAAATATTTGCGGATATTGGCTTGTCTACTTTAATTCCGCTAGCTCTTTTTGGGATGGGAACCAACAGATTATTAACCATGATTCTCAATATTATGTCTAAACCTGGGGGAGTGGTTTTGATCGATGAATTTGGCATGGGATTGCACCATTCAGTATTGGTAAAAGTCTGGGAAGCAATTTTTAAAGCCGCACAGATAGCCAAAGTTCAGCTTTTTCTGACCACCCACAGCAAAGAGTGTATAGATGCACTCATCGCCAATAAGAACCTGGATGTGTCTCAAATTTCAGGCTATGGATTGGTGCATTCAGAAGATACCATTCAAGCCAATTATTTTTCGGGAACGGAGCTAAAGGAACTTCACGATTTAATCAATTTTGATCTGCGTGGCGCTGGGGAACCATGAAAATATTGTTTGTCTTTTGTGAAGGCCCGCACGATGCCCAAGTGATTGGGCGCTTGCTCAAGGTTTCAGGCCAATATGAAGAATATACAAAGCCCTTAAAAGACTGGCCAAAACCCCTCGATCAATTCATCATGACAAAATTTCAAACCCACAATATTGATGAAATTAAAATTGCGAAACCCAAAGGGCCATTGGTTCCGGCTTGTGCTTTTATACATCGTGAATCACAAGATTTTCTGGTTTTACCTATCCCTTTGGGAGGAAAAGATCAAACGACCATTGGCAATAACCTCTTAACTGAATTGTATAAAAGCCTTTCATCAAAGGTACTTAATATTTCAAAAAGTCAAATTCAAGGATACGGGGTGATGTTTATTTATGACGCTGATAACAGAGGCATAAATCAAACCATTGAACTTTTTAGACAAGATTATAACTTTGATCAAGTAAAAAAACGAAATAAATGGTATCTGTACGAACATCCCATTTCTTTGTTTATTTTTTCATCCAAAAATAACAAAGGAACATTGGAGGATTTACTCGAAATTGAGTTCATCCAAAATTCTCCGCATAAAACCCAAGCATCGCGGCAGTATCTTCAAACTTGTTTTTCAGCAAAGTCAGCACAAGAAGATGAGATTGCCTATCAGGCCAAAAAGAAAAAAGCCTTACTGACCGTTTGTGGTCAAGCTGAGAAAAAACTGGCAGGTTCAGCGTTAACCGTTGTCATTCGGGATACCCAAATCTTGGATGATGCTTTTGATCTACAGAATGCAAATCCATGGAAAGAACTGCTCGATTTAATCAATGATACTGTGAGCCATATTTCATAATAGGAACGCCCTATCCCTCAAATGTTTCTAAACAATTTTGGACTTATCAAAAAATCAAAGATTAAACTACTTTAGCAAAGGTGAAAAATGATAGTGATTGAACAATCAGAAGGTTATCGCCGAATTCTCGAAAAAGGGGCCGAAGAGGCTTTGAGACAGAGTATTCAAGACATTTGTTTGTCACGTTTTGGTGATTACCCATCCCACGTCTCTCAACGGGTAGACCATCTTCATCACGGTCAGCGAAGCGGCGCGGCAAGAGCTGCTCGACCGGCTGCTGGCGCTGAACCACGCGCGCTATGCCGAAGAGGCGGCGCAGGGGCTGCATCAGAAGAAGGGGAAGAAATAAGTGGGCACTCAAACGTCAGAACTGGGCACTCAATGCAAATAAGTGGGCACTCAAATCTCAGAACTGGGTACTCAATGCAAATAAGTGGGCACTCAAATCTCAGAACTGGGTACTCAACGCAATTAAGTGGGCACTCAAACCGCAGAACTGGGTACTCAAATCAAAAAAGGGGATAAAGCTGCCTGAGAAGTCCGAACCGAGCCAACTGCGCAGCTTGAAATTAACTGGCCAGTATGAGACAATTAAACATACAAAAACATACAGACTATGATCAGCCTTTTTGAGAGAAAGAAGCGTATATCCGTGAGTGACAAATCCAAAATCGAGTGGACCGATGCAACCTGGAACCCGGTGAGGGGATGTACCCAAATTACCCCTGGCTGCGCCCACTGTTATGCCAAGACTTTTTCAGAGCGTTTTCGCGGTGTGCCAGGGCACCCCTTTGAACAGGGATTTGACCTGCGTTTGGTGCCAGAAAAACTGACATTGCCCCTTACCTGGACCACACCCCGCACCATTTTTGTCAATTCCATGAGCGATTTATTTCACAAAGACGTTCCCGATGCTTACATAATTGAAGTCGTGAAAGTCATGCAAGCAGCCAATTGGCATACCTTTCAGGTCTTAACCAAACGCTCAGAGCGCTTGAGCGAACTCTTAAAGTCAAAACTCGCTTTTGCAGCCCAGGAGCCGCATATCTGGTGGGGAGTCAGTGTCGAAAACAAAAAGCATGGGCTGCCCCGCATCCAAGATTTACAGGCTGCCCCCGCCAAGGTCAGGTTCTTATCTATCGAGCCCCTTTTAGAAGATCTGGGAAGCTTAAATTTACAGGGCATCCACTGGATCATCGTCGGGGGAGAAAGTGGACCTGGGGCGCGTCCCATTCAAGCTGCTTGGGTGCAATCCATCCAAGAACAATCGGCCCAGGCTGGGATTCCCTTCTTCTTTAAACATTGGGGAGGCGTTCAAAAAAGCAAAACGGGCCGAGAACTCAATGGCAAAACTTACAGTGATTTGCCTTCGCGTCCGCATTTTCCAATTCCTGATCCCGACACACGCAAATTGCTCATCCGTGAACTGGCGGCAATATAACAACGAAGGCAAACATTCGTCTGCCTTATGACAAAGCCTTTATTGAGATCTTACAAACGCCCTTAATCTGGGAAAGCGACTTAAAAAGCTGGATTGAGGATTGGCAGAAACAGGGAATTCTCAAAATAGAGAGGTTAGTCGGTAAAGAACGAACGCCCAAGATCAGAAATGCTCATGCCTTGCTTTGGTCGGGACAATAATTCTGATCAAGTTTTTTGACTGTGAGGTCCGAACCTTTGGACGAGAGGTCCGAACCTTTGGACGAGAGGTCCGAACCTTCGCCTTCCAAGCTCCGAACCTTTAGGTAGGAGGTCCGAACCTTTTCCCTCCAAGCTCCGAACCTTTGGCTTAAAATCTGCCCAGCATGCCGAGAAAATGGCAGCGAAGCGGCCCCCAAAAAAGGTAAAATGACATCAGATGACGTATGATAAAAGAAAAAGAGAGGGGCATGACTGATGGCTGAGCCTGCATACACCCCAGACCCCGAAACCACCCGTGAAATTATAACAGAACTAAAGAGCCTCCCTTTGGGAGAACAAAAAGAAGTCCTTGATTTTGTTCGCTATCTCAAATTCAAGCAAAAAAAAGGAGTACCAGGTTCTGTCCTTTTGCCTTTTGCGGGTACCATTCCCGCAGAAGAACTGGCTCAAATGCAACAGGCTATAGAAGAAGGTTGCGAGCACATAGACAGTGAAGAATGGTGAGTACCTTTTAGATACTAATATTGTGATTGCCTTGTTTGCTCAAGAACCCTCAATTATCATGCGCATCGGTCAAGTCAATTCCATCCTCATTCCAGCCATTGTATTGGGAGAACTCTATTTTGGGGCTAGCCAATCTGCGCGCAGCCAGGAAAATATTGCTCGTATTCAAGCCCTTCAAAACCAAGTACCTACCATAAACGTTAATGAACAAACGGCTGTGGAATATGGGCAGATAAAAGCAAATCTTAAAAAGAAGGGGCGACCGATCCCTGAGAATGATCTCTGGATTTCTGCTCTGGCCAAACAACATGGGTACATTGTTGCGAGCAGAGACAAACATTTGTTATCCATTGAAGAAATCCAAACAGAGGTCTGGTAAAGGCTTTAACTGGATCGTCTAGGTTTTCACACAACCAAGCAGGGGCTGAGGTTTACGGTCAGCGAAGCGGCGCGGCAAGAGCTGTTCCGCTGATCATTCAAAATAAAAAGAGACAAATATGGTCAGTCTGAAAATTTGCAAATCATCCTTCCCCTGACCAGAACTGTCAGCACAAGGATCTAAGCTAAAAAAAACAGCGAGGATCTCAACATGCAAAAACCGCTCAGATGGCTACTCACACCCCTGCTCTTTGTCAGCCTCAGCTTGCCCGTTCAGGCAGACACCTTTGACCAATTTCAGGTACATATCCACACGGGGCTCGATGCCTTGAAGTATTACGATTACGATCAGGCCTTGGCCCAAGCCAATTCGGCTGAAATTTATTACCGCCGCACACTACAAGCTTATGCCAGCGAGAACAGTGCCGAAGACCTCTGGAAGCTCAATCTGGCCATGCAAACAAATATTGTTTTGCTCTATTCTGTTTTGGGTCAACGCCTCTTTGACCAAAAACGCTACACCGACGCCTTGCGGATCTACGACAAAGCCTTGGCTATCAGCCCCAATTACCCCAATTTGCGCTACGAAAAAGGCTTTACCTATTTCAGCATGGGGCAGCCCTGGAAAGCAGCTGTGGAATTGTACGAAGCCAAACGTCTGGTTCGATTTCCGGCCCGGCGGAATATTATCAACCACTTTGCCGAAGAGGGTTCTTTGGTCTGTAGCCGCGAAGAAATTGATCGCCGCAGCGATGGGCTGCTCCAAGACATGGGCAAATCCACCCGCTATCCCCTGGACATGGATCTCGAAAGTGGAAAAAAAATACCAGGCAGAATCGTGCCAGGATTGGGAGTGCATTGGCCTGATCAGGGAAATGGAAAGTTTGTCTATCTGGAATCTCCCGAAGCGGAAATTCTTGAACTGCTCGGTGAGCCCAGTGCTTGGGATGAACAAGACGGTGCCGATGGCAAAAGTACGGTGATGGTCTATCCCCAATTATTGATCTCGCTCGATAACACCGAAAGAAAGGTCAAAGAAATTCTGGTCATGGCGCCCGACCGCCCCATACTCACCCCCAAAGGATATGTTAAAACAGGCATCCATGCCCGCAAAATCCTGGAGCTATTGGGCCAGACAATGGGATTTACGCGGCAAGTGATGGGATTAAATGCCAATCCGCGTGAATACCTCGACTATCCTGAGCTGGGTCTGACTTTTGCCATCTCTCCACAAGATACAGTGATGGGAATCAGCATCAGGGTCCTGGAGTAGTACCGTCTGAAGTGTTGTGTATAGCACTCTGCTCAACGACCTGAATCTTTGAGAGATACCAAATATCGCCGACCCGGTTGAGCCCATAACTCACCCGATACTGGCTATTGACCTGCCCTTCTTCTGAGTTGTGGCGCATTTCTTCGACTTCAGCCAAAGCTTGGCAGTGTTCGGCATCAGCATAATGAATCTTCAAAAACTTCAGCGATTTTAGCTCCAGGCCGTAATAGACGGCATCGGGATTGTTTTTCCACCATTGCACGGCAGAAATGGTTTCGGTCAGCGCATCACCTGTTAAGACTTCTTTGAGACCTTCAATCTCTTGGTTTAAAAAGGCATTGCGTTTAATCTCTTGCCATTTGCGCAGGCTGGCCCGAACTGGCTCTTGGCTCTCAGGAATGGCCTCAGGAGATAGGCTGACATCGGGCAAGCGGGGAGCCAAACGCAGATAAAGGGGTTCTTGCTGTACAAAACTGCGCAAGCGGACGAGGCCCTGGCGATCTGCGCTTAGCCCATATTTATCCTGGCGTTCAACGGCTTCTACCACTTCGTGGCCAGAACGAAAACGGGGTTCAGACGAATCAAGAGCAAAGGCCTGTTCCAGGCTTTCTTTGGCTGTTTTCACCCAGTATTTGAGGGCTTTCCAATCAGGCTCTTCAGTTTCTGAGACACGAATAGCGGGAGCCAGACGAATCAGGCCTTTGAGATAAAAAGCCCAAGCCAAGGTTGGCACTTCCGTATTTTGGCCGTTGTGAATGGCCTGCTGCAAGCGCTGAATTGCAGGGTTGATCTGCAGTTCAGCTTGTTCTAAATCTCCCTCTTGCAGCAGTATTTCAGCCATCAGCAAAAGTGCCTTGACGGGCGCTTCTTTGTTTTGAAGTATTTCTGCGAGTTTGAGTCGGGCCTGCGGCGTTTTGCCCTGCTGATAGAGTTTTTCAGCTTCGACCAAAGGCACCATGGGAGCGGCCTGCCAAAAAACCAAGCCAGCAATCCCCAGCAACCCCAATCCCAGAATTCCGAAGCGTTTGAACCAAATCTGTGATGCTGAGTTGAGCAACATGGTCTTTAAGGCGCCTTTGCAGAAGAACTGGCAGATGGCGATGTGCTTGGGGCAGGGTTTGTCGGTGGTTTTTTGGATGGTTTTGCTGATGGGTTTGCCGAGGCGTTACCAGAAACGGGGGGTGAAGCAGAAACCGCAGGGGGAGAGGCGCTGGGATCTAAGAGGGGCAAGAGTTGAACCCGTTTAAGCTGATGGGCCAATTCCAGGGCTGTTTGCCCTTTGCCATTGACCTGGGTGGGGTCGGCCCCATGGCGCAAAAGCAATTTGACCAATTCAGCTTGATCGGTTTCAATCGCCACATGTAAAGGGGAACGCACTTCGTTATCCAAAACACTGAGATCTGAGCCATAGGCCAATAAAAACATCGTTCCTGTGCGGTTTTTGGCCTCAATGGCCAAGTGCAGCGGGGTTTTGCCTTTGCTGTCTTTCAGGTTGGGGTCTGCGCCGGAGATCAACAGCAGATGCGTCAATTCGGCCCGCATGGGCACAGGGGCCTTGGCTGCGATCAAGTGCAATAAACTCCACCCTTCCAGATTTTTCAATTCTATGGCCTGTTTGTGCGCCAATTGGCGACGGAGATAATCAGGGTCGGCCAATAAAGGGTCTAAATCTTTGCGATCGGGCCAATCACCCAACAAAAGGGTATAGAGTTCGGGATCTTGATCTTTGTCATCCAAACCTCTGTTTTCAACCCGGCCCAAATCGTTGGCCAATTCAAAGTGGGGGTGTTGGGCATCGACCTCAACCGGGACATCCTGCCAATAGACCTCAGAGACCGCATTGCTATACCCCCCATTGAGGAACCACTTTCCGGGGGTCATTTTTACTTCAGCGCGGCCATCCAAATCTGTTTGCACGCGCATAAGTTTGCCCTGTTTGAGTTTTTCGACAAGGATCTGGTCGAGGTGGGTTTCACTCTTTTCGACCCAGGCGTTATATTGGCTTTGGTACTTTTGATAGGCTTTTTGGTAGGCCTGTTGTTTGGCATTTTCCCACTGTTGCACCTGCTGTTCCCAGGTGGCCAATTGGTTTTTGGCTTGGGCATAAGCGGCATTGCGGGCATCGATCCACCTTGATCGGGCAGCCTGATAGGCATCAAAATCTGGATAGCAGACCCGCTCGTTGATAAAAGAATACTCAATACAATTGGTTTTAAAACGCTCCTCTTTGTAATCGGGTTCGGGATACTGCGAAGCAAAATCGCGATAAACCACTTCGGGATCTTCGGGTTTTTCTGTAATGGCGGTTTTGGGATTAAACTTTTGATCTTCTTGCTTGGGGGCTTGGGGAGGTTGGCCCGTTTTGTTCAAGCTCTTGAGTTCATTGCGCACAGCCTCAAAACTATACGGCACAAAGACCAGGGATTTACGGGCTACCGGATAGACCTGCCCATCTCCGCGAATAATGCCTGCGCGGATTTTTATGGGTACCGTGTTTTCGCGGGTCAGAGGCCCACCCAACCCCCCCCCAGCCAAATTGCCCCGAAAAAACAAAACCCCGTTTTTAAATTTATAC
>JBFWRL010000081.1:0-24710 GCA_050248915.1 Candidatus Sericytochromatia bacterium
TCCACTGCGCGTCAAATTCACCCTCAACCAGCCTTTTGCACCCACGCTCTACAATCTGGCCGCCCCCATCTTGCCCAGGCATATTTTTAAAACCCATGACAAAGCCGACGCCAATAACCAAATCCCTTTTAATCAAATGTGGGGCCTGACCACGCCCCCCGAACAAATTGTCGTCAATGGCCCCTGGAAACTGAGTCGTTATTTGGCCGGGCAGCGGGTCGAGCTGCAGCCAAACCCCTATTATTATGAGAGAGATGCCCAGGGGCAAAGATTGCCTTATCTGGAGCAATTGATCTTTTTAGACGTTCAAGATGCCAATACCGCCCTGCTCAAATTTCGGGAAGGTGAAACCGACGTCTACGACTTGCGCCCCGAAGACTACGATTTGCTCAACAGAGAACAAAAGTCAGGCAATTTTAAAATTCACAATCTCGGAGCCAACCCCAGCAGTTTGTTTATTATGTTTAATCAAAGCACCGCCCGCAAGGCAGACAACAAGCCCTTGATTGATCCCGTCAAATCCACCTGGTTTCGCAACCTCAAATTTCGCAAGGCGCTGTCCCATACCATTAATAAAGATGGCTTGATCCAGAGTATTTACAAAGGGCGGGCGGTCAGCCAGACCACCCATCTCAACCCCCACAATCCCTTTTTTAATCCCCATATTCCCGACTATGGTTATGCGCCAGAAAAAGCCCAAGCCTTACTCAAAGAGGCCGGATTTCAATTGTCAAAAGAGGGTCAACTCTTTGACGCTCAAGGCCACCGTGTCGAATTTGAGCTGACGACCAATGCCTCCAGCACCGAACGGGACGCCACCTGCGCCATTTTGCGCCAGGAATGGGAAAAACTCGGCATCAAAGTCAATTACCGTCCCCAGGCTTTTAACAGCCTGATCAGCCAAGTGCATGAAACCCTGGACTGGGAAGTCGTCTTGATGGGCTTTGCAGGCAGTTCTTTTGAGCCCCATTTCAGCAGCTCGCGCTGGAAACGCGATGGCCGCATGCACCTGTTTAATTTGGGGCATCCCAACCGCTGGCGCGGGCGCAAAGCCACCGAATACGCCCCCTGGGAAATCGAAATGGAAAAACGCTATACCCAGGCGGCGATCACCCCTGACTTGGCCAAACGCAAAGTCCTCTATTGGCAAGCCCAAGAATTGGAACGCAAGCATCTGCCTTTTCTCTACTTGGTCAGCGAACTTTCGCTTTTGGCGGTGCGCAACAATCTGGGCAATGTTTACCCCTCAATCTTTGGGGGCAGTGGCCTCAATCAGGTCAATTGGAACTCCCAGTACCATTTTATGAAGCCCTAAAGAGCCCCTGGATTTTAATAAGGAGCACCGGGAGAATAACCAGATTGACTTGGCATGCGGTAAGCTTCGTTCATCAATCTTTCGGTCGAAATCGAAGGCATCAAAACAGGGGTGTCCCGGTATCTCGCCATTTCGATCAGAGCGTAGGGGTCCTGATTGCGCATCGCAGTCCGGTAAGCCTCTTTGAGAATGTCGCCGGCCTTCATACTGGGCATCAGTTGCTGCTCGTTTTCAAGCTTGGCCACTTCGACCAGTGCAGAGGCGTCTTGTTTGCGTACAGCAGAATGGTAAGCTTGTTTGAGAATATCGCCAGCAGCCATATTGTCCATGACTGAATGTTTGCTCTCGAGCGCAGCTATTTTAGTCAGAACAGGAGACTCATCACAGCTCATAGCAGAGCGATAGGCGGCCTGTAAAAGTTTGCTGGCCTTGATATCCGGCATCATCGGAGATTCGAGTTCCAGTTCAGCCAGCATCAGCAAGCGGTAGCTGTCTGAGCAATTTTGCGCTTCGTGATAACAATTGCGACGCAGCTCGGGGGTATTAAAATGGCCAGGTATCAAGCCATGATCGTGGCCCCCGGGGCTGGGAAAACCAGGCACGGGTAAGTGGTTTCCGGGAAAGAGCGGTACCGGAGAACAACCATAAGAAGAGCCACAACCCGAAGAAAAATGCCGATCAACCGGGTGCTGACGAACAGAATTCAGACTGGGAATCGGGGGGGGCGGCGCAAGCTTAGGGGCAGGCGGGGGACCAGACGGAGTCGGTGGAGTCGCTGGACTTGCAGGGGCGACGCGAAAATCCATAAATTAATTGCCCCCTGTTGAGGGCCGCAGGCTTTGGGCAAAGGGTGTGGCAGCGGCATCCAAGCGGCGTCCCATACCACTGGCACCCTCCCCATCAGCATTTATCATCCGGCCACCGAGTTGAACTCTGACGCCTGTTGTCTCAGTTTCGGTCGTACCAGACTGGGCCGTGGTGCTTTCAAATCCGGCACCAGCATAGAGCAGTTGCGAATCATATTCCGTGTCTTCAGCATTGCCACCTTCACTTGCAGCCATGAAGCCAACAACACCTCCGACGCGGGTCGTGGAACTTTCGCCGCCGGAAGTCGAAGTACCCGCATTATCAAAAGTGACATCCCCAAACAGAGCTGTACCGCTTGTGCGCCAATTATCGTCGGGATCGGTATCGGTTTCTGTTTCCGGGTTAAATCGGGCAGCCGGAGACACGGGATCACTCTGTGCAGCACGCGTGACTTCAGGACGGGTCGAATTGGTGTCCGTTGGCGCGGGCGGAGCCGTAAAACTGGGAGAAAAGGCCACATTACCCGGACGCGCGCCTAAAGTCGGAGCGGCAGGTGGCGGGGTCGGAGAAGTTGTCTGCGGACGAACGACTGGTGTGCCAGGACCAACTTGAACCATTATTTGATTACCTCATCGTTTAATTTTAAAGCTTTTTGAATCAATTCTGAGCAAGAAATCTAATTAAAAGGCATGGAAATCAAGTTTACTCTGACTCCAGAGCCTCTCCAGGGGCCATCATTGGCCCCTACATAGGGCACTACTTCAACGCCGAGTCTGGCTTCACCCACTTCACCGAGAGGTATACGAAACGGTTCGCTCAGGGTAAAGCCCTGTAACGTACTGTATTGAATCCCGCCCCGGCTTCCTTGAGGATTAAAAAGCTCGAAGCGGGCCCCGATTGCCGACGCTCGCTCATCGTCGGAATTCCGAGTATTGGAATAACCGAGCGTCAGCATCGCACCACTGCCATCTGAATTCGCATAGCCTATCCCACCCGATACAAGAGCGGTTTGCGACCAACTGCCTTCGGCTTCTGTATGTGTGAAATCAAAGGCCAAACTGGTTCCGAAGGTGCCGCGTCCCCCCGGTTCTGAAGACTCACTTTGGCCAGGTGAAGCACTCGGCAAAGGCAATGGCGTGTTGCTGGCGACCATCCGAACATTGTTAACTAAAATAGCCTCATTATTGCGACGACCTGTCCGCATGCTGTCTGTCTCGAGACGGCGATCTCTACCATCATCCGAAGCATGATTCAGAAACCCACTCCAGGTACTGAGAGCTGCCATTGAGCTTTGGAGTTCACCCTGATTTTGTGCCAGACGTTCAGTTCGATCGCCCCCCTCAGAAGAGCGCAGAATTTCGCTGCGTTCATCGGCCAACCCGGCGAGTTGCCGCTGTAATGTCTCTGTATAAGCACCGGTTTCATATCTCAGGGCAAGGCCCCCACGGCGATCGTATTCGGCAGCAATTTCCTCAGGCGAAGGGGCAAAAGAAGTCGGAAGATCCCGTGCACGCTCACCTGGCCGGCGCACGGGAATTTCACGCACAGTGCCCAAATAGTCGGGTTCGCGTGAGGCAGCGACAGGTCCCGAAAGACGGTTTGCTGTCGAAGAAAAAGGATTGCTCAAGGCAGGACTTGATGCAGACGACGCGCTATCAAGAGACCAGTCATCAGCACTTATTCTTTCAGGCATAGGACTTAATTCAGACAGAGACCAAGCATCGTCTAATCTTTCAGATGAAGGGCTTGCTTCAAGCCGGCGCTCACCTACCACGGGACCAATCAGCGATGGATCGGCCATGGAAACGGGCTCAGGCTGGATTCCCCTTCGTTCTGGTGGCCGGGCAGCGGCCTCACGGCGAGCAGTCTCTTCCGTGACCCATTCACGCACTTCTGAGCTGAGTAGGTCTCGGCGACGCTCGAGATCTTCAGCTTTTGCGATTACTTCTTCCCGGGTGGGGATGACAGGTCGGGGGCCCGCGACCGGCTCGGGGCAAGGGCTTTGAGGGAGCGTCCTATTGGTGGCAATCACAGCCTCAGGATCGGCACTCGCAGAAACGGCTACGGGTCCGTCGTTCCAGGAGCAACGCTCATCGACAGCACCAAATTCAGATTCGGCCCGAACTGTAGGCAGAGGCGTGGGAGAATCTGTTGACGAGGCCTGGGGTTCGCCACCTGCAACATCTGTAACTGCTGACGGAGGTGTCGCCCTGGAAACAGGCGGGGGAGATGGCGGGAGCACAACTTGTGAACCCACTGCACTGGTAACCGACTGTACCACTTATGTTCCTCGATCTTGATTGTTGCTTGATTATTTAGAAAAGAGTTGCTCTCGATTTTTTGGCACGGCAATAAAGCGTATCTTCTTATCGCTCCAATATACCCAGAACTTTCGCTCTTATAACACCCGACTCTGGAATAAAGTCAAAATGGGACATATGATTATTTTGACACGTATTTTGATGATCACTCCATTCACTGATCTGGGCAGGCTTTGATTGACTGGACCTGTGGTTCATGCTATATATGAACAGTGATTTTTTGTGCAATCTGCGATCAGGATTGCTTCTTTGACCCGAAAGGAAATCGTTGTGCAAACCGCTTTAACTTGGATCCAATTAATACTCTCTCTGGCCCTGATCGCCGCCATTTTAGTTCATCCCGCAAAGGGTATGGGGCTTGGCAGCATGGGCGGCACCGCTCAGATCTTTGGTAGCCAGAAGGGGGCCGAGTCCGGCCTGAACAAAATCACGGGTGGCCTGGCTGTGTTATGGGCGCTTGTCGCCATTTTGCTCTCCAGCCCCCTGATTAAGTAACCCCCACAGAAAGGTGACAGACGCATGGTGCCAGCTGCCCGCTTTCCGAAATTAATTACTGCTGGGGTTCTTGCTCTCTTGCTTCCCCTTCTTGCAGGTTGTCCCACGCTGCCTGAAGATGATGCCTCCGCGGCATTGAGTATCGATAGCTCAAAGATCAAAAGCCTTCCCCTGCCCGAAAAATATGAGCCCACCCTCGGCAAACGGGATGGCATCCGGATTATTTCCAGCACCTCTCTGCCCAAGACCTTTAATGCCGGTCTGGCCGCCGAGACCTCGACCACCGATGTGATCGGTCAAATGTATCTGGGTCTGGTGACCACCAACGCCATCACCACCAAAGAAGAACCCTCTTTGGCTGAATCCTGGGTACTCAGCCCCGACAAACGCACCTATACCCTCAAATTGCGCAAAGACCTAAAATGGTCCGATGGTCACCCCTTAACCGCCGATGATGTGGTCTTTACCTATAACGAAATCATCGACAACAAACACATTCCCAGCAATTACCGCGATGGTCACCTGATCAAAGATCAATTTCCCAAAGTGGTCAAGATCGATGATCTGCATGTTTCCATCACCACACCTGAGCCCTCTGTGCCGTTCTTGCGTGGTTTGAGTGATCCGATCATGCCCAAACATATTTTTGAAGGCACCACCCGTCCCGACAAAGATGGTCGGGTGAAATTCAATCAAATGTGGGGCCTCAACAGCAATGTCAAAGAGATTGTGGTCAATGGGCCATTTAAAATTGCCGATTACCGCTCAGCTCAGTGGCTGGTACTCGAACCCAACCCCCATTATTACCTCAAAGACAAACAGGGCAACTCCCTGCCCTATTTGAAAAAATTCATCACCATTGAAGTTCAAGATCTGAGCACCGAAATTATCAAGTACATGGCCAAAGAGACCGATGCGCTCTCCCTGCGCTCAGAGGACTACGATGTGCTTGAACCCTTGCAGAAAAAAGGCAAATTTGAGATCGTCAATCTGGGCCCCGCCACGGGAACCCTGTTTGTGATGTTTAATCAAAGCACCGCCCTCAATGACAAAGGTAAACCTGTGGTCAATCCCACACGCTCAGTCTGGTTCCGCAATAAAAAATTTCGCCAGGCCTTGGCCCATGCGATTGATAAAGAGGGCATGATCCAGAGTATTTATCGGGGCCGCGCTTTGCCTCAATACTCCCATATCAGCCAACAAAATCCCTTTTATAATCCCAATACCCCCCAGTACCCCTATAATCTGGAGACCGCAGCCCAAAAGCTCGCTGAAGCCGGTTTTAAGAAAAATGCCAATGACGAATTGATGGATCCCCAAGGCAACCGGGTCGAATTCAATTTGGTCACCAATTCAGGCAATACCATGCGCGACGCAGCTTGTGCTGTCTTACGCAAAGACTGGAGTAAATTGGGCATCAAAGTCAATTACAATCCCGTCAACTTCAATATCATGGTGCAGCAGATCGACCAAACCCTGGAATGGGAAGCCATGATGATCGGTTTGACTGGCAGCGCCATTGAGCCTCACTTTGGGATCAACAGCTGGAAACTCGATGGCCGCATGCACATGTTTAATATGGGCCACTCCAGTTATTGGAAAGGCAAAAAAGGCACCAGCTTTGAACCTTGGGAAAAAGAGGTTCTGGAGTTGTACGAAAAAGCTGCCGTTGAATTTGACTTTGAAAAACGCAAAGCATTGTACGGCAAATCCCAGGAAATCGTGGCGGACAACCTGCCATTCCTCTACACCGTCAATCAACTCTCACTGGTTTCATATCGTAAAAACCTCGGAAATATTTTCCCGTCGATTCACGGGGGCTCGGCCCTCAGCGTGATCAACTGGAACACCGACGTGCAGTATATCCAGGAGTAAAAGCAAAACATGTTCAGATACATTATTAAACGCCTGATTCAAATGATTCCACTTCTGTTGATCATTTCACTCCTGGGCTTTGGCATCATTCGTTTGGCCGAAGTCTTTGCAGGAGCCGATCCCCTGGCCCAAATGAAACAAAGCCCAACGGTGACGGCTGAAACCATTCGCAGAGAGAAAGCCCGTTTGGGCTACGAAACAGCCCATTCTGAGGAAATAAAACTCACAGAGGCCAAGTACACGCCCACCAAGATCAGTTCTACCGCCGAAGTGGCCGATGATTCCATTACAGCAAAACTCAAAGGTGGAGCGCCGTTGACCCGCTTGGGCGAAGATCAAAAAGCCAAGGCGTTGGCAGAGGGTGAATACCGCTTTGAAAACAATGTCTATGTCTTTCATTCCAGTGCGGTAGGCAAAGACCTCGAACTGGAATACAGCACCCCCAATGGCTTTTTTATCCGCTATTTCAAATGGATGAGCCAATTTATCAAAGGGGATATGGGTGAGTCTTATTACTTTAAATCCCCCGTTTCCAGTTTGATTCTCAGCCGTTTGGGCAGCACCTTAATTCTGGGTGTCGCCACGCTGATTGTCACTTGGTTGGTGGCTGTTCCGCTGGGGATTTATCTGGCGGTGCGCCAATACTCCCTGGTTGACCAGATCACTTCTTCGATCTCCTATTTCTTTATGGGTTTTCCTGACTTCTTTCTGGCCATTATTTTCCTGCTCTTTGCGGCCACTACTGGCTGGTTCCCGATTGGGGAAATGCAGTCAATCAAAGCGGCACAATCGAGCTTTCCAATTCAATTACTCGATCTTTTACACCACTTGGTCTTACCGACCCTGACCCTCTCCATGATCAGCATCGCCACCTTGCAGCGCCGCATGCGGGCCAATATGCTGGATATTTTGGGAGAAGAATACATCAAAACCGCAAGAGCCAAAGGACTGCCCGAGAAAAAAGTCATCTACAAACACGCTGTACGCAATGCCATCAACCCGATCATCACCCTTTTGGGTTTTGAGGTTGCGGGCCTGATCAGTGGCGCGGCGTTTGTGGAGATCATTTTCTCTTGGCCGGGTTTGGGCAATATGATGTTGCAAGCGCTCTTGGGTACAGACTTGAACTTGGTAATGGCGGGCCTGATTATCAGTACTGTCATGCTGTTGTTGGGCAACTTGCTGGCAGACTTGCTGCTGGCCTTTGCTGACCCACGGATTAAATTGGAGGCCTAATACATGAGTACCCATTCTCTGGATACACAGATTGTAGACGCGCAGGAGGCGGTACGCGCCACTGCTGGTCTCCCGGCAATGACTTCAACCCGTCAGAAGATCTTGCGGCGCTTTTTGCGCCACCGCTTGGCGATTTTGGGATTGATTATCCTGACGGTCTTGTACATGTCGGCCTTTTTGGCAGATATTCTCAGCCCCTATGGCATGAACTCTTCTGTCATCAACCATTCCCATTTCCCGCCTTCACAAGTGCATTTCAGCCACGAAGGCCAATTTAAAGGCCCCTTTATCTACCATGTGCGCAAGAAGTTGATCATGGGCGACAATGGCATTCCCTCCAGCCGTTTGGTGGTGGATAAAAAGGTCATTTACCCCGTACAATTTTTCAGCAAAGGTGAAGACTATAAATTTCTGGGTCTGGTCCCCATGAATTTACACCTCTTCGGAATTGGCCCAGCCGTCAATCCCAGTGGCCAACCCGCCACGCTGCTGCCCGAAGAAAAACCCAATCGCCTGTATATTTGGGGGGCGGATATTCAGGGCCGGGATATTTTTACACGTCTGCTCTTTGGGGGGCGAATTTCGCTCACGGTGGGTATTTTGGCAATCTTCATCTCTTACCCCATTGGCCTCTTAATGGGGGGAATTGCTGGCTATTTTGGCGGCATGGTCGACAATGTGATCATGCGTGTGGTTGAGGCCATTATCTCCTTCCCCAGTTTGTATCTCTTGCTGACCCTCTCTGCCACCCTGCCCAAAGGTCTAACCTCGATTCAGCGATATTTGGCGGTGATTGTGATTCTCAGCTTTATTGGCTGGGCGGGCCAAGCCCGTATCTATCGTGGTCAGGTCTTGAGCCTGCGTCAGATGGAATATGTCGAAGCCGCCCGCGCAGTTGGCATGAAAGATATTCCGATTATTATCAAACACATCATTCCCCAAATGTCTTCTTGGATCATTGTCTCCGCCACCATCTCGATCCCCGCTTATACCTTGGGTGAAGCGGCCTTGAGTTTCTTGAGCTTGGGCATTCAAGATCCTGAGTCCAGTTGGGGCCTGATGTTGAGTGAAGCCAAAAACATTGTCGCGGTGCAACAGAGCCCTTGGCTTTTGATTCCGGGCTTTGCAATTGTTTTGACCGTCTTTGGTTTTAACTTCTTCGGCGACGGCCTGCGCGACGCCTTTGATGCCAAGAAACAGGTCTAGTATGAAAACGCGGATTATTGCCATCAGCAGCCAAAAAGGGGGTGTGGGAAAAACCACCACCGTCGTCAATTTGGCCGCCTGGTTGGCACTGCTAGAAAACCGGGTTTTGGTGGTCGATTTTGACCCCCAGGGCAGTACCAGCCGCTGTATGGGACTGAGCCCCAACAAGCTCACCCATGGCGGGCTCTTGGAAATGTTTCGCTGTGGGGCCCTCGAATTGCTCAAACAGGAGCAAATCGAACCCTATATCTACAAGACCATGATCAAAAACCTGCACCTGCTGCCCTCCAATATCACCTCGACCGAAGATGAAATTTGGCTCTCCCAGCAGGCCGTCGAAGATCCTGAGCTGCTCAAAAATGCCGTCGATCTCGCCATTGGTCAATTTGACTTTATTTTGATCGATGCCCCCCCTTCACTCTCGGCCCTGCCACGCATGGCCTTGGCAGCAGCCGATTCCATACTGGTGCCCCTGCAATGCGAAGAAATGGCTTTGGGCACCATGCCCCGCCTGCTGGGCTTAATTCGCGATTTGCAGAAATCCAGCAACCGCTGGCTGCAAATTGAAGGCATTCTCATGACCATGTTTGATCCCTCGATCGGCTATTCGCGCCGCCTACTCGAACAGGCCAAATCCCATTTTCAGGGTTTGCTCTTCGATGCCGTCATTCCCCGCGATCCCCGCCTGAGTGAAGCCATCGCCGCTCACCGTCCCGTGGTACTCTACGATATGAACTCCCCTGGTTCCTTGGCTTACCGCTCCTTGGCCCAACATTTGCAACAAAAATACCGGGTCGAAGCCGCTACACCCACCGCTCAAACCGCTTAAACCGATGTTATGGGAAGCCCTTTTGGCCGACCCTGCCTGGCAAGAAGTTCAAGCGGTCTGGCGCTCTCTGGCCCATTGGCCGCCTGTGCCAGCATCCCCTCCACAGGCAGAGCCAATACCTTGGGAGCAATTGCGCCTGTTGTTAGAATATGATTTATTGGCCCTGCAACCCCTGGTCTTAAAACAGGTGCTCAGCGCACAGGCTCTCGAAAACGTGCGTATTTTGCTCCATTTGCGTTTGGACCGCCGTTTAGAAAACACGCAATTACAGGCCAAAACCAGTCCCTACCAGTTGCAGGCAAATCCCGACTTAAGACCCCAGTATCACCGCTACCATGCCTTTCAGGCCTTGGAGCAAACAATCAAGAGCTTAAAACAGACCCCCTTTTTCCAACAGCGTTTGTCTCTGACAGAAACACAAAATATCCTCGAAGATCTCAATCTGGACTTACTGGAGGTTTACGCGCGTCTGCTCGGCCCGACGGGCCGCGAAAAACATTGGCCCCTGGTTTTGAATACACTCATCGCATTGGAGTTTCCCCTGATCGAAAACGGCATATCTCCTGTGCAATTGGAACTCAAGCTAGCTGAGTTCGCCCCCTTGGCACTCGCCGAGGATATCTTGATGCGCTCACGCTTTTCTGGGGCATTGCGAGCAGCCCTCTCGATCTTAAAAGAAACCCCAACCCTGTCTCAAACACAGCCAGCTTTGCGGCGTTTGATCTTATCACCGGGTCAACACAGTCTAAAAACAGCTGCGTTGGAATTATTAAAAAAATTCCCCGAAGAACAAACTTGGGAAGTGCTCCAAGCTGTGCTTGAAGACCCCATGCCCGATTCGCACCAAGCAGAAGGGGCATTTGGCCAGGTTCGCCAGGCAGCCTTGGAAGTTCTCAGCCAGTTTCAAACCCAGGCCATGAAAAGCAGTGCACAGTCGCTCTTGAGAACAGGCATTCCGGCGCCACACTGGAGCAATTTGAGCCGTTTAAAAGCAATTCAAATTTTGGCCAAATGGGGGCATTCTGGCTATTTAGAAGAAGTCATTGGCGCACTCAAAAATGCCCTGGCCCAAGACCACCGCGAAGAAACCGAAGCCGCTCTGGAGGCCTTAAAAGTCCTACAAGACCCGCGTTCGATCCCAATTTTGGTGGAATTATTGCGACATCTCAGCCGCTCAGACACTGTCTTGGAAAACTTGCGCCAGGCCTTTCATTCAGACCGCACCCCAATCCAAGAAGGCCTCTTAAACACCCTTAAGGTTCTGGGGCAGCCCATGTACCACGACCCCGTGAGTCGGCAATGGCTACCAGCAAGTAACGGCTAAAATCAATTGCTGGCAACAAAACCAGCGAGTTCATCGGCCCAATTGACCGCTTCGAGATAGGCATCAACCACATTGACAGGGTTCAATCCCTGCAGGCGCACATTCGGCCAATCAGCTTTTTCATAGGCCAAAACACAGGCCAACAAACGGCCATAAGGCCCGGTATGTTTCAATAGTGCATCTTTGACATCCTGAGCCAAAGGCACCTGGGCCAAAATATCTTCCAAGCTCATGTCCATGAGTGCATCCAAGACCGAAAAGAGGCCAATCGTAAACGGAATCTCCGGACGTGGCTCATGTAAATCTTCTGCCAGAATTTCACACATTTTGCCCCGGATCATGGCGGTTTTGATCAGCTCTGAAGGCTTTTTATCTGCCTCGGAAAGCAGCAAGAGCGACACCCAAGACTGAATTTGCTTGAGTCCCAAGAGTGTCAAAGCCTGTTTGATCGACTTAATTTCTGAACGTACGCCATAATAAGCCGAGTTGATCAAACGGATCAGCTTATAGCTGAGTGCCACATCTTTTTGGATAATCTCTTCGACTTTATTAAACTCGACATCCGGCTTTTGCAGGGCCGCCAAAAGCTCCATAATGACAATTTTGGTGCCTTTGAGCTTTTTCTCCTTGATCACCTGGGGCTTGGAGAGAAAGTAGCCTTGAAAATAGTCAAAACCCAAGTTTTGACACCATTCAAACTCTTCAAAGGTCTCAATCTTTTCGGCCAGCAAACTCACCCGCGCACTCATGTACTTGTCGACCTGCTGAGGCAGCAAAAGCCGATTGGTGGTCATCAAATCCACTTTGACCATGCTGGCCAAACCTGTTAAAGCTTCTAAACGGGCCGGATCCGTCACATCATCCAAAGCCAGGGTAAATCCCTGGGCCTTCAAATCGCGAACCGCATCCACCAATTCTTGGTCCAGAACAATATCTTCCAAAATTTCCAGAATCAATCTGTCTGGCTGCAGCGGAATGGGGTATTCCCCCATTAAAAATGGGCGTGTCAAATTGATAAACGCCCATTTGTCCCCGACCAAGCGTTCAAGGCCAATTTCCAAAAAGGTATTGGAAATAACAACCGAGGTGGCCTGGTTCCCGTCCAAAAATTCAGCGTGGTCCATGTCCGCACTGCGGTAGAGCAACTCATAGCCGAAGACTTCGAGATTGCGATTAAAGATAGGTTGGCGTCCGATATAAACTTCTGACATAAACTCACAAATCCTGCTTAATACATTATTGTATCAGGCTTTGCGGCATCTGCCACCCCAGGCAGTTAAGCAATTGGCAAAGTGGCCTGCAGCGAAGGGCGCTGAGAAAAAATTTCGTACCAAGCCTGAAGCTGTGGCCAGGCCTCGGCCAGAGGCTGTTGTAAACCAGGCAAAGCGGCCAGTGGTTTGCGAAAATGCAGCCAGCCAAAAGCACATGCCACAGCAATATTCCCCAAATCAGGGGTGGTCGAAAAAGAATTGACCTCTTGCTCCAATTGATCGAGCGCGGCTTGCACTTTTTGGCCTTGCCCGATTAACCATTCTGCCCAGCGAAACGCCTCAGGTCTTAAAAAAGTTTCATAGCGAATCAAAACCCCAGCATCCAAAATGCCATCTGCCAGAGCCTGCAAACGCAACACACTCCAGCGTTCAGGGCCACTGGCAGGAATCAAACGGGGGCTTTCACTTAAGCCATCCAAGTACTCACAAATTACCCGTGAATCATAGAGCAAAGTGCCATCGGGGCATTCCAGCAGGGGAATTTTGCCCAAGGGATTTTTCGCGGACAAGGCTTTATCTGGTGCGATTGGAGAAAGGGCCAAAGTCATCAGCTTTACTTGCGACTGAAGTCCCTTTTCCTCAATCAAAACGCGCACTTTGCGAACATAGGGCGAAGCCAAAGAACCAGAAAGTTTATACATAAATACCTCTTTTTTCAGTTAACCCTGTAACCTTTTGGTCTCACTGACGTTTGAATATTTGAAAGCTATGATGATAACCATGACAAATTCTACACCCAATCAGTCCAGCCTCCATCCCCCGGATGAAGTCCTTATGTTGCAAGTCCTGGAAAAAAACCAGCAGGCTTTCAATCTCTTGGTCCGGCGCTGGAAACATCCCCTGGTGAATTATTTTTACCGCCAGTTGGGAGAAACTGAACGGGCTGAAGAATTGGCACAGGAGGTCTTTGTCAAAGTCTGGAAAACAAAAAAATACCAAGCCCAAGCCCGTTTTTCGACTTGGCTCTACCGCTTGGCCTATCACGTGTTGGTAGACCATTGGCGCAGTCAGGGACGCAGACCTGCTCAGTTCGAACCCTTAGAAGACCAGGCGCTTGAATTGCCCAGCCCTGCAGCGGGCCCTGAACAATTGGCCCTGCAAGCGGAGACCCGTCAACATCTCCAAGCAGCCCTGGCAACGCTGCCTGCCCAACAACGACAAATTTTGGTACTGAGCAAATTCGAAGATCTCAAATACAGCCAGATCGCAGAAATTGTGAACTGCCCAGAAAATCAAGTCAAAGTACAGGTGTTCAGGGCTGTGCAAAACCTGGGGAAAAAACTCAAGGAGTTGATCAAATGAGCGCAAACGAAAACTGCCCTGCGCCAGAAGCCATTTTAAAAGCCCTGGCAGAAAAAAACGATCAAGCCAACGTGGAACATGTCCACACCTGTCTGATTTGCCAGCAAAAGCCCGAACTGCAAGCTGCACTCAGTGTTTGGCAATTATTAGATGCCCTGCCAGAAATTCAGGTTTCTGGTGATTTTGAGGCCCGGTTACACAGCCGATTGGCAAAAGAACAAAGCAGCCAATTGCGCTGGCTTCGGCTGGATATTTGGTTTGACTTTTTTCATATCCCCGCTTTGGTGGCAGTTCTGGCTCTGCTTTTTTGGCCTCCCATTGAGCTGCCCACCACTCAAGCGCAGCATTGGCAGCGCCCTCAAAAAACAGAAAGAATTCAAAGCTCTTTTCCGGTCAAAACCGGAGAGACACTGGGTTTGATTCAGAAAATATATCAACAGAGGAGTAACAAAGGATGAAATGGATAAAAAGTTTGGTCTATCTGGCTTTAGGTGGGATGGCCTTCCACATTTTTCTGAGCATGGTTGGATTAAATTGGGCGGATCTCTGGGATCTTCCCAGCGCTCTCTTGATTGTGGCCGGCTGGCTTTTCACACTGGTCAATTACCCACTTTCTGAAATCAGCAAAGCCTTTTTACAGAGCACAGGCTTGAATCAAGTGGAGCAAGCTCCCAGCTTAAGTGCCCTGATTCTCAAGAGCATTGGCCAAAATGGCCTGCTTGCTGGCGGGGTTTGCAGCTTGTTGGGTGTGGTTCAGGCCTTGGGCAATCTCGACGATATGAGTGCTCTGGGGGCTGCCCTGGCAATCAGCTTCTTGGGACTACTCTATGCCCTCTGCTTAAATTTTGGCGTGATCTTACCCCTGCAAAACGCACTGCAAAGACAGATTGGAACGGAGTACTAAAATGAAACAGGCATTTATCTATCTCCTGTGTTTCGGATTCTGGGGATTGAGCATGATGATCAGTGGGCAGAAAATTTTGGATTATTTCACCTTTGATATACTCTTTTGCACAGCTCTGGTCTGTATTGGCTATTCGGTACTGGCAAAGAAAACAGAACTCCAGCTTTTTGCTCAATTACTCTTGAAAAAACCCTTGGAAAACGAGGCTTTGCAACGCGGCTTAAACAGCCTAAAAAATGGCTGGTATTTCGTGTTGCAGCTGATGTCTACCTTTGTCTTACTCCAGAGCATCAATGCCCTGGTTCATGCCGGAGACAAGCAATCTATGCAGTATCTGGGATCCTGGCTGGCCACTGTGCTTTTGACGGGTTTGTATCTGCTGCTCTTGCGCTGGGGAGTCTTTCTGCCCCTCGAAAACAGCCTCAAACGCAGACAAATCGTGGAAACAGAGTTTTAAAGCAAACCAACATAGCTCTGACACCCAAAACAATTAAAAAGCCCCGCTGATAGCGGGGCTTTTGAGTTTAGAGAAGCTTTAAGCCTCTTGCGAAACCCCTGTAAAATGAAAGTCACGCAGTTTGAGGGCCGGCACAGCCAATTTGCCAAAATAGCCATGGAAGGCATAAATCCGGTCGCCCAAAGCCTCGACATTGGCAAAGGCCTTGAGCAACGACTCGTTATAACGCATATTGCGCAGGGGTTTGCTCAATTTGCCATCTTCAATCATAAAAGTGCCATCGCGGGTCATGCCTGTGATAATTGCCTGTTTGGGATCAACCACATTGGAATACCAGAGCCGAGTCACATAGATTCCGCGTTCGGTCGAGGCAATCATACTCTCAAGATTGTCTTGGCCGGGCTGCAACACAATATGGGTCGGGAAAGGCCCCATCGTGGCAGGTGGCATCAGCGCATGACCGGTGGATTTAACCCCCGATTTTTGCGCCATGCGACGATCGTAGGCCACATTTTTGATCACCCCATTTTCAATCAAGGCCAAAGCCTGTTTGGGATGACCTTCGTAGTCAAAACCGGGGCCCAAGACTTCTTTGACAAAGGGATTGTCGATCAGAGAAATGCGCTCGTCAAAGAGTTTTTCACCCATCTTACTGGCTGTAAAGGTGCGATTTTCCTGATAGGCCATGCCGCCAAAACCGAGGTAATTGAGGAATTCCACCAGTTCCAAGACAGCACTGGGAGCCAAAACCACCGTATACGCACCAGGCTCTGCCGCGACAGGATTTTGGCTCAGCAAAGCCTTTTCCATGGCTTGATCTGCCAAGGTTTCAACTTCCACCTCACGCATATCATGGCTGTGGAATTCCGCCCAAGCCGACCCCTGATGGGGGGCCATGGCCGTGTAGGTAAACGAAGCCGACGTCAAAGACTGATAGGCAAACAGGCCTTTGGAATTCATCATTGTCAGCATCTGATCACCATTGACCAACATGCCTGCCGAGGTCAAACCGCGTTCAATCGATTTTTTTAAGATCGGCGCCAAACGCTCAGCTTTTTCGCTGGGGGTATAGTCGATGGTTTCTTGCAGATAGGCATCTTGCATTTCGGGTGTTTCACGGGGCTCCAACACGGGTGTCCAGTCCAGATCGGGTTTGCTGTGACGGGCGGCCAGACAGGCTTTGTCGACTACCTGTTTAAGATTGTCGCCATCAAAGAGATTACAAGAGGCCACACCCACCTGTTGGCCAAAGGCCACACGAACCGTCAGGTCATACTCCTTTTGGGCCCCGTTTTGAGAGATATAATTATTCGTAAAACGGGTCGAAAAGGTTTTGCCGCCACTGAGAATCACTTCGGTTTCATCTGCGGGCGAATAGCGAATGGCCTCGGCCAGAATTTGCTCGGCTTTTTTCTTATTCAGCATAGCCCACACCTACTTTCACATTCTGGAAGCGGGCAAACGACACACCATGCCCCACACGGGCCACCTGCATCGGTTGGCCTTTGCCACAATTGGGTGTGCCCCAGATTTGGTAATGATTTTGATTGGCAATCGCGTCACAACTGCGCCAAAACTGCGGGGTAATACCCGTATAAGTCGGATTTTTAACCATCCCTACAATTTTACCGCCTTTGATCTCCCAACCCACTTCGCCCCCAAATTGGAAATTCAGACGCTTGTCATCAATCGACCAACTGCGGTTATCGGAGATCATAATGCCATCTTCAGTCGAGGCAATCATTTCTTCGAGTTCCCAATTGCCGGGCAACAGGTTGATATTGGTCATGCGCACAATCGGGGTGTGATTCCAGCCCTGGGCGCGCATCGTGCCGTTGGATTCCATTTCAAAACCCTCAGCGGTTTCACGGCTCATCAAATAGCCCACAAATTTGCCGTCTTTGATAATATCAGATTTTTGTGCAGGAGTGCCTTCATCATCATAGCCAAAGGTTCCCAGCCCGCCGGGAGCCGTGGCATCAGCGACCATATTCACAATCTCGGAGCCATACTGAAAATTGTTGCGCTTTTCGGGGGTCAGAAAACTGGTGCCCGCAAAGTCAGCTTCGTGGCCGAGCACGCGGTCAAACTCAACAGGGTGGCCACAAGATTCATGGACCTGCAAAGCCAATTGAGAGCCACCCAGAATCAGGGTTTTTTCGCCCGCGGGACAGGCTTTGGCACTGAGCAATTGCACGGCCTCTTCGGCAATGCGCTGGGCATTGTCTTTGAGATTGAGCAGTGGAATCAGCTCATAGCCAGCGGATTTAAACTGACCCCCAAAAGAGGAGGGAAACGAACGCGACTGCACATCGCTATCCGAAACGGCAGTGGCAGAAAGGCCAGAACCTGTCTGAACAATTTCTTGCTCAATCTGGCTACCATCGCTGTTGACGAAGAGCTGCCATTCCTTCCAGAGGTCCATACCTGCTTCGGTAAAGGCAATGCCTTTGACCCGGCGCATTTCTTCTTCGGCCGCAAACAAAAAGTTGAGTTTTTCTTCCAGGGCCACCCCAAAAGGGTCAATTTCACAGGGGGATTTCCAGACTGTCACAATCGGCGCGCGGCGGGCCAAAACCACCGGCTTGTGGTAGAGATGGGCCGAATCGCGGGCCAACGCAATTGCGCGATCAACCGCAATTTCGACCTTGGACTTCTTTAAATCGGGGTTGGCGGCAAAGCCCCAAGCCCCATCTACCAAAACCCGAATCCCAATACCCACTTCGAGGTGTTGTTTGATTCCATTGACATTGCCATTGCGAATATCCAATTGCTCAGTTTGCAAACGAATAATCCGGGCATCTGCATAGGTTGCCCCGCGTTGCAGGGCCGTATCGACGGCCAATTGGGCCAAATCTCTTTCAATCACAGGCGTTCCTCAATTATTGAAGCGAATTGGTTTTGCGCCAAAGCGCGAGCCAGTGTTCTATTGTAACCGGATTCCCCCCCGAGCGGCATGGGGTTCGCGCTTTCTCAGGCAGGTCTTAAAAGACGATTGAGTAGATCTCCGAGGGGGCCAATTCTTCCATCCCAGCAAGGTCTTCCAGGATTTGCTCTTGGCTGTGACGGGTTAAAAGGGTTAGCGCCAAAGTGTCGTCCAAAAGATCTTTAAAAATAGCTTCTGGAGAGGGATGTAACTTGAGCAAATCGCCCTGGGTTTGTAACATCCCCACCACATGACTGGCCTGGAGTTGGCTCATTGGCTCTCGATTGTGGGTGTGCAGATGCAATTCAAAACAACTGAGACCCGCTTGCAGAGCCTCATGAATCACATGTTGCTCGATTTTGTTGTACATCAAACGCCAGAGTGGGCGAAAGGCAATCACAGGATGGGAGCGGTGGCTAAACTCAGCTTTGATTTGCTGCAAGCGCTCCACCTGTTGATCGAGCAGGGCCTGCAACACCACTGAAGCCTCCTGGGAAGAGAGGTGTTTGCCCGTTTTTAAACGGGTAATGGCAGCCCGGCTCTGGGCCAGTTTCTGAATACCCGCTTGCACCTCGGGAAAAGGTTGCAGTGCAGTTTCAAAGGCCCATTTGCTCAAGCGGTAAATTTCACAATTGGAGAGGGCCTTGACCGTGGCACTGCGCGGCTCACTCAAAACCAAGGCCATTTCCCCAAAAATATCCCCTGTTTCAAGCGTGGCCAATAAGGTATCGGGTTCTTTTAAAACCTGAACTTTGCCTTTTTTGAGAATAAACATCGCATCCCCGGTCTGGCCCTGGGTCACAATTTTGTCTTCTGGATAAAAGGTCTGAAGCGTGAGATAAGGGGTCAAGGCCTCAAAGAAAGCAGGTGGTGCCCCCTGAAAAACAGAGGTCCGAGCCAAGATATCATTGAGAGCCATTGAGACTTGGGGGGCCGCATCCTGTTTTTCAATCCAAGCCACAAAATCTGGGTTCGGATCGAGGGTGTGGCCATTGTCTTCATGGCCTTCATAGCGCAATTCACTTAAATTGCTGACCCACAGGGCATGTTTGTGAATCAAGTCTATCTCCATAATCCGCCGACCATTGCTGATCAAAATATTCTGATTTTCGCGGCGGAAATAGTGCAGCGGATCATCCATGCGAAAACGGGGATCGAGACTTTCGTTAAAATAGACACATTCTTCTTCGGGCACCCCTTGGGGGTTCAACTCCAAAACACGGTAATTGCCCGCATCCACCACCAAGAGGTTGTGATTGGGCAATTTTTCGGCGAAAGTTGGCAAACTCAAACCAAGTTCTTCTGGCGATTGCCAGGTAATCAGGCTGTTATCGGGGTTGACCTCAATCACGCGGTGATTGCCCCGATCCGCAATCAAGACATGGCCTTCAGACGTAAGTTGAACATCCGTGGGGGCATTTAAAAATCCCTCAGCACTGCCAGGCTCACCTTTCACACCGTATTGCCAATGAATGCGGTGATGGCGATCAACCATCAAAATACGGTGATTACCTGTATCGGCGATCAGCAGATAAACATCCTGGGCACGGTGATGCAGAGCCACCCGACGCGGCCCCAAAAGCTGATGCCGCTCGGAGGTATCTGTTTTAAATTCCCACATCGTCTTGCCCCAAAGGGTCGTTTCAAAAACGCGATTTTGTTGCTGATCGACCATCAAAAGGTGGTGATTTTCCAAACATATCGGGCTCAGAGGTGCTTCTGCGGACCATTGCTCGGCATCCACTTCCCAAACCACCCGATGGCCTTCGCGACAATTGACAAAAAGCAGGCGGCGACGTTCGGGATCCGCCAATAAAGCAGTATGAAAAGGCAAAAACTGGATGGCAGGCTGCGAAGAAGAGCGAATTTGCATACGCTGATAGGGGCTTTCCAATTCCAATCCGCAGGCCAAACAGGTCCAACTCTGGGCCAGCGGCATATCACAGGCAGGACAGCGGGTAGGGGGCTCTTTGCCGTAGGTCTGTTTCTGTGACTGCAGTGCCAACCAGGCATTGACCTGAGAGAGGTAAATCACGGCTTGCAATCCATGTTCTTGATCTAAATTTGTCAAAGAGACAGCAGCACGGCCTTTTTCCTGAATTTGTTTGCGAATCCCGATAGCCGCTTCACGCAAACGCTTCATGATCTCAAAATGATGATCAACAGCAATGCCATGATGGTATTGAAAGAGAGCGGCCAAGATTTGCGTAATGGCCTCCAGGGATTCATTGGGCAAATCCGTTACAGCAATTGGTTCCGCGTCCATTTTTTTGACCCCTTCAACTTTCAAAATTCAAATCAAAAACCCGTTCATCAAAGAGCAGCAACGCTATCATTATAGCCGACCTGAAACGACTTTTTTTGACGTTCTTTGGGGTGGCCTGTGTTAAGGTAAAAACAAGGTCTTTGAACCTCAAAATATCGAGAGGGACTGACAAAATGGAATTGTTTCTGGGGGCCTTTATGATTTTCCCCTTGATCGGACTTGGCTTTATCTTCAGCAGCGTGACCCTTTATTTCACACTTAAATTTTTTACAATCCCCCAGAACCCATTTGGAACAGCTTTAAAAGTCACCGTCATGGCGATGATTTTGTCCTTTTTGGCCAGTGCGGTATTGGGCTTACTGGGAATGGTCATTCCCGTTTTACCTCATTTGATTGGCCTGGTTGCTCCTTTTGCAATTTATCTCTACCTCTTACAAAAAAACTATGGTTTAAGTCTGGTCAGTGGTTTGTTAGTCAGTCTGATCCAGGGGCTGATCACCCTCGTGATCGGAGGCGCATTGCTCATGGGCATTTTATTGCCCTTGGGATTGGGGAGAGCTGTTTTGGGTGGTTAAAAATACAAAGGCCGACCAACATAAATCTGAATTTCCTACAGCTGAGAGCCTAACCCAGACATGGCAGACAGCCTTGAGGTTCTGGAGCGCCTTTCCTATGGCTTTCCCTGTCCCTGAGCTCCACACAAATCCCCAGCGTCTTTTGGCTCTGAACCTCAACCATGATCTGGCAAGGGTTCATTTGCAATCAGGCAGAGTCTTACTCAACGGTCCGCGCCTCAAAAAAGCGGGTCTGTTAGCGGAATTGCCTTTGATTTTGGCCCATGAAGCAGGACATCTGCTCTACAGCCCCGCCTCTTTGTTGGTGCAACGCAAGTGCCTCGAAAGCTTGCAACCCTGGCTGCCCAACGCAATTCCAGAACTGCCGCATGTGGTCAATCTGTGGCAGGATTTGCTGATCAATCAGCGCTTGTATCGGTCCTACCAAGAAAAACTGCTCCCCGTGATCCAAGCCCTTTGCCCCAATCAGCCCACCCCTCTCTGGCAATGGGTTTTAAGAGGCTATGAATACCTCTGGTATCTGGCTCCCGGCAGCTTGGTTTCCCCCAGCAACGATCCCTGTCTCGAAGCCGATGCCTCTGAATTGGCGGATTTGGTACATTCTTTTGAAAAGAATGATTTGGGCGGACTCATGGGCTTCGCTCAACTCTGCAAAACTTACTTAGACCAAGAAAACAGGCCCTGGCGCCTGAGCGAAGGCACCGTTTGGCCAGAATCTTGGCCTGAGTCCATCCGCATTACAACAGGCCAAGGAGCAGACAAACCCAGGTCAAATTCCGAGACAGAAACACCCTGGCTGCAAGAATTGCCAAAACCTGTTTCACCAGACCCGAATTCATCAGCTGGCCAAAATCTGCATGAAAGCCCGCAGGATTGGCAAACCTTCTGGGCCAAATTGGGCATCGATGTTTCAGCGGCAGCAAGTACCTTGATTTTTTATCGCGAAAAGGCCTTGCCGCTATTGGCCCCCTGGGAAATCCCGATGTCTGGCACGCCCCAGGAACAGAACCCAGAGGGGCTTAAACCCTGGCTCTTAGATGCCCCAGTTCAAGAAATTGCCTGGATCGAAAGTTTGTTCAACAGCCCGCGCGTGGTCCCGGGATTAACCACCGTCAAACAGCGCTGGAGCAACGAACCAGAAGCAGAACACAACACGGTCAAACGTTTGGATCTCTATTTGGATGCCTCGGGTTCGCTGCCTGATCCTTTTAAGGAAATGGCCTGGATGGTCCTCACAGGTGTGGTACTGGCTCTTTCAGCTCTCCATCAAGGTTGGTCAGTCAGAGTGACACTCTGGAGTGGGGCCTCGGAGCCGATACGAACCCAGCCGTTCACCCGCAACGAGTCAGCCCTTCTCAAGATTCTCTCACACTATCTCGGGGGCAGCACCCGCTTCCCGCTGGAGTTATTGGCTGAGCGCTACCCCTCACTTCAGCCTGAAGCAAGCCACATCTGTTTGCTTTCTGACCAAGGGCTGCTCGATTCGCTACAGGCCGAACAGGGACTGACACTCTTCAAACAAACCCTCCAATACAGCCATGGGGGAGGCAGTTTATTTCTGCAATGGCCCGCAGAGGCCCCCCCTCATATGCTCTTTCCTCAACTCCAAGCCCAGGGTTGGTCGATACATCCCATTCAATCAGAAGACGATATTCGCAACGCTACCCAAATGCTCTTTGGGTCAAAATAGATGCCTGAAATCGCATTGCTCCCGCTGCTCAGCCATCTCCAAGCCTGTCCACCAGATTTTTTTCGACCCGCTCAGAGCCCCTATTCTCAATGGTCAAGGCTGATTCCCGCGTTATTACATGATTTTTTGGCTGTCCATCACCCAAACACTGAAATACATGCTCAACTCAATATCAGAGAATTGCTCAGCCAACCGGCCCAGGCTGAATGGCTCCCTCCACTCTGTTGGTTACTTTCACACCCCCTGTTCGACGCCATTCTCAATTCAGAGCAACTACTGCCCTTGCTGTTGTCCCTTGCTCAACGCTTGGGAACAGGCTTTCCACCCCATGAGGTGCTTTACCAGCCACAACGTGCCGAAGAATGTCTTCGTGAGCTACTCTCCAGCCTCAAATGGCCTGTTCAGAATGAAACCGCTGATCAGTCAGCCGCCAAATTGGGCTATCTCTCCTCGCTGCAAAAACAACAAAGAGCGCATTTACGCCAACAAAAGCGTCAGCGCGAAGCAGCGATTCTACAAGCCCAGCAACGTCTTCAAGCCATGGACAATGCGGATTGAAAAGGGCTCCGAAGTCCACTGCAACCAACTGCAGTACAACGTCAGAGCCCTAAATCTCAATCAATTAGCCATTGCGCTTGAGCAAACCAGCGCGTTTGGCATGGGTCTCAGCCAGGTGAAAAATACCCAGCCCGAGGGGAATAAAGACCAGCGACATCAGCACCAAAATGGCGGCTGTGGGTAAGAGTTCAGAGACTGTGGCCCCTTCCAACAAGGCCTTACGCACCCCATCGAGAGCATAAGTAGCCGGAGAAATCACAGCAAACCCTTGCAACCATTCAGGCAACGCTGTTACCGGGTAATAGATACCCGAAACCAGTAACAGCACGCCCTCCATGATATGGGTAGCCTGTGATCCTTTTTCTGGCGAGAGCAAGGGCAAAATCGCCGCCATCAGTCCCAGCCCCACAAAGGAGAGACTCGCCGCCCCCAGAATCATGAGCGCGCCTGCATAATTGGCTTTGGGCAAACCCATCCCAAAGAAGCACGTGATTGCCACCAGCACAATGATCGTCCGCAACAAGCCGTAAAGCACGGCAAACGAACACACGCCCCCCAAATGTGTCAAACGCTGAATCGGCGCCATAAAAGTCTGTTCTATCGTGCCTTCCCAGCGCTCCCAAGTGATCGAGTTGGAGATTTCATGAAAAATAATTCCCAAGAAACCCCACATCAAGGCCCCAATCACCAAGTAAAAGACATAATCGGGATTGATCGCATGCCCTTGTTTTTGCATCCCCACAGCAATAAACGCAATTGTCAGGGTATTGATCACCGTATAAAAAAGAAACACAATTTCCCAGCCCAAATAGCGCTTGCAGAGATTAAATTGCCGTTCGACAAAGGCCATTACTGCATAAAGTTCACGCATTCCCTCTATTTTTAAACGTCGACTATGAAACATGGCTCATTCCTTCCTCATAAATAGATTTACCGGTCAGGCGAAAGAAAATTTCTTCCAACCCCAATGTATTTTTGTCTTCAGCTGGCTTCAGCACAAGATTGCGCAGAGTGTCCAGCGTTCCAACCTGCACCAAACGCCCGTCACTCATCACCGCAATCCGGTCACAAAGATCTTCGGCCTCTTGCATATCGTGGGTGGTCAAGAGAATCGACGTCGCGTGGTCCTGACGCACTTCTTTGATAAAGCTGCGCACCTCGCGTTTTGAGACCGGATCCAAACCTGTGGTGGGTTCGTCCAAGAGCAAAACGGGGGGAACCGCGATCAAAGCCCGTGCAATGGCCACCTTCTGCTGCATCCCGCGCGACATATCCTCAATCGACTCATCCAGCTTGCTTTCAGGTAGCCCCAAGCGCTTGAGAATTTCGGCAATTCGCTCACGGTTGCGACCG
>JBFWRL010000082.1:0-24633 GCA_050248915.1 Candidatus Sericytochromatia bacterium
GCTGCAAGAGCGCTGCTTTTTTTAGCGCACTTTCCAATAAATCCAAGGTTTTGTTTTCAGCCTCCTGTGCATAGGCTTGCAATGTGCCCTTACGTTCCGATGGTTCATGCCATCGGGCAGTAATCGGAACCAATTCTTCATGAAGTCGCTCGGCCCCTTTGCCGTAGAGAGAAAGGCGCCCAAACAACACCACCCGTGGAATGGAATCATTGGATTGAGCCAAACAAGCCCGAGACAGATCCTGATAAATAAACCCCTGCGATTTAAAACGAGCCAATAAACGCTGGGCAACGCGTTGATCCAAATGCAAGTGAACCGAATCTTCGCTCAAAATGCCTACATCTTCAAAAACAACAGGGCGAATTTCTGCCTCACGCCGCCATTCAGCCAAATTTTGATTGGGTCGGCGCGGAGAACGAAGGGAATCCAGAGTAGAGGCCCAACTGCGATCCGTATGGGCACGCTGCTCCATCAGAGGGAAAGACCATACCTGGCGACCGTATTCATCAAGGGTTGTTTTTAAGGGCTCTGCACCCAGCATTTCCAGCGAACAGGAAAGAGCCTCACGAAAGGGTTCAGCTTCAAACCCTGTCCAGGTACGGGAGTTTTCTAAGAGACTTCGACAACGCTCAATTTGCGCCTCAAGTTCAGTTTGTCTTTCTCGGCTTGATTCAAACTCTTCTTCGGCGACACGCTTTTTTTCTGCTTCCAAATTGGCTTTGCGAATCTCCATACTCAACCAATCCGCGTCGCTGTGCCGGATTCCCTTGGCTAAACGCTTTTCGATATCATCATCAATGACTTTTGAAAGGCTGCCCAATTCCCGTTTGATCGTTTCTGTTTTGTCTACCAAAACTTTTAAGACCCGATCCTCGACCCGTTGTGGTAGAACAAAATAATGGCAACGCACTTCGTCAGCGGGCTGTAGTTTACGATCAATACGCCCATTACGCTGCTCAATGCGACCTGGATTCCAAGGTAAATCATAATGGAACAGATCTGCACAGTGACCCTGAAAATTAAGTCCTTCGCGGGCCGCATCTGTTGCAATCAGAATACGCAAAGGGTCTTTGTGGGGAGGCGTATTAAAGCGGCGTTGAATTTCCTGACGTCGAACGCTGCTGGTTAAACCGTCGATGATTTCAATGCGAAATTCGGCTTGTTCAGTTCCTTCTATTGCCTGTTCCAAGATTTTTTTGAGATACGTTTTTGTACCTGAACGATTTTCTGTAAAAATAATCACCCGTCGCTCATTCCACTTGGGCGCAGCTCCTGAGATCGGCTGTCCAAACGGCGGCAATTGCGGGCACAGGTTCTCACGGATCCAATCCAGCAAACAACGGGTTTTGGCTTCCAGTTCATAACGGGCTTGCTCAGCAATATTTTGCATTTGCTCAAGTAAAGCTTGCTCTCGTTGCCAATATTTTTCGGTCAGCATCTCTGGGGTGGTTTGGATTTCTGTCAACCACGCCAGAGACTCAATTTCAGCCTTCTCTTGTTCGGTCTCTTCTGCTTCAATCCATTGGCTGGCTTCATCATCGGCATCTGGAACGGAAGTAAACCATGCATTTTGAATAATTGGCGGATTTTCTATGGGGTCTGGAGAGTCCGAGGCTTTTTGCCAATGGCGCTCCACAGTGGCACGATGCACCTTCAGACTCCTGGCAAAGGCTTCTATCGAAGACAATAGCCGCTGCTGTAAGCCCACTATCAATAAGCCCGCGGCAGCCTGGGCCCGTTTTGAGCTATTTTTGAAACGCGCTTCTCTCACAGTGCGATATTCATCCAACAGGCGTGAAAGGCTCAGCTCCGGCGCATCCTCAGGCAAATGGTCGATCTCCAAGCAAATAACTTTACGCTCAGGAAACCCCCCTTGAATAGAGCGAATATCTTCTTTAATGCGTCTGACCATGACATCTTCTAATATATTTTTGCCACGCACTTTCACACCGCGCGTAAAACGATAGGGATCCAATAATTCCATCAAGGTTGAGAAACTATTGGAATGACCGTTGTGAGGCGTTGCAGATAAGAATAGACGATGTTCAAATCTGCCACTCAAATCACGAATGGCCCGTGTAAACTTGGTTTCAATTCCATATTTCTGACCGCTTGCGGGGGCTGCATGGTGAGCCTCATCTAAAATGAGCAAGCTACCCGGTAAAAAATCCCCCAGCCATTCACGCATGGTATCTGTATACGCAGGATCAATTAACAAATGATGGGAAATCAAAAAACGGCTATGTGTGCGCCAAGGATTGACTCCAAATCCTCTTTCTCTCCGCACTTGAGAAAGATAAGCCCGATCCAAAATTTCAAAGACCAATCCAAAGCGCTCTTCCAATTCTGCTTTCCACTGCTCCAAAACCGACGGTGGGGCCGCTACGACAATGGTTTTGGCTTTTTTTCGCAATAAAAGTTCGGTGGCAATCAGTCCGGCTTCAATGGTTTTGCCCAAACCCGTATCATCAGCAATGAAGAGATTGACACGAGGAAGCAGCAAAGCCTTTCTCAAGGGCTCCATTTGATACGCTTCAATTTTGATCCCTGCCCGAAAAGGTGCCTGAAAAAGATTGGGGTCTGTTGCTGTCACCGAACTCCAACGCAGAGTATGAAAGAAGGCACTAAAATAACGAGGTGAATCAAATCCTTTACTGCCAAGGTCTTGCCAGCCTTCTGCCTCCAAAATTTGTCGATCCAGTTCATACTCCCAAAAAACTTCTAAAGATTGGCCCTGAGCATCATCGTCGGCGCAGGCCAAACGAATAAGCGTAGGTGAGTCACTTGAAATAGTAGTAACATCTTCTACCAGCCAACGCCGGGAACGCAGTTGAACCAATTCGCCAAGTTTAGGTCGTCTTTCAGGCAGTGAGATTTTAGACATTGTCAGATCCAGATTCTTTGTGTTGACGTGCATTATTGTGTTTTCCTTTGGGAGTGACTGCGTTTAACTTTGAGCCCGCAGGCAAAATAATCAACGGAGATTGGTCAGTCAGTGACTGACTAATTTGAGGATAAGTCAGATAAAATTGGCGACATAACTTGAGATTCATGGGCGACATGCCCTTGATTTGTAAAGCTTTCAGTTTTTGGGCTGTTAATGGAATCAGTCGGCGGCCATACTCAGAGCGATCTTCACCATTTTGTTCATACTCTACCAGATAATAGCCAAACAACCAGTTTCGTAGGTTGAGAGCGATATCCACACTTTTTGTTGCCTGTTGATACAGGTTTTGGTGGGTCTGGTTTAAAAGGGAAATCAAATGCTCAAAATTCACGGAGTGACAACCTCAACAAAAACTCAAAAGGCGTATACATTTTACCCCATCTGGCGTTTTAGCTGGGCTTTCCAGTCTTGTTTGGGGAGCTTCGGATACAAGCGAGGGCTCTCACAGCGTTCGTTTGATCGGCTCGGGCGAAGCGGGCACCTTCTTTCGCGGAAAATGCAATTGCAGCGGCTCAAGCCCGCGTTGGGAATCCCGGATGCGCCAGGCAAATTCAAACAGGCTGTAGACCAAGAGCAGTGAAAACAGAAAGAGAATCAGGCCCGAACCCCAGCCCCGATCCGGGCTCTCCACCAACAGAGCATAAGGCGCAGGCAGACTGTGCAAAAGGCCCAAGAGCGGAAAGACAAAGCGTTGGGCCTGTAATCCGCTCACATGTTGAATAAATTGCAGCAAATAGCTCAAGATAAACACCGTTCCCAAGCCACAGGGAAAAATCAAGAAAAACAGGGCAAAAGCCACCTGTTGCACAGGCAAGCTGCGGTCCAGCACACTTTCAGCCGGATTGGCAGGGTTGACAAAGACCTGTGCCGGGTTCTGGCGCAACAGATCCATCTGCCGCCGTCTGCGCCCACTGCTGAAATTGTCAGAGCCCACACTGAAATCCAATTCTTGACCGGTATACCTTCTATTTTGAAAGGTATACCGGTATTGTGCCACCAATTTGGCATTCGATTTTTTGCCAGACCCCTGCACCAGATCCCATTTAAGAATCTCCGCTGGAACAGATTTCCATTGGGCGGCCTGAAAATGCAGATAGACGCTGCGCCCAAGAAAACCCAACATGCCAATGGCCACCAGGCCAAAAATCGAGACCAAAAAGAAGGCCAAGATGCCTTGCAGGGTTTTATGCATGGCGCTGAAACAAAGCGTGGGTAAATTCCCGCAGCCCACCAGAGGGCATGGTATAGGTCTGAAGTTGGTGGGTGATCAGCGCAAATGAAGGGCCGAGCCACTCCGCCAGGTCGGCAGCCGAATATTGCCGAATGGGCAGACCACTGCAGCGCTCGGCCGTCCCAGGGGCAAAGCAGGCGATCAGGGCAAAGCCACCCGGTTTGAGCAAGTGTTTCAGCAAGTTTAAATAGCCCTCACGTTCGGGCTCGGTCAGCAAAAAGTGTAAGACGGCGCGATCTTGCCAGAGATCGAGTTGGCCCAGATAGGCCCCCAACTGCTCAGAGGCACTGAGATCGTCCACCACCCATTGTAGCCTTGAGGCCCGTTCCCCCAAGCGCTGCTGCAATTTATCCAGGGCCACGGCACTGAGGTCTGCAGCAATTAAGCCGGTATAACCCTGATCCAGCAAATGATCCACCAAGGTCGTGGTGCCTGCCCCGGCGATCAAAATCTGGGCCGAAAGCGGCAAATGGCATTGTTTCAGCAATTCCAGCGTGGTATCGGGGCTGGGCTCATACCAGCCCAGGGTCTCAGTGTCTTTTTCGGCGTAGACCCGGTCCCAATGGGTGGGGTGATTGTTACTTGCCTCTGTATTCATGGGGCTTGCAGCCATTCGCGCACTTTTTCAAGTTTGGGCAAACCGCCACTGTGAACGAGTTGACCATCAACCACCACCGCCGGGGTGCTCAGCACTTGGTATTTTAAGAGACTTTCCATCGAGGTGTCTTTTTCCACTTCGGCATCGAGTCCCAGCGCTTGAATTTCTGTCGCAATCATTTCAGCGGTTCGCTGGCATTTGGCACAGCCCGATCCCAATACCTGGATTTTTTTCATCTTTTTTCCTGTTCCCTTTTCCATTATTTTAACAGCAGTGGCCCCCAGGCGTTGAGCAGCCAGCCCACCAGACTAAATGCCAACAGCAAAAAGCCAAAGACCAGTGCCAAGAGCTTCAATTGCATCACCTGTTTGAGCAGAATAAATTCGGGAAAACTGGCAGCCACCGTGCTCATGCAAAATGCCAGGGTGGTGCCAATCGGCATGCCTTTGAGCAAAAGGCTTTTCATGACCGGAATCACCCCGGTGGCATTGGAATAGAGCGGAATGCCCAGAAACACAGCAGCGGGTACTGTCCACCATTGCCCGGCCCCCAGGTATTGCTCAAAGAAGCCTGCAGGCACAAAGCCGTGTAAGCCGGCCCCGAGCCCCACGCCAATCAGGACCCATTTCCAAACCCGGCCAAAGATCTCCTGCAGTTCGTCACGGGCAAATTCATGGCGTTCTTTCCAGCTCAAAACCTCTTTTTCGAGTGGCTCTACAGCCACGTTTTTGCGGGCCTCTGCAGCAAGATAAACTTTGGCCACTTCAGGCACCAACCAGCGCTCAGCTTTGAGCAGGTCCATGACTGCCCCAGCCAAAGTCCCAATTCCCAGTCCGATCAAAACATAGGCCAAGGTCAGCTTCCAGCCCAACAATTCCAAAAGCATGATCACCGCCACTTCGTTGATCAGGGGCGAGGTGATCAAAAAGGCCAGGGTCACACCCAAGGGAATGCCCGCGGAACAAAACCCCAAAAAGAGCGGAATGCTCGAGCAGGAGCAAAAAGGGGTGATTGCACCAAAGAGCGCCCCCATCACATAACCTGTCACACGGTGGCGGCGGGCCAAAAAATCCCGCACCCGCTCGACCTTGAGCGAGGCCCGCAGCAAGGCAATGCCGTAGATCATCACAGCCAACAAAAAATAGATTTTGGTGGTATCTTCAATAAAAAAGTGCAGCGCATCTCCCAGCTTGCTCTGGGGGCTTAATTTTAAGACTGAAAAGGTCAACCAGTCTGCGAAATACGTAAAATAGCTCAACATTTTAAAAGTGCCCTATTTTTAATCAAGATGCTCTGGCAAAGTATTTTCGCCCTAACCAGAGTGCAATATGCACCAAGCCCAAGAGTACAGGCACTTCAACCAGCGGGCCAATCACACCCGCAAAAGCCTGGCCAGAATGAATGCCAAAGACCGCGATTGAAACCGCAATGCCAAGTTCAAAATTATTGCTGGCAGCGGTGAATGCGATGGTGGTGGTTTTTTCGTAATCAGCACCGGCCTTGCGGGTCAGCCAAAAGGCCAATAAAAACATGACTGCAAAATAAAGGGTCAAAGGCAAGGCAATGCGCAAGACATCCAAGGGCAATTGCACGATCAGCTTGCCTTTGAGCGAAAACATCACAAAGATCGTGAGCAATAACGAGCATAAAGTCAAAGGACTGATGCGTGGCAAAAACGTGTCTTCGTACCACTGATGGCCTTTGCTGCGCAAAAAAGCAAAACGTGTCAACATACCTGCAAAGAACGGAATACCAAGATAGAAAAAGACGCTGCTTGCGATCTCGGTGATCGTGACATTGACCCGAAAGCTTTGTTGACCAAAGAAGGGGGGTAAAACGGTAATAAAAAACCAAGCATAGAGCGAATAAAATAAAATCTGCATGACCGAATTAAATGCCACCAGACCTGCCGCATACTGATTATCGCCTTCAGCCAGTTTATTCCAAACCAAGACCATGGCAATACAAGGCGATAATCCCAGTAGAATCACCCCAGCCATGTATTCTGGGTATCCGGCTAAAAAGACAATGGCCAGCAAAAACATCAACAGGGGAGCCAAAATCCAGTTAAACAAGACAGACAATAAAAACAAGCGCCGATTGCGAAAGACATCAAATATTTCTTCGTATTTGACCTTGGCCAGTGGTGGATACATCATGATGATCAAGCCAATGGCAATGGGCACATTTGTCGTTCCCACTTGAAAGCGATTCCAAAAATCAGATATTTGTGGAAAAGCCCAACCCAATCCCACACCTAAAAACATGGCAGCCAAAATCCAGACCGTTAAATAGCGATCCAAAAAAGACAAACGTTGAGATAGCGTACTCATGCCGGGCCACTACTGGCAGTTAAATCTGAGCTGTGAAGACGGAGATGAGACGCTTCGGGCTTGAGAGATTCTTTGGCTTCCAGACTGGCTTTTAAGCCTGCCAGCCGATCGGCGATTTGATCGCGAATTATGCGAAAACTGGCCAACTGAGCCGCTTCGCTCACTTCTGGGGCTGCCGGATCTGGCAAAGGCCAATGCATCCGCTGCAACGGCCCCGAGACCACTGGGCAAACCTCTTCGGCACAGAGGGTAATCACCAGATCGACCTGCTTCAAATCGATGGCCTGCACAGATTTGGAGCGATGCTGCGCTGCGTTGATCCCCAGCTCACCAAGAGCCTGAATCGCCAGTGGATGCACAAACGAAGGTTTAGAGCCGGCGCTTTGAATGGAATAGTCTGGCCCCAAGATTTGGCGGGCCAGGCCCTCGGCCATTTGGCTGCGGGCCGAATTGGCCACACAGAGAAAGAGAATGCGTTTCATAAAATCCTTTCTAACAACAGTCTTTGCCGTTTTGGCGACGGCAGAGTTCAACCGGATCGATCTGAAGAATGTCTTTAATTTTGCTGCGATCAGCGGCTAAGCTGGCATCCATTTGCCAACACTGGTTCAACCAGACAAATGCGGCATTAATTTCGGGCTGGGGTTGCGGCGGTAGAAAAAAATAGATCCAGCGCCCCTGTTTGCGAGATTGAATCAGCCCCGCCTGTTTCAAGATCGCCAAATGTTTGGAAATCGTGGAATTGGCCAATTCAAAGACAGCCACTATTTGACAGGCGCAGAGTTCCTGATCTTGTAAAAGTGCCAAAATCCGCAGGCGGGTTTCGTCACCGAGGGCCTTTGTGAGCAGAACCAAGTCCTGCAAAGAAGTGGTTTGAATCCATTTATTGGGGGCAGTAAAAGGCAATGATCTGCTCCTGGTCTACTTGAGTATAGATTTGAAGATAATTATTTTTATATTTCGTTAATAATCGAATTGTAGGCTCCAAACAAAATCCCTGTCAATGACTCAACAGGGATTTTTCAAACCCCAATCCCCCAATATCAGGCGGTGGGTTTTGTACCGCCTGGATTTTCTTTCTGGGCTGCGCGTTCTACTTGCTCACGTGGCTTGAGCAGGGCAGCCAAATCGAGGCCGGGCAAAAGTTTGGTTAACATACCCATCAGCCCGTCTCCAGCCTGGGCCCCGCCTGTGACCAAAACATCGGGCATGATTTTGATCTGGCCAGTTTGAATGGCTGCGGCAATTAGCTCGACAATTTTGATCTGTTTGATCGCGTCTTCGCCAATCGCCTCTTGCTGTTTGTTATAGGCCTGGGCAGTGGCCTCCCCGATTGCGGCAATTTTGGAGGCTTCGCCATCCCCAATGGCCTTGAGGCGTTTGCCTTCGCCCATGCCCTCCAGGGCTTTGGCTTCTGCTGTCCCTTCAGCCAGGGTGATCATTTCTGTCTTCTTCTGGGTGGCGACTTTGACGGCAATTTCAGAGGCCACCAAGGTGGGCTGCTGATCGGCGGTGGCGCGCATTTTTTCCATTTCGGTGCGTTCGGCCTGGGAGCGTTGCTCCATTTTGTACATCTCCTGCTGTTGCTCGGCGATGATCCGTTTGGTCTGGGTCTGCATCAAATCTTCGGGCAATTTGATCTGGCAGATCAAGACCGAAACACATTCCACGTGGTAGCGCTCCAAATCTGCGCGGGCACGGGTTTCGGCTTTGGCCTGTTCTTCGGAGCGGCTCTGCAAAAAATTCATGGCAGAGGCGGTTGAAGCCTGGTTGCGGAAAGAGGAATCGATCATGGGGTGGATCACATGTTGAATCAAATTGTCGATCGAACCCACTTTGGCCACCATATACGGCGCCTGGTCGGGACGCACGCGAATGACCACTTTGACCGCCACTTGAATCGGGAAACCGTCTTTGGAAATCACGCTGAGCTGGTCAAAGCGGGTGTCTTGCTGGTCGTCCCAATCGATGGTGATATTGGTCGTATCGATCACATAGACCATAAAAGCGCGCCGGTTCAAATAATAGCGACCCGGTCCGGCCACCTCTTCTTGAATCCCGCGAAAGCCTTTGGGCACCACGTATTTTTCTTTGCCTTCTTCTTCGGAGGCCCCAATTTGGGTCGAACCCAGGCGTTTTTTCATCTCATCGGTCGGATCTTCGCCCACGTTAGAGACCACCACACCGACTTGGCCGCGTTCGATCACCGCCACATCATCCACTTCGACGCTGAACATCAGGGGATTGATGTAATAGGTGCCCGGTCTGAGCACATCGAGTTGGGGCCCCCGTTGGCCCTGTTTGGTCAAAAAGGCAGAGCCATCTTGGTAATCGTTGTGGCCCGAAACGGGGCAAGCCACGTATTCTCTTTCGGGCAGGGGAATACCGTCGAGGGCTGTAACCAGACCCACTTTATTGGCTTCGATCACCACCGCTGGGGCAATTTGAATTTTGAATAAATTGAGGTTGATACGGTAAGTTCCCGGCAGAAGCACGTCGATTTGAGGCCCTTTTTGGCCACCATTGCGGAGAAAGGCCTCGCCATCTTCATAATTGGAATGATCGGGGACGCTTTGGGCCAGCAGCCGACCCATGGGAATCGGCGCGCCATCTTGGGCAGTAACCATGCCGACTTCCCCTTTGCCGATCACGACAGCAGCGGCTTTGGTAATGCGAAAAAGGTGGGGGTGAATCCGGTAGACCCCCGGTGGCAAAATCTCGGTTTGGGGTCCTTTTTGGCCGCCGCTTTGAATAAAGGCCTCACCCGATTGAAAGGAATTGTGGCCCTGCACAACAGAGGCAAAAATCCGACCGGCAGGAATGGCGGTGCCATCAGCAGACTCCACCAAGCCAATTTCGTTTTCGTGAATCACCGTGGCAGCGCCTTTGGTGAGTTTAAACAAAAGTGGATTAATGCGGTAATTGCCCGGGGGGATAATTTCGAGCTGTGGGCCCTTTTGGCCGCCATTTTTGATAAATGCTTCGCCATTTTGAAACGATGAATGGCCCTCTACCGCTTGAGCAAAGATTTTCCCTTCGGGAATGGGTGCGCCATCCACCGACTCGACGATGCCAATTTCCCCATCTTTGATCTCAGTAATACTGCCTTTGGTGAGTTTAAACAAATAGCGGTTAATGCGGTATTTACCGGGGGGCAGCACTTCAATTTGCGGGCCTTTTTGGCCCCCGTTTTTGATAAATTCTTCGCCGTCTTGAAAAGAATTGTGGCCAGGCACAACTGCCGCAAAGATATTGCCTGTGGGAATCGAAGAGCCGTCCACCGATTCAATCAGACCAATTTCGTTGTCGAGGATTTCGGTAAAGACACTTTTGGTGGATTTGTAGATAAAAGGAATGCGAAAGTGCAGACCGGGGCCCAGGGTTCGGGCCTGAATCCCGACTTCGTTGCCCAAAGCGACCACGCGGCCTTGGGGCATTTTTTTGCCAAACCAGCGGCGCTCCATCAGGGCGATTTCGTTCCCGCCCACAATCACAATTGAAGCGACTAAAATAATCAGGGCCGGAACCAAGAGGGCCAAAATCCCACTGTAAGCCATGAGCAGTCCAAGCATCACAAACACTCTTTCTGGCTGGCGAAAGATCAATTCCAGCTTTAAAATGATGTGGGTATTATAAGACCAAAGCCCCAGCAAAACCAAGGAAAAACCGATGGAAACCCCCCTTTTAGGTGGCGCAAGCCCAGCCGAAATACAGGCCCATTACGACGTTAGCAACGATTTTTACCAATTGTGGCTGGATCCAAACATGATCTATTCTGCTGCCCTCTGGGACGAAGCCCAGCCCGAGGCCAGCTTGGCAGAGGCCCAACAACAAAAATTGGCCTATCACCTGCAACAGGCCCGCGCGGACAGGGCCGAAACTGTTTTGGATATTGGCTGTGGCTGGGGGGCTGTGTTGACTGAATTACTCAAACAGCCCACGATCAAACAGGCCATCGGCCTGACCCTGAGCCAAGCGCAAAAAGACTATTTTGAGGCCGCCCATCATTCTCAACCCACCTTTCAAGCCGATCCACAGGCCAAAGCACAAATTGAGATTCTGCTGGAATCCTGGGAAAATTACACCCCTCCCGCCCCCCTCGATGCCGTGATCTCGATTGGGGCCTTTGAACATTTTGCCCGGCCTGGCATGAGCGCCAGCGAAAAACAGGCGGCTTATTCAGCCTTTTTTCAGCGCGTGAGTGAATGGCTCAGGCCCGAAGGCCGTCTCTCGCTGCAGACCATTGGCTATGGACCGATCTCTGAAGAAATGAAAATCAAACTCTCTGGCCTCAACCAAGCCATCTTTCCCGGCTCGGAACTGCCCACTCTGCTTGAATTGCTGGCGGCCGCAGAACCCTTTTTGGAATTGCTGCAAATGCGCAACGATCGCCATGACTATGCTAAAACCTGCCAACTCTGGCGCAAGAATCTGCGGGCCGCCAAAGCCACCATCGAGGCCCAGTATGGCCCGGCGCTTTACAAGCGTTACAACGAATATTTAATGGCCTCCGAAATGGGCTTTCGCCTGGGGCATTTGCATCTCTATCGGCTCACGTTTCAAAAGGGCAAAGGGCTTCCGGGCTCATAAATGCCCCCGGTATGCACAAAACAGATTTCACGGGTGCCAGGGGGCAACTCGCCCCGCTCAATCATCTGCCAAAGGCCCCAGAAGGCCTTGCCTGTGTAAACCGGCTCCAGCGGTAAGGTCGGACACGAAAAGGTTCGCACAAACGCCGCCAATTCTATGGGCACTTTGGCATAACCCCCGCCATGGAAGCGGGTTTCGAGTTGCCAATGGGCCTTAGCGGGTGTGGCGGCGGATTCCCGTTCTTGTGCTCTGCCAAGGGCCTGCAGCAGGCCCTGAATCTCAGGTCGCAGATAATCTGCGCCTTTGAGCACCGCCAATCCGAGCACATGGCAATGAGCGGACGCAGCTGAGATCAAGCCCGCCAGGGTCGTGCCCGTGCCCACAGCACAGGCCAGCAAGTCAATGGAAGGGGGCAAACCCCTGAGCATTTGGGCTGCCCCACGTGCGCCATCGAGGCCTGCCCCCCCTTCGGGGATGAGCAACGCATCGGGATAGCGCATTTGCAACTCGGCCAAGAAGGCCGGGTCGTGGCGCAAGCGATACGTTTGCCGATCCAGCCACTGGGTCTTCATGCCCATTTGGCGCATGGCCAACAAGACAGGATTGGGCTGCAAAGGCTCTTCGCCACGCAGCAGACCCAGAGTCTCAAAACCAAAGATCTGGCCTGCTGCTGCCAGCGAAAAGAGATGATTCGACCAAGCCCCCCCAAAGCTGAGCAATTGGCGTTTGCCCGTTTGGCTTGCCACTTGCAGCGGGTAATGCAGTTTAAAGGCTTTGTTGCCTGAAAGCAGGGGGTGAACCAAATCCGCACGCAGAATCTGCATTTGCAGTCCGCGCTGCGTTAAAAGCGGGTGTTCAAAGTGCTCATAGACCAGTTCCGCTTCAGTCAAGATGCCCGCGTGCACCCGATTTGGTTCAGTCCTGCAGGGCTGCAAGTTCGAGTTCGGCCTCACGCCAAAGGGCCAGCGCTTGATCCAGACGGGCCTGCAACTCAGGAGAACCGCTGGCATTTAACTCGGCTTCAAGCACATTACATTCCTGCTCCATTTGCGGCAGCTTGCGTTCAAGCTGTTGTCGCTTGCGTTTGAGGGCCTTTTGGGCCTCGAAGGCCGCTTTGCCGGTTAAAGCTGGGGCTGCGGCTTTTTTGATCTCAGCTTTGGCCTGTTTGGCCTCGCTGCCCTGCACACTGAGCACGGCCCGGTCTTTGAGTGAGACATCGCGGCTGAGGTGGTCGATGCCATGTTTTTCGAGATATTCGGGGTAAGTGCCTTTAAAGTCGAGAAAGCCGTCGGGCTTGAGTTCGAGCACCCGCGTGGCGATCTTCGAGACAAAATAGCGATTGTGTGAAACCAGCAAGAGTGTGCCTTTGTACTGGGAAAGGCCCTCTGTCAGCATATCGATCGCTTCGATATCCAAATGGTTGGTGGGTTCATCCAGCAGCAGCACATTGCTGGGTTGCAACATGAGTTTGGCAAAAATCAAGCGGGTGGCTTCCCCCCCACTCAGGGTCGAGAGCTTCTGTTTGACATCGTCGCCACTGAAGAGCATACGGCCAAGTAAACCGCGCACAGTGGAGATATCTGCGGTGTTGTCAAAGCTGTAGAGCCAGTCGTAACAATTGATATTGCCGTCTTTGATCAATTCATGATAATCCTGGGGAAAATAGCCCGGCAGGGCCGAATGGCCCCATTCGACCTTGCCCTGATCGGGCGTCAGCAGCTGCATCAAAATCTTGAGCAAGGTCGATTTGCCGACCCCGTTGGGGCCAATGACAGCGATGCGGTCACCGCGCTCAACCTCAAAACTCAGATCGCGAATGACCTGTTTGTCTTCGAACGATTTGCTGATATTCTCAATCGTGACGGGAATAATGCCCGAGACCACCGAAGGGTTAAAGCGGAAATGGGGATAGCGGCGCGAAGACGGCGGCAGCTTGATCTCTTCCATTTTTTCCAGGGTTTTGACCCTGGATTGGGCTTGGGAGGCCTTGCTGGCTTTGGCTTTAAAGCGGTTGATAAAAGCCTGAAGCTCTTCTTTTTTCTTTTCTTGATTGGCCAGAGCGCGCTCTTTTTGATCTTTTTCGAGGGCCTTGGCATCGAGGAAGGCGTCGTAATTGCCGGTGTACATGCGGATCGTGCCGTAGTCGATATCCAGCATATGCGAACAGACGGCGTTTAAAAAGTCGCGATCGTGAGAAACCACGAGCAAAAGGCCGGGGAAAGAGCGCAGATGCTCTTCGAGCCATTTGATCGAAAAGATATCCAAGTGGTTGGTGGGTTCGTCTAAAAGCAGGATTTCGGGTTTGCTGAACAGCAATTGGGCCATTAAGACACGCAGTTTGTAGCCACCACTCAGGGTTTTGAGCAACATACCGTGTTGTTCAACAGGAATCCCCAGGCCGTCGAGCAGCCGCGCGGCGTCGCTTTCGGCGCTGTAGCCTTCTTGCTGGATAATCGTCTCTTCGGCTTCGGCATAGAGTTCGGCATCCGCCAGGCTCATCTGTCCCTGGCGGCTCAGGGTGTCTTGAACCTGCAGGGCCTGCCAGAGCTTTTGGTCGCCCTGAATCACCGTATCGAGGATGCTGCAATTTTCATAGGCAAAGTGGTCCTGCTTGAGAAAGCCGACTTCGGCCTGTCGGGGCCAGTTGACGCTGCCGGTGTATTCACTGCTCTGGCCCATGAGAATCTTGAGCAGGGTCGATTTGCCGGCGCCATTGGCACCCACCAAGCCATAACAATTGCCAGGGTAAAGCTGGAAGTTGACGTCGCTAAACAGGACCCGTTCGCCGAATTCGAGGGTAAGGTTGATCATTTCTAACATAGCTATCACTGTACAAGGAGCTGGGGCCAGTTGCTAGGCGATAGCGGAAAGTGAGCACTTGTCGAGAGCCGTCAGGGCGAAGGCAGGGTTGATATCAAAGTTGGGGTACCAAGCACCGTGCCTGATACCCCAAACAATTATAAATTCAGCAACCGAGCCGCTTTAGAAGCGATCCAATTCCATTACCTTGGCCCAGGCCTTGGCAAAATCTTTGACAAATTTCTCGCGGGCATCATGGGCGGCATAAGCCTCAGCCACTGCACGCAACTCTGAATTGGAGCCAAAGATCAGATCCACTGGCGTAGCGGTCCATTTGAGCTTGCCGGTTTTGCGGTCATGCCCTTCGTAGATCCCTTCGGCCTTCGCTGACTTGCTCCATTTAGTGGACATATCCAACAAATTGACGAAGAAGTCGTTGCTGAGTGTACCGGGTTTGCTGGTAAAGACCCCATGTGCAGATTTCCCGGCATTGGCATTTAAGACCCGCAGACCGGCCACCAGCACACTCATTTCGGGCACAGATAAACTGAGCACGTCGGCTTTGTCTACCAGCATTTCAGCCGGAGAGAGACGGCTCTCCGGGCTGAAATAATTGCGAAAACCGTCAGCGCTTGGTTTTAAAAGTTCAAACGAAGCAACATCGGTGTCTGCTTGGGTGGCATCGGCCCGGCCCGGCTTAAAGGGCACCTGCACGGCAAATCCCCCCTGTTTGGCGGCCTGCTCAATCGCTGCATTGCCCCCGAGCACAATCAGATCGGCAAGCGAAACCTGTTTGCCCCCCTTGGCTGACTGATTGAATTTTTTCTGGATCTCTTCGAGCTTTTTTAAGACCTTGGCCAGTTCTTGCGGGTCGTTGACAGCCCAGTCTTTTTGCGGAGCAAGCCGCAGCCGGGCCCCGTTGGCCCCGCCGCGCAGATCGGTATTGCGGAAAGTGGCAGCTGAAGCCCAGGCCGTTTTGACCAATTCAGAGCCACTCAGCCCCGATGTGAGAATCGCGGTTTTTAATTGGGCAATATCTTTGGTGTCGACCAAGGCGTGTTTGACAGCGGGCAAGGGATCCTGCCAAGCCAAAGCCATGCCAGGCACATCGGGCCCGAGATAGCGGGCGCGGGGGCCCATATCGCGGTGGGTCAGCTTAAACCAGGCTTTGGCAAAGGCCAATTCAAATTCTTTGGGGTTTTTGTGAAAGCGTTCAGCCACTTTTTTGTAAGCCGGGTCCATTTTGAGGGCCAGGTCGGTGGTAAACATGATCGGCGCATGGCGTTTGCTGGGATCGTGGGCATCGGGCACGAGGTTGGCGGCCTGACCATTGGCCGGCACCCACTGGGTGGCCCCGGCGGGACTTTTGGCCTGCACCCATTCAAAGCCAAAGAGATTGTCGAGGTATTGCATCGTCCAGGCCGTGGGTGTGACCGACCAAGCCCCTTCCAGGCCGCTGGTGGTGGTGTCTTTACCGTGGCCTTTGCCGCAGTTATTGGTCCAGCCAAAGCCCTGCTCTTCAATCCCTGCAGCAGCGGGTTCGGGGCCCACACATTTATTCGGGGCGTGGGCACCGTGGGCTTTGCCAAAGGTATGGCCACCGGCGATTAAGGCCACGGTCTCTTCGTCGTCCATGGCCATGCGGCCAAAAGCCATACGAATATCTTGGGCTGCAGCCAGCGGATCATGGTTGCCGTTGGGCCCTTCGGGATTGACGTAGATCAGGCCCATCTGCACCGCTGCGAGCGGGTTTTCCAATTTGCGATCGGCAGTTCGCCGTTTGTCTGCGAGCATTTCACTCTCAGGGCCCCAATAGACCAGATCGGGCTCCCATTGGTCTTCTCGGCCCCCGGCAAACCCGAGAGTTTTAAAGCCCATCGATTCGAGAGCCACATTGCCGGTTAAGACCATCAGGTCGGCCCAAGAAATCTTGCGGCCATATTTTTGTTTGATCGGCCAGAGCAAACGGCGGGCCTTGTCGAGATTGGCATTGTCGGGCCAGCTGTTGAGGGGTTCAAAGCGCTGTTGGCCGCCATCGGCACCACCACGGCCATCGCCGGTGCGATAGGTGCCAGCACTGTGCCAGGCCATGCGGATGAAAAAGGGACCATAATTGCCATAATCGGCGGGCCACCAGTCTTGAGACTGGGTCAAGACCAACTGAATATCTTTTTTGATGGCCTTGAGATCAAGGCTTTTAAATTCTTTGGCGTAGTTAAAGTCTGTTCCCAGCGGGTTGGATTCTGCAGCGTGCTGACGCAGGGGCTGTAGGTTGAGCTGTTTGGGCCACCAGTCCCGATTGGTCATGGGGTTGCCCAGGGCGGGGTTCCCCAGCGTGGAGAGGCTGAGCGCCAAAACAGCAAGGACAGGGATTGTTTTTTTTAACATATGTTTGACTCCTTGGATAAATTGTTGCGATTGTGGGCCGAGAGCATTGGTCGGATCTACAGATTCAGATGTTTTAATTATTGGCACAGTAAATTTAAAAAGTCCAATCGTTTATTTCATCGACTTTAATCGTTATCTTCGATTGATTTTTAAACGCGCTGGTTTCAGCACTTCTGATAAATAACTTGACAGAAGCTCTTTAAGAATATACCATAGGGGGTATGGTAATAAGCTTGAGAACAAGCTAAACAAAAGGAGAACCCGCACATGATTTTTCGCCAACTGTTTGATTACGAGACCTGGACTTATACCTATTTAATCGCCGACGAAAAGACCGGAGAAGCCGCTTTGATTGACTCGGTGGCTGAGCGGGCCGAACGCGACGCCCAATTGCTCAAAGATCTGGGCCTGAAGTTAAAATACCTGATGGAAACCCATGTCCATGCCGACCATATCACAGGTGTCACCCGCATGAAAAAACATTTCCCTGCCGCTCTTTCGGTGGTTTCTCAAGAAGGCGGTGCCCCCTGTGCGGATATCCTCACCCAAGAGGGGCAGGTCTTTGCCCTCGGTGAATTGGAAATCAAGGTGCTTTCGACCCCTGGTCACACCAATGGCTGTGTCTCTTACCTGATGGCAGATCGGGTGTTTACAGGCGACGCACTGTTTATTCGGGGCACGGGCCGCACAGATTTTCAGCAGGGTGATGCAGGTAAACTCTACGATGGGGTTACCCAAAAACTCTTCACCCTGCCGGATGCCACCTGGGTATATCCCGGCCATGATTATGCGGGCAATCTGGTTAGCACGATTGGCGAAGAAAAACGCCTGAATCCCCGTCTGGCAGGCAAAAGCCGGGAAGAATTTATCGACCTCATGGCCCAGCTCAAATTGCCCCACCCCAAAAAAATCGCTGAGTCGGTTCCGGCCAATCTGCGCTGTGGCAGTGAACTTGCCCTGGCATGGCCCTAAATTTTAATCATTCAAAGTCAATAAGTGAGGATTCCTGCAATGAAATTCAGTTTGCCCTTTTTTAAACCGGCCCCCCCTTCGGTGGTTGAAAACCTAAATGTGGAAGCGGTGTACGCTCTTTACAAAAACCAGCCCGAGGATCTGGTTTTGCTTGACGTGCGCCAACCCGAAGAATGGCGCGAAGGCGTGATTCCTGGGTCTGTTAAGATTAGCTTGGGGGCCTTAAATTCCCACCTGCAAACACTCGAAAAAGACAAACACTACATTTTGGTTTGCCGCTCAGGCAATCGCAGTGGCACAGCCGCGCAAATGATGGAAAGTGCGGGGTTTAAACGCCTGGCCAATTTTCAGGGCGGCATGTTGGCCTGGAACAGCCACCGCTATCCAGTTGAGCGTTAAGGAGCCAATGTGATGACATTTTTAGCCAAAAAGCGTGTTCAAAACCTGCTGCTGGCCTTGGTGCTCAGTTGGGGGCTGCCCGGCATGGCACAGGCCGCCCCGTATGCCGAGCAAACCCCCCAGGGCATTCTCAGCCAATTGTTGAATCAGAGCCAGCGCTTTGCCCAAAGTCACAGCCACGACTATTTCAGCAAATTTCAGGGAGAGCAACATCCGGGCATCACCTTGCTCGGTTGCTCCGATTCGCGGGCCCATGCGGTGGCCTTTAGCGAAGACCCGGTCAACCAAATCTTTTCGGTGCGCAATATTGGCAATCAAATTCACAACAGCTTTGGCTCAGTGGACTATGGCATCTACCATTTGCACACGCCTGTGCTCTTGATTCTCGGCCATACCCATTGTGGGGCAGTGCAAGCCGCCCTGACAGAATACAGCCAAGAATCGTTTGCCATTGTGCGCGAAGTGGATCATTTGGCGGCACATTTGCGCCAACACACCCCCCCAAAAAAGGCCGATGCCTTTGAAAGTTATTGGCTGGAGTCTGTACAACGCAATGTAGACTACCAAGTGCAAGTGGCGCTGCGGCGCTATGCGCCAGATATTCAGGCCGGTAAATTGACCGTCGTGGGAGCTGTCTACGATTTTACCAACGCCTACGGCCAAGGAGAGGGCCACCTGATGCTGGTCAATCTCAATGGCGAAACCCACTCCGAGAGAATGCGCAACTCAGCTCTGCTGGCGGGCGTTGATCCCACTTTGCGCGCCCTCTCTGTGCAACGGGTGCCTTACAGTACCCCCCTTGCGGCCCCGCCGATCTATCCCCATTAGAGGTATATACCCATGTCGATTGCCACTGAAAACGAACTTGAAACCCCGCTTGACAGCCCATCTGCCGAATTGCCCGCTTGGTCTTTTTGGGGTACCTTGGCCTCTGCAATTGCGGCCCAGGCCTGTTGTGGCCTGCCTTGGCTCTTATTGGCCCTGGGGGCCAGCAGCACCAGCATTGGCTATTTAGAAGTACTCAAACCCTGGCGTCCGCTCTTTGTGCTGGGAGCCCTGGGTTTTTTGCTGGCAGGCAGCCTACAGCTCTGGCAGGCCCGCCAACGGGGTTATGCCTGCAAGGTCAAACCCGCGCGCAAGCGGTGAGCAAAGCAGATTGCCGTATCCAACCGCAGAGAACTCCCGCTGTGCCACAGAATAGGCTATAATCGGGTCTATGCAAGCGCCCGCAGCCCCGCTCAAAATGATGCACGACCAGGCCCAGATCCTCGCAAATTACCGGGGTGGGCGCTGCGCCGTCTTGGCTGCACCGGGTTCAGGCAAAACCACCCTGATCTCCCATCTTGTGGCTGAGATGATCCAGAAACGGGGCATTTCTCCCCGCCGGATTTTGGTCTTGACCTTTACCGAAAGTGCGGCTGCTGAGTTTGAGCAGCGCACCCTGGCCCTTTTGCAAGGGCGCATGGCCCAGCCCAGTTTTTCGACTTTACACGCCTTTTGCAACAAGATTCTGCGCCAATTGCACTCGGCATTTAGCCAACGCGAAGTGCTCTCAGACGAGCGCAAATACGCCCTGCTCGAAGAAGTGCTGTTGCAGCGCCAATTGAGCCATTCCCAATTGGACTATGTGCGTCTGGTGGCGGATATCCTCATGCCCCGCTACCGGCAACGCCCCTTTGCCCATCCCCTTAACTCGCCAGAGGACGTGGGCGATCGCACGGGCATTCCCAGTGAACACGCCCCTTTGCTCTTTCAATTGCCAGAGATCATCACGGATTACGAAAACCGCTTGAGCATGGGGCAATTTATCGACTACGATATGATGATCTCCGAAACCCACCGCCTGCTGATCGAACACCCCACGGCGCTTCAGCATATTCGCGAGCGCTACCATTGGATCATTGAAGACGAAGCCCAAGATTCGAACCTGCTGCAAACCGCCATTCTGGAGTTGATCTCTGGCGAAAATGGCAATTTATTGCGGGTGGGAGACCCCAATCAGAGCATCTACGGCTTTAATGGTGCTGATTATCGCCGTTTGACTCTCTTTGCCGAAAGTTACAGCGCTTATCCGATGGGCCAGAGCAACCGTTCGGCACAGCCCGTCATCGATTTGGCCAACGCCTTTCACAGGCTTTATCCTCAGGCCTTTCCCTCAGCCGTGGAAATCCAGCCTGGGGTTAAAAATCCACCTCCCGGTTGGATTTGGATAAAAAATTATCCCTCATTGGCTGCTGAAACAGAGGCCCTGATTCAGGCCTGTCGCAGCTTATTGAGCCAAGACCAAAGCATGGCCATTCTCTGCCGCACAAATCAGAGCTGCCTTTGGCTCGAACAGACCTTGCGTGCCGCTCAATTGCCCACCCGCCTGCACCACGAAAAAAGCCCGCATTTTTTTAAAACCCCCCTGGTACATTTGCTGCGTGATCTCTTTGCCTATTTATTGGAGCCTTGGGACTATCCCCGCTTTCAGCAATTGATGAGCGGCTGGGGGTTTCCGCGCCAGGGCCTGCGCAAACTCTTTCCAGACAATATCACCCCGTCAGACTTAGAGGCCCTCTCCCAACAATGGCTCTACAGTCCAGATTTCAGCTCCGACGAATATTTGCGGCTTTGCAACTGCGCAGGCCAATTGCTTTTTTTAATTCAACACCAGCATTATCCTGTTTCTTGGCAATTGGCCTGGATCGCTGAAAACATGCTCAGCAGCAGCGATCAACAGTTTCAATTGCGGCTTTTGCATCAGCTTTGGCTCAAAACCCATTGGAACAGTGGCAGCCAAAGCCCCGAGGCTTTTTGGGCCTGGCTCGAAAAAGCCGGAATGCGCAAAATCCGGCAATTGATGGCCCCCGAAGAGCCCGAAGAAAATCTCAAAGCGCCTGGGGTCGTGCATTTGCTCACGGTTCACCGCGCCAAAGGCCTGGAGTGGGATGCTGTGCTGCTGCCACTTTTTCAATATGGCCAGCCCTTTACGGCCCAAGACCAAGAATTGCGCACCCTGCTTGCGGCGCTGCAGCAAGGTTTGCCCTACCAAAGTGTGATGGACCAGATCTCCGAGGAAGAAGAGCGGGAGAGCATTCGCTTGGTCTATGTGGCGCTGACCCGTGCGCGCCGCCATCTTTTGCTGAGTTGCAGCCGTGAACGTCTGCCCGAGGCCGGGCTCTACCAGGCCCCCGATTCGCCGCTGTTTCACAGCCTGCGCAACTGGTATACAATGCAAAAGGCTGAAAAACGGGCTTAGGCCCGAACCGAATTGGAGGCATTTCCCATGTCTGAAGCAGAAACAGCCGCCCCAGATCAACCCAATCAGGGCGAACGCAAACATATCCGCTGTCGCTATTGCCACAAGATGAACGCCTTCTGGCAAAACGAACAGGCTGGTTCCAGTTGTCGGCGTTGCCAATTGCCACTTTCAGAAGAACCCCACAAAAAGTGGGATTTTGTCAGCCCCGATGCCTACAGTCACCCCTTGGATCGCCAGGCTTTGCAGGCCCTGCGCCAAATTCCCGGCATTGACATGATTCTCAAAAAGCTCTTGGAATTGACTTACGAGCGCATGTACCGGGTGATGTGTAATGCCAACAGCATTCAGGTCAGCTCGGAACAATTTGCCGATCTCGACACCAAATTGGAGATTGTCTGCCAGACGCTGGGGGTCAAAAAACCCAAGCTCTATGTCTCGGTGACCAACGATTTTGGGGGCATGGCGATCAATGCCATGACCACGGGCGTGGATGACCCGTTTATTATTATCTACGCCGGTTTGCTCGAACGCATGAGCGAAGAGGAGATCTTTGCGGTACTCGCGCATGAAGTGGGGCATATTCACAATCAGCACCTGCTTTACACCATTGCCGCGCGCACCTTGCTGATGTTGATGGCCACCGTGTTGGGGCAGACACCAGTCGGTGCTCTGCTCAATACCATTGGCATTCCGATTCGGATAGCCCTGATCATGTGGTACCAAAAAGCCGAATTGACCTGCGACCGGGCGGCCTTGTTGGTGACGCAAAACCCACGGGTGGTGATGAGTGCGCTGATGAAATTGTCCGGGGGCACCCTCAAAGGGGATGCCAATTTAGATGCCTTTATCAAACAGGCCAAGGCCTTCGAAAAAAATTATGAAGAAGATTTTCTCGACAAATTTTGGACACTCCTGCTGGCCAGTCAGTCCAGCCACCCCTTTCCGGTCTGGCGCATCTCCGAAATTTTAAAATGGACCGAAGATACCTCTGCCAGTGGTTACCAAGCGCTGATTCGCTGCGAAAAACAGATTTTGCCCGCGCCCAAGGACAGGTAGGTGCCATCGCAGTCAGCCCTGCAGGGCTGTTTGTTGGGCACGGCTGTCGGGGACGCCTTGGGACTGGCCTGCGAAGGGCTTTCTTCGGCCCGGCAGAAGCGCCTATTTCCAGATTTGAACCGTTTTCACTTCTTGCCAGGGGGCCGTGGCATGGTCTCTGATGATACCGAACATCTCTGTTTGGTGGGGCAGGCCCTGCTGCGTTCGGGGGGTGAGCCTGTGGCCTTTCAGCGCGCTTTGGCCTGGCAACTGCGGTTTTGGCTCTTGGGCCTGCCAGCGGGGATTGGACTGGCCACACTCAAGGGCATTTTAAAACTCTGCTTGGGCGTTTCACCTGAGCGCAGTGGCGTTTTTTCTGCGGGCAACGGCCCAGCCATGCGCGCCACGCTGTTGGGGGTGTTGTTTGGCGCGCAGCCCGAAAAACTCAAAGTTCTCAACCGCATTTCGACCCGTTTGACCCACAGTGATCCCAAAGCGGAATGGGGGGCCCTGGCGATTGCCCTGGCGGCCCATCAAGCATCTCATTTTGCAGCCGATTCCGCGGCCGATGGAGGCACAATATCCAGCCCCAGGCTGTTTTTAAACCAATTTAGAGCCCTTTTGCCCACGCCCCTGCCGCCAGAGGCCCAGGCCTTGCTCACATTTTTGGAACAGGCGGCAGACAGCGCTGCTGCGGCGACAGAGCCTGCGCAGCAATTGGCCGCATTTCAACAGTTTTTGCAGGAACTGGGCTGCGCTCAAGGGATTACGGGCTATATGTACCACACTGTGCCTGCGGTACTCTTTGTCTGGTTTCTTCAGCCCAAAGATGTTTTGACGGGGCTGCAAATGTTGATTCGCGCTGGGGGCGACACCGACACCACTGCAGCCCTCTTGGGGGGCATTCTGGGAGCCCAAGTGGGCCCCCAAGGCCTGCCCGTGGACTTGCTCAAAAACCTCTGGGAATGGCCGCGCAACACGGCTTGGATGGCTGAAATGGGGCAAAAATTGCAGCCCTTGGCGGTACGAGAAAGCCCTTTGCCCCCCCTGAAGTTGGCTGTGTGGCAATTGCCCCTGCGCAATTTTATTTTCTTGCAAGGGGTACTCTTTCACGGTTTTCGCAGATTATTCCCGCCTTATTAAGGCAATACAACTTTACGCCGAAAAAGTATGACAGCTACAATAGAAGATGTAAGCACCAAGCTCAACCAGAGGAAATGCCATGACACACGCCGGAAAAATCCCCCACACCCTTTTGGGATTGCTGCTCTTGAGCAATATGACCAGTTGTACCCAGATCCCGACCCATCCTGAGGGCACGGGTCGAATCAGCTTTCGGCTGGCTTTTCCCTCTGCTCAGGCCGGTTTTGCCCTCAAAGCCATTCCTGCGGGCACCCGCAGCTTTGAAATTCAGATCTCCGGGGCAGGTTTAACCGCAGCCAAAACGGTGAGAATCAGCGCCACAGCGGGAGAGAATCAAAAAAACCACACCATTGGGGATCTGCCCACAGGCCCCAAACAGGTGCGGGTGACAGCTTTTGACGCCGACAAAGCTTTGGCCAGTGCCAGCCAAGCCGTGACCATTACCGCCTCTCAAACCACCCGCGCCGAATTTGATCTGCGCTCGGCCCTCTTTGCGCTGGAAGTTAAATTGCCCCGTTCGGTGCCGGTGGCCATTCCCGTGCTGGCCAAAGTCAGCGGCGAAAATGTCCTGGGGTCGGGGCTTTCGCTCACCAGCAGTTTTGCCGCTGGCAGCAGCAGCTTAACCCTCTCCGATTTACCCGAAGGCAAAAAACAGCTGGCCCTGAGTGTGCAATTCAACATCAACAATCAGACGCTCACCTCCGAACCCATCAACAAAGAAGTGACCGGCAAAGCGGGAGAAACAGCCCAGATTGAAATCAGCCTCAACGAAATTGCCAATGCCCTGGTGCCCACCCTGCTCAAACAGAATTTGGCAGATTTGCCCAATTTGCTCAATCAGATTCCCCCAGAATTGGTTGAAATCTTACGCGCCAACGCCCTTTTGGCTGCACTTTTAAACAACCGCCCCAGCCCCGTGCCCAGTGCCCAGCCCACCCCCCCCCCCCGGGAAAC
>JBFWRL010000083.1:0-24562 GCA_050248915.1 Candidatus Sericytochromatia bacterium
TTGCAGCGCGATCCCCTGGGGCGCATTGTCTTGTTTGAATACCTCAACACCCCGTATCACCAGATTTTAAAGCAACGCTTTGCCCAGACTTTGCCAGAATCACACGGGCGGATTTTGTTTTTGCCCTTTCAAAGCTTTGAGGGTTTTTTGCAGATTTTAAGACAGGCGGATGTGGTGCTGGATACCCACTATTTCAGTGGGGGTAATACCTCATTTTTGGCCTTTGAACTGGGCGTACCCGTGGTGACTTTGGCCTCAGACCAGCTCAAAGCCCGTTCAACTTGGGGCCTGTATCAACGCATGGGCTTGCAAACCGGTATCGCCAGTGATGCCCAAGACTACAGCGAAAAGGCCTTGCTTTTGGGCCAAAATCCCGATTTGCGCCAGGACTTTTCAAAACAAATCTTGGCAAACAATTCCCTGATCTTTGAACAGTCGGATTGGAACCAGGCCTTTGGCGAGTGGTGTTTGCAGCTTTTAAACAGGGGTTAAGGCCCAAAATAGGCCCATAAAAAAATCCCCTGGCGTTTAGTCCAGGGGATTTTTTTAACTTGATTAACGAACGAGGTTGATCACGGTATCCAGATTGGTTTGGTGGACCGAAATCACCTTACTGACCGCACTGAAGAATTTCTGTGCCAGTGAGAGTTCGGGCAAGGTCTGAGAGAGCGAACTGTTGGAGCTTTCCAGACTTTGAGCAATTACGCGGGCATCTCCAGGGTTTAAGTTGACCATGATCGAATCGCGGGTGGACTCAAACACCGTCGAACCATAGCGGCTGAAGCGCAGGAAGTTGGGCGTGGCTGTATTAAAGACGTCGCGTTCATCATAAACGCGGACACCAACTGCCCCAAACGCCGTACCACCAACAACCACGAGGCCATTGACCACGTCGAGGTTGGCACCGCGACCCTGGCTATCTACCAGATACAAGCCGGTACTGTGAACCAGACGCAAAACACCGCCGTCGTTCACCACGTGGAATTCCCCGTCGCGGGAATAATAGGCGATGGAACCTCCTGGTGCAACCGCTGCGCCGTTGCCTGTGGCTGGGGCTTGGGTTGCCAAACGGAAGAAGCCTTTGCCTTGGATAGCCAAGTGAGAGGGCTCGGTGGAGGCCACAATCGAACCCTGAGAAAAATCGATCGAGCTTTGATCAATTTGCAGGGTGGATTCAGGCAACTGGATCCCGAGTACGGGACCATTGGGGTTTCTAACAATTTCGCTCACACCGCCACGGAATTTGACCTTATTGGCCTTATAACCGGTACGGCTGGTAGCGTTCAGATTGGAGTTAATGACAGCAATCCAGCTGTTGATTGCGCCAAGCGAATACAGTCCGTCAAATCCAAAATCTCCGCGGCCCATTTAGCCTCCAAATTGTTGTGCTTCGTTATTTAAAGCGACTTCTAACAATTTCTGAAGCCGCCGTATAGAATGAATCTTGTATCTAAAGCCAACTGACAGAGCAATGAGGTAGGTTCCAAGCTACATGTAGTCCGGAACAAGCTAACCTAGATTGGAACAAGCTATATCTGAGTTGGCACCAAACGAACGATCAAGCCAAGACCTGATCAGGCTTTTGATATTAACTCTATTATTGCTTTATCGTGAGCTTTACTCAAGTCATTTTAATACAAAAAAAACAAATTTAAAACATTACTTGGTTAACTTAATCAATTTTTAATCAAAGTTAATAAAACAAATGTCTCTACGGGGGGCAACAGAAAAATTAGAATCCCTTCCTCTCAAAACACAAAGGCCCCATTTTGTCGGTCTTAACCAAATCTTATTTTGAGGTTATAGGAGCCTTATTCTTGTCCGCGTCAGATCTGTTGGCCAAGGGGGGAAGAGTATAAGTAGGCAAATTGAAATGGAAAAGGAATGAGGTTCACGGTTAAAATGAATTTCGCAGTCACTGGCACACTCCCCGCAAGCAATGGGTACACTCCCCTGCCTCCCCTCGCTGCACCGGCACCGGCAGCTACTACCGGCTATGTTCCCCAGAACGTGGCGACGGATTCTTTTATGACCAGTGCCAACCCCGCCTTTGCCGCTCCTGCCAGCGCCTTTCAATTTGCCCAGCCTGCCGCAGACAATACCAACTTCTCTCCTTATGTTCCCACCCTGACCACCCTGAGCATTTCCAAAACCGACCTGCAGTGGGCCACCGAACTTGAAGCCAAAGTACAGCAGGGCTACCAACCCACCCCCGAAGAAGCCGCTTATTATAAAAATGTTGGCGCTCAGCTGAGCATGATGCGTGAAAATATCCAACCCCTGAGCCCGGCCCCGGCCCTGCCTCAGATTCAGAATTTTGGCCCTGCTCCTGAAGCGCCTGCAGCTCAACAGCCCAGCCAGCCTTCTCAGGCTTTTACCAATCCCAATCTGCCGGCTGCCGACAAACAGGTCACCCTGTCTGAAATCGAGTGGTCGCTGATTCTGGAAGAAAAAGTTCAGAAATACGCCTACAAACCCACCCCCGAAGAAGAGCAGAAATACCAGAATATCCTGGCCCGCTTCAAAGCCAACCAGGAAATCAAAATGGAATTTATGGATGCCCTGGCTGCTCAGTCTCCCTGGGTCGGTGCCAACGTCGCCTCTATCCGTTACAGCAAAATCGTCGCAGGCCAAATCAGCAATATCATCGGTGCCGTGAAAAATGGCAGCGGCTCCGTTCTGGCTGGTCTCAAAGGCCTGGGCATGACCGCCGTCAAAGCCACTGGCCTCTCAGCCCTGGTGAGTGGTGGTTTCTCTCTCGTCACCAACGGCATTGCCTATCTGCAAGGCAAGAAAAACAAAACTCAGCTTCTGTCCAATGTCGCTACCGATACTGTGACGGGTGCTTTCACCGGCCTCGGTGCCACCGTCGTCGGCGGTGCCGCGATGACCGCTCTGGCGGCAACCAGCCTGGCTGGCTGGCCCGTGACCCTGATTGTCGGCGCTGCAGGCATGCTCGGCGGCTACCTGGCCGACAAGCTGCTGGTCAAAACCGGTGCCAAAGAATGGATCAAAAGCAAAGTGATCGGCATGCTCGAAGGTGGCAGCATTCAGCCCAAACCCCAGCAGCCTGCTCAGCCCACGCAGCCGGTTGCTACCCAGCCCCAACAGCCCGCTTACCAGGCTCCGGCTTACGGCCCCATGCCCGTCTACGGCTACTAAAAACAAAGTCAAAAAGCCCCTGGGTGTTCAGCCGGGGGGCTTTTTTTATTGGGCGCGGGCCAATTCCTGTAAATAATAGTGATTGAGATAGGCCCGTGCCAGGGCCAGGGCCATTTTGGCTTGGCCGCGTCGCTGCAAGTTTTGTAAGGCCTTTAAAACGCTTGCCTCATCCACCCGTCCACCGAGCCTGAGCAAGGTATCCAGCCCCCGGTGCAGAGGCGTGAGTTGGGTCATCAAACGCACCTCCAGGCAGGGGTGTTTTTGGTATAAATGCAGGGCTCCCCGCGCCCGTGCCTGCTCTTTGGCAATCAAAGTCGGCCAATCATTTAAATCAAAAGGCGGTTCCAGATGATAGCCCAGGGCCTCCGGCACTGGGTGTGAGCGCAGCCCTGCTTTGCGCAGGCGCAGCCCCAGCTCCAGATCTTCCCAACCATAGTCGCGAAAGGCCAAATCAAAGCCCCCGGCCTTTTCGACAGCGGCTCGGGCTACCGAGACATTGCCCGTGGCAAAAAAGGCCCGTGAGGCATCGGTCCAAGGGCTAAAGGGGGTGAGCGTGGGGTTGGCATAATCATGGCTGATAATCACCCGCCCCTGTCCGATCCAGCCCGCTCCACGCTGCCTGTGAAACTGCAGATGGGCTGCGACAAAATCGCGGGTGACAACCATATCGCTGTCGAGAAAGATCAGCAGTGGGGCCTGAGCCAAAGCCACTGCACAATTGCGGGCCGCTGAACGCCCTTGGTTTTGCTCCAGGCGCTGCCATTTCAGCTGTTGCCAATGGAGCGCCGCCAGATAATCTGCAGTGCCATCTTGCGAACCGTCGTCGACCACCCCGATCTCAAAATCTGGGGATGTTTGCTCCTGCAAGGCGGCCAGACAGCGCTTGAGGCTGGCCAGTGAGTTATAGGTTGGAATCAGCACTGTGGCGTGTTTAAACATGGCTTTGCTTCACTTTCTCAACAGACAAAAGCCGCTGCTGCCTGGAAAAACAAGCAAACAGCGGCTTTTAAACTGGACGCGGCTTAACGCAGTGGGCTCCACTCCATCAAGACGCCGGTCTTGGGGGGCACTTGTGGCACCAGCAATTGGCCATTGCGAATTTGCAGGGTGCGGCCTGTGATCAGGTCTTTGAGGTTGCCATCGGGCACACTCACCCGGCTCAGGTCGATGGGAATATCCTGGGCTTTGGTGTTGTTATTGATCACCACCATCAGCTTGCTTTTGGCGTCTTCCCTCAGATAGGCAAAGGTGCGATTGTCATTGTGGCGCATCAGGCTGCGGAAAGACCCGCGGCGCAGGGCGGGATATTGGTTGCGAATCTGAATCAGGCGTTTGTAATAATTGCGCAATTCCAGATTTTGCTGAGCCGGATCCCAGGGAAAGGTGCGGCGGCAGTCGGGATCCATTTCTCCGGCCATGCCAATTTCGTCGCCGTAATAGATCACGGGAGCACCTACATAGGTCATCATAAATAGGGCAGCCAAGCGCACCTTGTTGAGATCACCTTTGGCCATGGTCAACATGCGGGCCGTATCATGGCTGCCGAGCACATTGAACATGCTGTAGGTCACTGAGTCGGGATGGCGCTTGCGAATGCCTTCTAAGCCCCAGTCGGTTTGATCGACATTGGCTTTGTCTTCAATCAAAAAGTTGAGCACCTGATCTCTGAATTGGTAATTCATGACCGCGTCAAACTGATCGCCTTGCAGCCAGGGAGAACCATCTCCCCAGATTTCACCGACGATATAGAGGTCGGGATTAACCCGTTTGACACGGGTGCGGAATTCGCGCCAGAAGTTCATGTCGCGGATTTCGTTGGGGACGTCTAAGCGCCAGCCATCGATTCCGAGTTTGGCCCAGTATTCCGCGACCTGAAAGAGGTGTTCGCGTACTTCGGGATTGTACTCGTTAAACTTGGGCAAGGTGGAATGGCCCCACCAACCTTCATAATTGGGTTTGGGGTCTTTGACCACGGGAAAGCCGTGGATGAGGTACCAATTCCAGTATTTGGACTGAGGACCATTTTTTTCCGCATCGCGGAAGGCCCAGTGGGTGTCTCCAGAATGGTTAAAGACGGCATCCAGAACGACTTTGATGCCCAAAGCATGGGCCTGAGCCACCAGACGCTTGAAGGTGTTGATATCGCCAAAAGCGGGATCAATCTTCATAAAATCAGCGGTATTGTATTTGTGATTGGAGGTGGGGGCCTCAAAAATGGGGTTGAAATAGATCGCGTTGATGCCCAATTCTTTGAGATAGGGCAATTTTTGAATCACGCCATCGAGGTCACCCCCCATGAAGTTAAACAATTCGGGTTTGCTGCCCCAGGGCATGGTGCCGGCCGGATCGTTCTGGCGATTGCCATTGAAGAAGCGCTCAGGAAAAATCTGGTAAAAGACGGCATCTTTGACCCATTCTGGCGTGGGAAAACCGGCATTGTTGCGCACGGCCAGCGGTGCCAGAGGTGTGGCTTTCTGACGTGCGGCAATCAGGTTTTTGGCAGCTCCAATTGAATAGCGCGACAAATCGGACTGGGCGCTGGCACCCTGGGCTTGAACCCGTCCGGGGATTTGCGTATTGCTGGGATTGAGGGCGGGCCCCCCCAAGTTGGAGCAGGCCGATAAAGTCAAACTGGCCAAAAGAGCGGTACTGAGAAGGGAGCGAATCTGTTTCATGCTGAAACCTCTTTGGTTCATCTGGATAAGAAGAGAACTAAACTAATTTAATTTTAACAGGAACTTAACCTTTTCTTGCTAAAAAATAAATAGAAATTAACATTTGGTTTTTTACTATCATTTTTATAGCGCGACTTTACCGTTCGGAATAAGCCGAAACAAGCAACGCATAAGCTCAGTGTAACCCATCCCAATAGCTCTGACCAGCCGAATTTAGGCGTGTTTCTTAAGCCGAGCCCATAAACTGCATCCGGTCCAGTCGAAACTGTCGGTTTTCTTGGCGCAGGTGGCAAAATGCCTCCAAATAGGTGAATGTACCTCGGCCAGCCAAAAACAAAGGGGTGACCACCCGTTCGGTGCGCTCATTGCGGGCATTGTGATAATAAATTTTAACGTCTTGTTGCTCCGCAATGGCCAGATTCAGGGGCGGCGTCAGGGGATGATCCACAGCCACTGCCGCCTGCATTACGTCGTTGCGCACCCCCGGATAATGCTGCCAAAAACTCTCCAAAGGGGTTTGGGCCTGTTCGGGCAAACGCGAGACACAGAGCTTGAACAGCTCTGCACAGGCCCGGCTGTCGGGCAGGGCTCGGTGGGCGGGGCCCTCCATGGCCAAATCAAAATGGGTGGCGAGGGTGGTGAGTTTGTAATTGGGGGCCTCGGGCAAGAGGAGCCGGGCCAGGCGGCAGGTGTCCAAGGTGGGGTGCGGCGGATAGGCAAAGCCCGCACGCCGCAGTTCACAGGCCAAAAAAGCCAGGTCAAAACTGGCATTGTGGGCCAATAAAATGCCGTCCTGCCAAAATGCCTGCAGGGCGGGTACCAAATTTGCAAACAGGGGGGCCTCAGCCACCATGGCTTGGGTAATGCCGTGAATGCCAATCACCACAGGTGGGATGATCATTTGGGGATTGACCAATTCTGAAAAGGTGTCCAGAATGCCGTCTGTGAGTGAAAACTTGATCGCTGCGACCTCGACAATCCGGTCACGCACAGCAGAAAGGCCGGTGGTTTCCAGATCGAGGGCAATAAAAACCTGATCTTTTAATAAACCACCGGGCATTGTCTTAAAACCTATGCTCTTACCTTAATTCCAGATTGAGTTGAGCATTTTATCCGCTTTGGTGCGAATATCCTGCGGCAACTTCGTCCAGAGACCATCAGCCATGGCTTGGTTTTTGAGGCGTTTGATCGGCTTTTCGCGGTCAATGCCACTCATATACTGATCAATGGTGCTGGAAATCAGGTTTTGAGCGGGTTTGTTGCCATTGGCTGCCGCTTTTGAGAGCGAATAGAGGATCAGGAAAGAGCGATTGTCATCGATGTCTTTCAAGAACCGACTGGCGGGGAATTGGGGCTGGGTGACCACGGAGAGCACCTCTTCATCGGTTACACCGAGATTGCCGAGGATTCGGCCCAATTCAGCCGCTTGACCGCTGTCAACCAGGGTCTTGGCCAATTGATTGCGGTTGGCAGGGGTGCCATTGACCCAGATTTTTTCTGCCAATTCGCTGACTTTTGTGGGCTCTGCGAGGCCACCGTAGCCAAAGTAGGTTTTGTTCTGGAGCTGTTTATTGAGTTCACCCAGCTCGGCAGAGAGATCGAGTTTGGGGGCCTGCTGCTGTGGCTCTCCGGGGGTGGCTGGTGCGATCTGCAATTGACTGAGATCGACACTTCCGGGGGTTGCGGGAGCAGCCGGAGCGCCAGGCTGAGGCGCTGCTGGCTGAGGTGAGGCGGGGGCTGCTGTGGGTTTGACCTGATCCGGGGCAATGCCCAGGGCATTTAAGACGCTGGTCATCCCTGCGGCCACGTCAGGATAGCCCTGAACACCAGGCAAGCTCTCCATCAAAATCTGGGCTGATGCCTGTTTCTGTTCAGCTGTCATGGTTTTGATCAGCTCGCCCCGTGCGGCTTCATCGGGGGTACGCAGGGTCAGGGCCAATAAAATTTCGGTTTTGGCCTGATCGTTATAGAGCTTAAAGACCTCTTTTTGCTGGGCTTTGCTCAAGGTTGGAAAGGTATCCAAGGCCTGATCAGCAGGCAATTCCAAGAAAGCGGCAGCATTAAATGCCGGGGTTGCCGGAGCGGCTGGCTTGGCTGGCGTGGGGGCTGCCGGTTTGGGGGTCGCGGGTTGAGGTGCGGCCGGTTTGGGGGCCACAGGCTCTTCTACGAGCACAGGCGCTTGATCTGCGGCTCCCGCAGCCACATCAGCGGGTGAAGCCGGAGCGGCTGGGGTATTCACAGGGGTGGCAGGGGCGGGCACACTCACAGGGGCGTCAGCCACGGTGGGGGCGGCGGGTTGGACGGGGGCAGCAGGTGCTGCGGTCAAAGGTGCCACCGTGGCTTTGCCACCGAGCTCACTGATCAATAAATTCAGTTCAGTGGTTTGGGAGAACGCCTGACCGGCTGTACCTTGCAAGAGGGACTGATAAAAAGTGGCAATTTGGCCCTTTTCTTCGGGACTCATGCTGGCAATCAAACGGGCGCGCATTTCCTGATTGTCGATCTGTTGGGTGGTGACCGCCAACAAAACATCGGCTTTGTCTTGGGGGCTCAGGGCCTTAAACAGGCGATCCTGATCCACGGGGCTGAGATCTCTGAATCGCTGTAATTGTTCATTTTTGGGCAATTGCAGATAGCCGTTTAAATCGATCATGGTCGGCGAAACGGGGGCTGCAGGTACTTCGCTCACCGGGGGGGTGGGAGAAGGCGGAAAGGGCTCTGCACCTGTGACAGGGGCCGTGGGTGCAGCTGGAGCTACAGGCGCGGCTGGCTCTGCTGGTGCCGCTGGGCTTGCGGGGGCCGCTGGGCTTGCAGGTGCTGCTGGGCTTGCAGGTGCTGCTGGTGCGCTGGGGGTGGCCGGGGCAATGGCCTCTTCTGAAGGGGGCCGGGTGATCTCTTCTTCTTTGGGCGCTGCTGCTTCCAATTTTGCCTTTAAGGCCTGGGCTTGAGCGGTCAATTGCTGAGCAAAGCGCTGTTCGTTGAGCTGAGAGAGCAATTGTTGTTTGATGCGGTTATCGCGCTGGCTGAGGTATTCATCTTGGCTGTCGGGCCAACTTAAGAGGGCGTTCATACGCAAAGTGGCCGAATTGTCTTTGAGCTGTTTGACTGCTTCAAAATCAGCGGGAGGCAGGCCCAAGGGGTTGTCGGGCTGGGCCGCGAAGATATAATCATCAGCAATGCGCAAAAAGGCCTGGCGTTTTTCGGCGGGGATTTTGCTCAAGGCTTCCAATTGCTGTTCTGGTGGTGTGGTCAAAAGTTTTTGCACTTCTTGTTCGAGGGCCAGATCGGGGGGCGCAGCCGGGGCCGCGGGTGCTGCCGGAGCTGCGGGCGCAGCAGGATCTGCCGGAGCGGGGCTATCTGCGGCACCTGTGGGCGCAGCCGGGGCTGCGGGTTCTGCAGCCGGTTTTTCGGCGGCATCCAATTCGGCCAAACTCTTGCCCGACTCAACCGCTTTGCGCCGGTCGATCGCACGCTGATGGGCGGCTTGGGCCTCATTCAATTGGGGTTTGAAGGCGTCCAGACGTTTCTGGGCCTGTTCTACAGCCCGATTGGCTTTGCGCAGATCTTCGAGGGTGCTGCCCCCGCCGAGAAAGCTCCAGAAACCATGTTTTTCTTTGAGTTCTTTGTTGAGTTTGCCTTTGTCCTTGAGCAGGTCTTCGCGCTCTGCTTTCATACCACGCAGGGCCAAGGACAATTCGCGACGCTCGGCGGGCTCAATATGGCCTTGGCTGAGACGGGCTTCGGTGCTGCGCATGTCTTTGTCGAGAGCACCAATACTGTCGTCGATATCTGCCAAACGGCCATCAATTTCAGCCAATTTTTTCACAGCGTCATCGCCAATCCGGTCGGCAATTTTATCGCGATCGTGGGTGGCGTCTTTTAGGCCTTCGACGAGTTTTGCATTTTGTTTTTCAACACCTTTGAGCGACTCTCCGGTTTTTTTCTCGGCTTGACTGGCTGTGCGGTGATCGTAGCTGGCGCTGGTGGCATCAACAAACGACACTTCTTGTGAAGATTTGCCCAAATTGTCTTTAAACTGGAGCGAAAAACTGTGTTGAATATCTCTGACCTTGATATCGTCATCGTCAAACAGGCCGAGTTCGGGGTCGGTGAGTTCAAAGGTCGCACCCTGAAGTTTGTCGGCATTGGCTGCTGCAGCCTGGATAAAGGCTTTCACCTCTTTAAACTCCAGATCTTTGCCGCCCCAGCCCAGGCCCAAACCGCCCAAAAATCCAGATTTGCTGTTGTAGTTCTCTTTGATAAAGTTTTTAATGCCTTTGTCGCTGAAGTCGGTCAGATACTGGCCGTCAATGCGAAAGCGAATATTGTTTTTCTCAAAGACATTTTCACGGGGACTGTTGAGAACATAATCAGGAACCTGACGGTTATTGCCAGAAAATTGGATACTGCCACTCATAATTTAATACTCCAGACTCACATATTCACTTTGGGATTTGGGGCGCGAGATCACTTTGATATTATAGGGCGGGGGGGGGCCTGCCATGCGTTAAAATTGGGGCCAGGGGTTAAGTCCTGATTAAAAACATTCCAAATTTTCCCATAAAAAAGAAGCGTTTGCTATCTTCTGCGCAACGCTTCCACAACCTTAACATCGGTCTCAAAGGTTCAATGTTTGGGATAACTTTCGAGACGTGTTTTCAAATAATTCCGCCCGTTGCGAATCACACCGAGGGTCTTCTCAATTTCATCTTCGACGTGTTTGAGCACCGTGTCGGCATATTGCTCGGTCTGGTGGCGCATCACGAGCGCTTCTTTGCGCGCGCCTTCGATCGTCTCTACCACGCGTTTGTCGGACGAGGCCACAGAGACGGTCGGGCTGGGGCTGGAAACGGCTGCATTCTGGTTCATGGCTAATCTGCTGACTCCCGTTTTGGTGCTGATTTCTTGCAAAGGCACACTGATTTCATCCACACAGACACTGCCGTTGCGCTGAGACAAAACGGGGATAAACTGACCCGGACGGGGCGCATCCTGATCTGCCAAAACCGTTGCCACTTCGGGGCTATCTGTCCGGTTATAACTGAGACCCGTGCCAATTTGGGCATGATATTGACGAATCAAAGCGGCTTCATCGAGATTCAAGAGACGGGCATATTGACGAATATAACCCGAGGTATAGACAGGTGCGGGCAATTGCTCCAACTGTCCCTCTTCAAGGGCATACAAATAATGTAATTTGATAAACGTCTGCCGGGACACTTCCTCAAGCGAGACCCCTTTGTGTAAACGGGTTTGCTTAAGTACAGCACCAATATCTCCGGATCCGGTCAAGCTTTGTGTTTTTTCGGGAACCTGTACGTAACTCACTTGGCTTCCACTCCGTTGCTGTATTTCTGTCCTTGAATGTGAGGTGTCTTCAATTTGTGTGGCTGGTCACAAGACCTATTTTTCAGTATAGTCAGCTAAACACGCTGCGTCAATCCTTGGGCGGTGAGAAGAGCGGTTTTCGTTGCGCCCCCAAAACGGGTTAAGCCTTGAGTACAAACGCGTCAAAACGCGTATCTTCAATCGGAATAAAGGCATGATTATAAGCGTCAGAAAAAAGGCGAATCTCTTTTTCTGGCAAGAGACCCTGGGGCCGCAAAGAGTAAAAACGGTAGTTGAGGGGTTCTAAAAATGCCTGTACAGCTTCTCCGACAGGGTCATAGAGAATTTCGCAGATAATCACAGGTCGGGAGGTTTGAATCAGCGAAATCATGCCTTCGATCACCTCGTGTTCGGTGGATTCGGTGTCAATTTTAACCAATGCCACCTTTCCCAAGGCCAATTCGCCAGCCAAGTCATCCAAACGATTCATTTGGACTTGGTAAGCCCGTGTTTGCAACCGAAAATCTTTGTTGGCACTGGAGCCCAAAGGCAGGGTGACGGAATCCACCTCATAAAATTCAATCTGACCATTTTGATGGGAAAGGGCCACTTCAAAGACCTGAATCTGTGAATTCAATTTGTTTAAGGCGATATTGCGGTGCAGATAAGTTAATACCCGTGGTACGGGCTCAAAAGCCAAAACACGCACAGCGTCAAAACAGCCTGCTGCCAGCAAGCTAAAATAACCCGTATTGGCCCCAATATCCACAAATGTCATGCCTGGCTGACAGGCCTTTAAAAAAAACCAGGTGATCTCTTCTTCGTGGGTTCCGTTGACATAAAGGCCAGAAACTATGCTGTCTTGGCCATCTGAATACATTTTTAGGTTTTTTCCAGGCAGGGGCTGCCATTTTAACTCTCCTGCGTAGGGAAACAAACGACTGCCCAATACCGCTTTTCTGAGCGCAGGGACATGTTTGCATATCCACCTTCCCCCAGCATTGAGCACAGGGAAGGACAACAAGCCAAGCGTGAAAGATTTTAGCCAAGTCAAATTCATAGGCTTAAGTTTAGCACAAACCCTGACAGGAACAGCTATGCCTCCCTGCCAACAGGACTGACGAAATGCCCCCAAGCTGTGTTAAAATAGACGCCATGGAAAACCCTCAACCCCGCATGACACCGATCAATACTGTCATTCTTGTGGGCCGGGCCGGTCGCAATCCAGAAATCAAGTATTTTGAAAGCGGCAAGACCTTGGCCAGCTTTAGTCTGGCTGTGGATCGCCCCAAAACCAGTCCCGATGGTGAAAGTGTCACCGATTGGTTTAAAGTGGAACTCTGGGGCCGGCAGGCTGAAATTGCCTATGAATACGTTAAAAAAGGTTCTTTGGTGGGTATTCGGGGTCGTTTAGAGTTTCGCCCCCATCCAGAAGGCCATTATCCTGAATTGATTGTACACACCATCAGTCTGCGTCTGCTCGGCAGCAAACATGATTTGGCTCCCCCGAAAAGCGAAGAACACCCCTTTTAATCTGCTTGTTCTGCGGGCAAGGCTTGCAACTCTGCCATCAGACCCGCCATCTTGGTCTGGTGTTCTGTGATCATTCCGCGCAAATGCACTAATTCAGGTTTGGCAGCGAGGCGTTCCTGGGATTTTTGGATCAGTTTGGCCCAGATTTCCAGCTCTTTTTCAATCTGTTCGCGGGTCCTGCTTTTGGCAGGCTGTGGGGTGGGGGCTGAGATAGGCTCTGAGACGGTGTTTGAAATGGATTCTGGCTCTGCTGCAACATTTTGCAAGGCCTGAATGCGGGCCTGGTGGCTTGCGCGCAATTTTACCAGTCGGGGATCCCCAGGCAGGCGCAAAAGCCGGGCTTCCACTTTGCGCAACAGTCCTTGCCAGATCTCTAATTCGTGTTGCTGCTCTGCTGAAAGCGTTTTTTTTTGAGTTGTGGCTTCACTTTCACCGGGGTCTAAGACATCTTCACACGAATCGTCCCACTGACTCAAATACCCTTCGACCCATTCGGTCAATCTGTGAGTGCCTTGCCGCTCCCGTTCAAGTTGACGCAAGGCATTGTACAACTCGGCACGGACCTTTTCGTGCTCGTCTTTTAAAAACAGCCAATGCTGATTATCGGGGGCCTCATTCAGGCGCTGTTCCAGATGCAAGAGTACTTTGTCGCGGGCCTGTAATTTGCGCTTGAGCAAAAACAGCCGCTCTGTCCGATCGCTTTCTGAAGCGGGGTCTGGGGGCCCACTCATTCCAATGTGGCCTGCCCTGTCAGGGGTGCCAAACCCGGAAAAAGTGGGGCGATTTCAGCTTCAAACCAGGTCTCAAAGCCAGGGAGTGTCTGTGGCTCAGCCAGATGAGCAAGCACAGCGTTTAAACAGGCCAAATGCCGTGTCAGTCGCTCAGGATCGGCTTGGGCCGCCAAAATTTGAGTACAGGCTGTGGGAGCCAGGGTTTCATCACTCCAGACCAAGGTCTCATGCAATTTTTCGCCTTTGCGAATGCCCACAGCCTGAATTTCCAGTTCGTGGGGCTGATACCCCGAAAGCTGAATCAGGTTTTGCGCCAGATCGAGAATTTTGACGGGTTCACCCATATCCAAAATAAAGGCCTGGGAAGGGGCTTTGAGCAATGAGGCCTGTAAGACCAATTGGACGGCTTCGGGAATGGTCATAAAATAGCGGGTCATGGCTGGATCGGTAATCGTGATGGGCCCCCCTTTTTCGATCTGTCTTTGAAAGAGTGGGATCACGCTGCCCCGACTGCCAATCACATTGCCAAAGCGCACGATGCTGCAATGCAGATCTGGGGCTGATTGGGCCTGTTGATGCACCACCAATTCAGCCAAGTATTTGCTCAGGCCCATCACACTGCTGGGTTCGGCGGCTTTGTCGGTGGAGATCAGCACAAAGGTCGAGACCTCCTGTGCCATCGATGCTTTGAGCAATTGCTGAGTGCCCCAGACATTGTTAAAAAAGGCCTCTTGAATATTTAACTCCATCAAGGGCACGTGTTTGTGGGCCGCAGCATGAAAAATCACCGCCGGTTGCAAACGCGCCAGCAGGGCATTGATCTGTTCAAAATGGCGAATATCTGCGACCACGGGCTGCACCGGATGGCCCTGTAACTCCTGTTGGAGCAAGTAGATGCTGTTTTCACCGTGGCCCAGCAGGTAGAGGGTCTCCGGTCCGTAGTCCAAAATCTGGCGGCAGAGTTCAGATCCGATCGATCCCCCCGCCCCTGTGACCAAGACCCGTTTGCCTTTGAGAAAGCTGTGCAGGGCCTGATCATCGAGTTTGACGGGATCACGGCCCAATAAATCTTCGATCTGAATTTTGCGCAATTGTTCAATTGAGACCTCGCCCTTGAGAATCTGGTGGGTGGCCGGCACAATGCGCAAATTCACAGGCAGTGTTTGACACAATTCGACATAGTCGCGAATGGTTTGGCGCGAGACCGATGGCATGGCCACAATTACCGAGTCGATTTCGCGGTTGTTGATCACCTCGGTCAATTTATCGCGCCCGCCAAAGACCCGCAGCCCGTGAATCCGGGCCCGCCATTTCTCGGGATTGTCGTCGATAAAGCCCACGGGCACATAGCCATGTTCGGGGGTGCGCAACATACCCGCGGCAACCATGGCTCCGGCATCTCCGGCCCCGACGATCACGGTGCGCAAATTGGGGCGTCCCTGTTCAAAGAGGCTAACTTCGACCGAAAAGCGGCGGCTGAAGCGCACGCCCCCAATTGCCAGTAAATAAAAAGCCGCTTCAAAGACAAAAATCGAGCGCGGGAACCCTGTCAGCCCGAGCAGATAGGTCGTTACCCCAAAGAGCACCGAGCCCAGCAAAACAGCCCTAAAAATACTGAATAATTCTCGCAGACCCACGTATTTCCAAAGATGGGAATAGAGGCCGAGGGCATAGTTGGAAAACAGCCGCAAGCTTGGCAGAATGGGCAGACAGAGCCAAAATGCGCGCATTTCTCCGGCCGGAATTTGGCCCTCAAAACGCAGCAAATAGACACAGAGATAGACCCCCAGGCAGAGCAGGGTGTCGATCGCAACATGGGCCAGACGAAAGAGCGGAAAGTGCATGGCTCAGCCGTTCACGTGGCGGGAAAAAAAATCAGACGGTCTGGGCCAGCCACTTGCGGGCACTGAGGATATCTGTCTGAATCTGGGCTTTAAGCTGGTCGGGCCCTTCAAAACGGCGTTCGGGGCGGATAAAATGCAAAAGCCGGATTTGCAATTCCTGCTCATAAAGATCCCCTTCAAAATCCATGATAAACACTTCGAGGCTGAAGCTGACCCCTGAAAAAGTCGGACGCATGCCCGAGTTTAAGATACCCCAAAAGGCTTTGTCCTGGCCGGGGATTTTCACCTGACAGGTATAGACCCCATGGGGCGGCAGGCGTTTGCTGACCGGATCTACAGACAAATTGGCTGTGGGAACACCCAAGACTGTGGAGGCAATTCCCTGGCCGCGAATCACCTGGCCAGTGACCAGATAGGGCTGCCCAAGCAAGGCATTGCTCTCATCGAGGGCCCCTTTTTCGAGCAATTTGCGAATCCGTGAGCTGCTGACAGCTTCTCCTCCGGCCTGAAAGGCTGGATGGATAGCCACATCAAACCCCTGTTCCTGGCCCAATTCACGCAGCCGTTCAGGTGTCCCTTGGGCCTGAAAACCAAAGTGAAAATTAAAGCCCACGGTGACAGACGCAGCCTGGAGTTTTGCCTGCAAAATGTGGCTGACAAAGGCCTCGGGGCTGAGCTGGGAAAAGGCCGTGTCAAAGGGCAATAAAACGACCGCGTCGGGGTTGAGGGCCTCTAGAGCCAGGGCTTTTTCACGGGGGGTAGAGAGCAAGGGCGGGAGGCGATCGGGGGCCAAGACCGAGAGGGGGTGGTTTTGAAAGCTCAAGACCACAGAGGGCAACCCCCGTTTTTTTGCTTCTGCCAGCATCGCGCCAATCACAGCCCGATGGCCCAGATGCACACCGTCAAAGGTGCCGATGGCCACTGCGCAGGGAGAGCTAAATTGGGGGATTTCAAAATGGGTTTTCATACGGGCCTATTGTAACATGTCCTCCACAGCGCCGGTGTAGCAAACCCGGTTCCGGCCTGATCGTTTGGCTTCATAGAGCCCCATGTCTGCCAAATGCACCAGTCCATCTGCGTCGGGCACATCAATCGGGTAAGAGGCAAAACCGGCACTGACAGTCACGTGGATGGGGTCTTCCGTGCCAATATCCAAGGGCGATTGGTTGACCTTGCGCACGAGGTTTTCTGCCACGATCCGGGCGCCGGGGTGCCCTGTCTCTTGCAAAATGATCATAAATTCTTCGCCGCCATAGCGCCCGATCACGTCGGTGGCACGCAGGCGGTTTTGCATCAGATTGGCGACCTCACGCAAGACCACATCACCGGTTTGGTGACCATAGGTATCATTGAAAATTTTAAAATGGTCAATATCCACCATGATCAGGGAGAGTTCGCGGTTGTAGCGTTTGGAAATGGCAAAGGAGTGGCGCAGACGCTCGTCGATATGGTGGCGGTTGTAGAGCCCTGTAACCGCATCGCGGATCGCCATTTCGTTGATGCGGGCGTGTAAACGGGTGTTTTGCATGGTGTGGGCCACGGTGGTGGCAATCACGTGAAAAAACTGGCGAAAGCCATCAAAGGCAAAGGGTTCTTCGCTGCAGGCCAAAATAAAACCACTGAGCAAATCGGGCAGGCGCAAGTGTTGGATCAGCAGTGAAGAGGCATAGGGAAAGAGGGCATGTACACTTTTTTCTGCCACAGGCCCAAAGCTGTCGGATTGGATCGATTCAGCCAATTGGCTGTCGGTGCGGCGATGAATGGAGCGCAAATACTGTTTCCAAAAACTGGTATTGCTGATCTGAAAATCGGGATGAACCTCCAATTCGCCGTGGCGATAGAGATAGAAGGTGCCTTTGGTTGAACGTGGATCTTCGCCCAAAAAAATCGCGGTGTGATCGGCTTCCAAAATGCCCATCAAACCATCAAGGGCATTTTGCACCACGTCTTGCTCGGTTTGCAGGGTCTTTTGGCCAATATATTCGGTGAGCTTGCGCAGATTATAAAACTCAGCCTGGGCGTGTTCGTTTTCGCGCTCGGCAATTTGGGAGCGTTCGGCTTTTTTTTCGTATTCAAAATTCCAGAAGATCAGCTGTTTGCGCTGCTGGTCGATCTGGGTTTCGGCCAGGGCAAAGAGCAAGGTATCGAGCTGATCGTGAGGCCAAGAGCGGTGGTGGCACATCAACTCAATATACTCTTTGAGAATTTGGCGCACCTGGGCATAGACATAGCGGCTTTTTTCCAGGTTGCGGGTCTCCCAACTGACCAGCAGACGGCCCCAAAAACTTTCCTGGGCAAGGGTATTGAGAGCGCTTTGTGAAGACAATTGGCACAGTTCTTGCCATTCGGTCTCAGCAAAAAAGGGCTTCCAATTTTTTTCGATCAAAAACGCCTCAAAGAGTTCAAGCCATCTTTGGGACTCGGGGGCTTGGGTCATACGGAACCTCCTGAGCCGGGGGCGGCTGGTTGAAGAATCTGACGTTTTTTGACCACCACCAGCTCCAAGAGACCACCGGCAAGCAAACTGAGTCCCACAGCGGTCATGACCATTTCCACGCCATGACCCGGAAACCAATTATCTACCAAATCTGCAGAAATACCCGCCAATGACATAGGCAGTGTCAGGGCCGTGTTGATCAACATGTTTTGCACGCCAAAGACCTTGCCGCGCATGCCTTCGGGGATTTCTTCCTGTAACATGGTCTGGAGCGGAACTGCGATACAGGCGGCAGTCAAACCCAAGAGCAGAGCCAGGAGCAAGGCTATTGCCAATTCAAGTCCAGAGGCCCGTCCGGCTTTGGAAGAAACCCCCAAGAAGCCAGAAATAATGTGAATATTGGAGAGCAGCATCAAAACACTGCCCATGCTAATAAAACCACCAAAAATCAGGCGCTCTTTGCCGATCGCTGAGCCAAATCGCCCGACCACCCCGGCTCCCAAGCCCATGCCCAGCCCCGAAACTGCGAGCAAATAGCCAAAATAGCGTTTTTCCAGGCGCAACACATCTTCGACAAAACCAATCACAAGAATGGTCAGGGCCGCAAAGGCCGAAAAGAGCAGAATCAGGCGGGCCAAAGAAAAAATGATGCGGGGATCTTTGAGGATAAACTGAAAGCCCTCTTTCATTTCCGCCAAGACCGAAGAGCCATCTTTGCGCTGTTTTTGCTCGGCAAAACGCGGGCGGACGAGTATTAAAAACAGGGCCGAGAGAAAATACATGCCACCAATGGCCCAATGGCCGTAATCATCACCGACCACGCGCAAAATGGGATCGCCGACGCCAAAGCCAATCACCACCGAGGCCAGCATGGTGGTGGTAAAAAGTGAATTGGCGGCCAAGAGGTTGTGTTTTTCGACCAGACAGGGAATGGTGGCGATTTCAGCCGGAGCAAAAAATTGGGTGACGGTTGAGATCAAAAAGGTCATGGTATAAATCCACAAAAACCCTTTGTCGCCAAAGAAAAACGCCACAGGCAGGGCCAAGACAAAAGCGCCGCGCAGGGCATTGGAGATGATCATCAGCCATTTTTTATTCCAGCGGTCGACAAAGACCCCGGCCAAAGAGCCAAACAAAACCGCTGGAATGGTGAAAACCAGGGTCAGGCGAGAGATATCTGAATTGGCGGTATTGCCGGTGGCCACCAGCAGCACGATCAAATAAACCAGAATGACTTTGTCGGCCAATTGGGAAAAGACCTGGCCGAGCCAAAGGTACATAAAGCTCCGGTTGCCAAGTACGGCACGAAAACTGGAGCGGGGCAATGTGGCGAGAGGTTCTGTGGTTTCCATGAATGGATCTTACCCGATTCAGGGGCCCAGCGGCAAAGGCAGATTAAAGGCCAGTGCCACACAAATGCCAAGTAAAGCGCCAGCCAGAACCTCTTTGGGCGTATGGCCCAATAGCTCTTTTAAACGTTTGTCTTGGATCATGTGCCCTTTGCCCAACTCATCGATCATTTGGTTCAAGACCCGCGCTTGTAAACCGGCAGCCCGGCGTACCCCCGTGGCGTCGTACATCACGATTAAGGCAAAGGTCACGGCCACGGCAAAGACGCTGCTATTCCAGCCGTCAACCAGGCCAATTGAGGTCGAAAGACAGACCACAAATGAGGTGTGGGAGCTGGGCATGCCACCCGATTCGACAAAACGCATCAAATTGAGGCGGCGGGTGTGAATCATGTGGGTGAATAATTTTAAAAATTGGGCAAAGAGCATGGCAAAGAGGGATGCGCCCAAAATGGTATTCATGCTTGGCGTTCCACCAAATACAGGGCCATGGACTCCAGCATCTGTGTCTCTTGGAGCTGGGCTGTTTGCAAGGCCTCCAGGGCCTCTGCCAGATATTGCCGGGCCTGTTGGCAGGCGGCATCGAGGCCCACAGCCCAAGGCCAGGTGCGTTTGGCCTGCTGTAGGTCTTTTTGCGGGGTTTTGCCCAAGGTGTCGAGGCTGCCCGTCAGATCGAGGATATCGTCCTGTATCTGAAAGGCCAGACCGAGGGCCTCCGCAAAGCGGGTCAACGCGCTCATTTGGCTTTCATTTGCGCCGCCAATCCAGGCTCCACAGCGCACGGCCGCACGAATCAGACGGCCTGTTTTGAGCTGGTAGATCTGGGCGATGGCTGACAGCTTTTCGCTCTCGGCAATTTCGCCAAACATGTCCAAGACCTGCCCAGCACACATACCCAAGGGCCCTGAGGCCGAGGCAATTTCGTGTAAGACCTGCAATTGGGTCTGAGCGGGCAGGCTGCTTGGCAGACTTAAAATTTCAAAGGCATAGCTGGAGAGGGCGTCGCCACTGAGAATGGCCAGAGCCTCGCCAAAATGGGCATGGTTCGAGGGTTGGCCGCGCCGCCAATCGTCGTTGTCGAGGGCGGGCAAATCGTCGTGAATCAGGGAATAACTGTGAATCAGCTCCAGGGCGCAGGCGGCGGGCAGCGCCGGTTGGGATTCTTGGCCGAGGGCCTCGCAGGTCAGCAAGACCAAGAGTGGGCGAATGCGTTTGCCGCCGTTGAGCACGCTGTAAGCCATCGCCTCCCACAATTGGGGAGCGACGCGGGGTTGCAAATAGTCTTGCAAAGCCCCATCGACGCGGGTCTGCAGAGATTTCATCTGCGCAGTAAAAGTGAGCGTTTGATTCATTGTCGGTTATTCGCTGAGCCTGTGTTGCTGTTTCATTATACACAGGTTGCGAGCAGAACGTTTGGGGGGCTTATTTGCAGGCCTGCAAGGTGCTTGTGATTTTTTCCCGGTCCAGTCCGCCCAAAGTGATCCCCGATTCCAGGCTCTTGTAAGAATCCTGACAAATTTGGTTGGCATTGGCCAATTGCGGTTTGACGGTTTTGTTGCCATCGACCATATTGCTCATGGCCTTGGTGTGTTTGGCATCGCCTTCGGCCTGAAATTTGTCGCGGGCGCACTCAGATTGGGCAATGATCGCAGCGCAGGTGCTTCCTGCAAATGGATTCCCACCCGCAGTTGGACTGGCAACGGCATTGCTTGCGGCAGACGGAGAAGCACTGGCCTGAACTGTGTTGTTCGCACCTGTTTGGTTGCTTACCGCAGGTGTGCAACCAAAGGATAGGGTTATGAGAGAAAGAGAAAAAATAGAGCTGAATTTCATGTTTTCATCCTTTTGAATTGATGGAAATGATTGTTTTTGGATCAATTTTGATCATTCAAAAAGGCAGTATAAGTGAATTAAACCCAAGCTTCAAGTTGGGAGAACGACTCAATCCCGTTGGCCAAGCCCCTCAACGCACCCCAACACCTTCCACCACGCCCACAGCCACCCGCTGCGAGACCTGTTGTGGTACGCGTCCCCCCAAAGAAGTCTGCCGCAAATGCCGCAATTCGCGCTGCAAATAGCGCTCAGCCAAAGGCTGAAAGGTCGATGGACAGGCCGTGGTATAACCATGAAAAATGGGCTTGGGATCGCTGTTCAAGAGTCGCCGCTGTGTGAGTTCTCCCGCCAGTTGAGAAGCCAGACGCTCAGCAGGGTCCAGCAATTGCACCTGCGGGCCCAGTGCCGCTTGAATGGCCCTGTGCAAATAGGGAAAATGGGAGCAGCCCAGAATCACGGCATCTAAGCCGCGCTGTTTTAAAGGAGCCAAACGCTGGGCGACCACTTCAAAGGCCTCGGCACTCTCCCAGTTACCACTTTCCACCAGTGGCACAAAATCCGGGCAAGCCACTTCAATCAGCTCAACAAAAGGGTGGTGCAATTGCAAAAGGCGTTTGTATTGCCCGCTGCGCACCGTCGCTTCGGTTGCCAAAAGCGCCACACGTTTGAGTCCGGCTGGCAGACGCGCCCCGGCCTGGGCCAAGCCATGTAAAGACACGTGGCGGTGTTTTTGACTGCTGGGCAGAATCAAGACCGAAGAGGTATTACAGGCCACCGCAATCATTTTGACGCCCTGTTCCACCAAGAAATCGAGAATCTCATAACTGAAACGGCGAATCTCTTCGGAGCTGCGCCCTCCATAAGGTACCCGCGCCGTATCTGCCACGTAAAGCAGCGATTCCTGTGGCAAGACCCTCATGACTTGGCGCACCACCGAAAGCCCCCCCAAACCAGAATCATAAATACCAATTGGGGCTTGGGGGTGGTGCATGATTTTCTCCTTGTGGTCGCCCTGGGCTAAAAAGAAAGTGGAAAAAGGGCTGAAACTATTATGCACCGTTCCAAAGGGCTTTAATCAGCGACCCCAATCACAAATTCAACTTCGACTGAGGCATTCAGGGGCAGCTCATTGACCCCCACGGCAGCACGGGCATGGCGGCCCTTTTCGCCGAAGATCTCACCGAGCAATTCCGAGGCGCCATTGATCACCTTGGGTTGGTCGCTGAATCCATCGGCACTCTGGACAAATCCCCCCACGCGTATGATTCTGTCGATGCGGTCAAGATCGCCCAAAACGTCTTGGGCCACACTCAGGGCATTGAGGGTGCATTGACGGGCAGCGGCATAGGCGTCTTCAACGCTGACAACTTCATCGACTTTGCCGACGTTGCCCACTTTTCCGGTGGAGAGCAATTGGCCATCTTTGAGGGGCAATTGGCCAGAGACAAAGAGTAAATTGCCGTAGTGTACGGCAGGGATATATGCGGCAACGGGTTTGGGGGCGGTGGGCAAGGTCAGCCCCAATTCATTCAGGCGATCAGCGATTTTTCCCATGGTCTTTTTCACTTTCTTGAAATATTCACAATTGCCTTCAGACTAATGTATCCTGGTGTATGTCAGCAAGAACTCATGCAGAAAGCCAGTTAAATGCGCATTTTAGGAATAGACCCCGGCAGCCACCGGGTGGGTTATGGTTTACTCGACTGCCAACACGGCAGTTTCAGCGTGGCGGGCTTTGGCGTGATCGAGGCCCCACCCAAATCCCCTGCTTCGGTCTGTTTGAGCACCATCTACAGCGATTTACAGGAATTGCTGGCCATGTACCAGCCCGAAGTGGTGGCGATTGAACAATTGTTTTTCTTTCGCAATGTCACCACGGTCATGCCCGTGGCTCAGGCCCGCGGTGTGATGCTTTTGGCTTTGGCCCAGGCCGAGCTGGAGGTCACCGAATACACACCTTTGCAAGTCAAAATGGGCCTGACGGGCTATGGCCGCGCCAGCAAACGCGAGGTCCAAGAGGCGGTGGCCCAGTGGCTGGGGCTGGAGAGTATCCCCAAACCCGACGATGCCGCAGATGGCCTGGCAATTGCCCTTTGCCATGCCCACCAAATCGGTTTTTAGAGTAAAACCCCTGGCGGCACAGGCCCTGGAATTTCGGGCAGGTCACTTTGTCCCAAACTCTGACGTAAATTGACCTCGATCGTGCGCGAAAGTGCCATCAGGGGCAAACCGTTGTAATAGAGCGTAAAGGGGTCTTCCAAAACCCGTCCCATTTCATTGATCAAGGTAAAGGTCACACAGAGCAGCAAATTGATTGGAATCACGCGCCAGCCGATATCATGAACCAAAGCCAAGGGCAAAAGCAGAGAAAAAGCTTGTATTAAGCGGGTGGCCAGCAAGCGATAACCAGGAGGCATCGGCGTCCGTTTGATGCGTTCACAGCCCCCTTGAATATCCAAAAACTGGCGTAGACTTTCATCAAACGAATGCATTTGCGCGGCATCAAGGCGTCCTGCTTCTCTCAGTGCAGATAAAGCTTGGAATTGCTGCTGAATCAGGGCATGACAGGCGTTTTGACGTCCTTTTAGACTTGTCAGGCCAGCCCCCAAAACCCGCTGGACATCGGCATCTTGCTGAAAATCTTGATCACGCAGCACGGCCCGTAAAACATGGACATAGCCAATTTGACGCTCAACAAGTTCCGTTTGTTGTTCCAGGCTGGCCCCCGTTAAATAAGCCTGAACCTGCAGCACAAAATGACGCGAGGTATTGACCAAACGGCCCCAAAGCTGTCGCCCTTCCCACCAGCGTTGGTAGGCAGAATTGGTGCGAAAAGAGACAAAAATCCCGAGGGCGCTGCCCAAAACAGACACCGAAAGTGCAGGCAATTTGAGGTCCAGATGCCCATAGTAAAACACCAGCCAGACCCCCAGCGCTACGCCCAGAAAGGACAGCGACGAAGTCCATTGCCAGCGCAACATATTAAAAAAAGCAAAATTACGGGGAACAGGCAAAAGCATGGTTTAAAAGGGCACGCGGAAACCCGCTTGAACCTGCACATTGGCGGCTTTGTCCGGCGAGACGCTGTCGGTGGCGGCTTGCACCGAGAAAATATCCCCTTTGCCAACGCCTATGCCGACCATATACATATTGGGGGCGGCATTGCGCAGATCGGTATTGAGCACCCCTGTCGAGAAGCTCACAGGGCCCGTCTGTTGGCGCACAATGGCTGAGCCGCGCAGGGTATCGCTGCTCAGACTGTGTTCGGCGCGAATTTTGAGATCGGTGCGAAAAGGGCTGTCGGGATTGGCTGTTACCCCCACCCCGGCATAAACCGCCGGGTCGTAGAAATCGTGAAAGACGTTGCGCTGCTTGGTAGCGGTGTGGTTGAGGTGGTATTTGCCCTCGCCCTGCTTTTCCATTTGGTAGTGGCTTTCTTCGCCCTGCAAATAGCCCACGGGATTCATCACCCCGGCTTCGATATTGGCTTTGACCTTTTCGGTGATCGGCCCATAGAGATCCACTCCAATATCCCGAATACCAAAACCCACGGGGGCTGTGGGGGTGACCGTGGTCAGGCCCAGGGAGGTCTTCATGCTCGCTTTGCCGATATCGTCAGCAAGGCCATCGAGATTTGTATTGAGCTGCTGCCCAGCGCTGCTGGCCTGGG
>JBFWRL010000084.1:0-24449 GCA_050248915.1 Candidatus Sericytochromatia bacterium
ACTGTCACCCAAAATATTTTTGGGAAACCAACGAATTTCCTTGCCTAAGGTTTCTTTAAGAATATACTGCACCATTTCTCCCGCTGTAACCGTAAAACAAAGTTGGACAATACTTTGTGAAATATTAAAGTCCAAACCCAAGAGTTTCACTTTGGGAAACAATTCATGATTGAGAGCAATAAATGAGGGCTCTGTAAACTGATGCTGGATGGCTTTTAATGGGAATGCTATATGTTCCTTGGGAAAATAAGACATGAAAATCTCAAAAAGAGAGCGCATCGGCTGCCCCTTTGAATCCAATATAAAGGTGGCGGATGAATCTTCAATAAAATCTCCAAACGAAAATTTTTGACCTTTTTGAAATCCCAAAGCCAAGGCTTTTTCGCGAAACCACACAGGATCAATCACCAGATTCAATTGCTTTACTTCTGGTATTGCCAAACGCATTTCAATTTCGATACTTCTGACAAATCCTTGCCAATCCAGCTCTTCAGCCTCACGCAATTCATACAAAACAATCCCATGCGCTTGAGCATACTCTTTAGCGCCTTTCTGATAACCACGCCGGGTGACAAAAATGCCCCGTGGTTGGCCCGGTAAGTCATTCAGCACACCATGAAAAGCCAAGAGTTTTTCTTGTGAAACCTTACTGTTCCAATCTTTGGCCTGAACAATTGATTGGTATTCTACCCCCCCATGCTGAAACCGCCAGTAAACATCAATCTGATGGGTGGTTGTTCTTCCTTGCAAGAGCACATCATGCTCGACTTGAACCGTTTGAACCTCACTGGACTGATTGAGAATCTGCTGAAAAATACTCTGGGTTAGTTTTTCATAAGGTTTGCCCGTATTTTTGGATCTCGTCATTTAAGTATGAATCAAGGCCCGTAACAATTGGGTATTTTCGGCTTCCCCCAGCACCGTCCGCTCGGCCAGTTGGTCACAGAGAGCCAGGAGTTGGTCGACTTTGGCGACGATGCGCTCTTGCTCGGCGAGGGGGGGGAGGGGAACTAATGCCATCTTCATATCTCCAACATTTACATGTTTAGCGCCTATTCCTTTATGGAGATTAAGCAAACGAGACAATGATCCAGGCTCAGACAGCATTAAACGAAAATAATCGGATTTAATTTCGTGAAAAGGTCTAAAAAGCATCACTCTTTGCCCCAAACAACATTTAACGCCTTCTGGAATAACAACGGATTCTCCGACACTACCTTCTCTAGCAAAGACAATATCACCAGGTAAAGGCTCTAATCTAGCAATACGATCTAAATAAGTAGATTCGTCAACATATCTAAATTTATGGGGAATTAATTTTCCAGATTTAAATGTATTTGTATCAATACAGAAAATTCCTTTCATTATAAACTTCGGTGTTGAATGTGGACAATCGACTATAACTAAAGAAATACTATCTGTTCTCACCCACACCCACCCCTGCGGCAGTGCAAAGGGCTGCTCCGCTGGGTCAATTGGCGGCAGGGGCTTTTCCCGCTTGAGCTTACCTGCGTTCACCAAGGCGGCCTTTTCGGCGGCAATCCTTTTCAGCAGCTCAGAAGCTGGTTCGTCATTTGGATCTTGCGGCACCAATTTCCCCATCACCGCCAGTTGTAAGAGGGTCTGCTTGAGGCGGGCGATCTGATCGAGATTCAGAGTCAGCGGCTCCCAATGGGAGAGCAGAAAATGCACGCTCTGCCCAAAAGCCTGGGAATCAGGGGCGGCCTCAAGACTGCGTAGGCTGGCTTGGCTCAATTGGAGGCGGGCTTCTGCCGCTCTGCGCAGGCGGTCTTCGAGGGCATCGCAGTGAGCCAGGAGTTGGTCTACTTTGGCGACGATGCGCTCTTGCTCGGCGAGGGGAGGGAGGGGAACGACAAATTGAGAGAGTTTACCAATACTTAAGCCCTCTCGTGAAACGCCAACCTGAACATCCATAACCATTTTTTGAACAAGTTCTGAGACTAAGACAGTATGTAAAAAAAATCTAAAACAAGGATTCAACAGCCGAATAATTGTCACATGCTGACTCACATTGGCTGTATCAAAATCATCAGGTACCAAAGCACAACGTCCAATGGATGCTCCCGTAATGTTAAACAGTAAATCTTTTGGCTGAACTTGAGTTCCAGACATCTTTTGATGAATAGAATCAGGTATCAAAGCTACATCATCTATTCTTAATCCATCGTCCCAAACATTTTGAGAACGAAGAAATTTAACTCCTGAAGTAACATAAACTTGCTTCCCTCCCAAGGGAGTACTACCTGCACCAATCTTACTCAAAAGATTATTTAACCTCACCCACACCCACCCCTGCGGCAGCTCAAAGGGCTGCTCCGCCGGGTCAATCGGAGGCAAGGGCTTCTCTCGCTTGAGCTTGCCCTCTTTCACCAAGGCTGCCTTTTCGGCAGCAATCCGCTTGAGCAGCTCAGAAGCCGGTTCGTCATTCGCGTCTTGCGGTACCAATTTGCCCATCACTGCCAGTTGCAGGATCAGCTTGCGCAGTTCGGTGACTTTTTCGGGGCGGTCGATCAGGGTCTCAAAATGGGTCAACAGCAGTTCAGGGTTCATTATTTTCTGTCCATGTATTGCGGTGATACCAAACATTGGCTGGGTCAAGTTGGTGTTCGGGGTCCAAAGAGAGAGAGACATCAGAGCCGCCACCGTAAAGCCAGATCAAGTGCAAATCATCGTTCAGAGTGAAGCCGCCGAAATCCAACAGTTTGTGATGATTGGGGCACAGACAGAGCAAATTTCCCAGACAATCGGTCCCACCTTCTGCCAAGGGCACCAGATGAGCAGCTTCAACATAGGGGCCAGCGGCGGTCTCCAACCGAACCCCACAAACCTGGCAACGGTAATCATAAAGCGCCTTAATTTGTTCTGGTAGACTCTGATCACGATTGATGCGCGAGATAACGGTCATCGTTCGCTCTGGCTGGGTTGAGTCTGAAACAACAAACCCAGCAGTAGCCTCACTCGGCTCTACTGGGGGTGTTTCTGTTGGTATGCTTGGGGCTTCTTCATTGGCCTCTGAATGAACCGAAAATTGGGTTTCTATTGAGAGCTTTCCAGCTTCTGCGAGCATATACAGCAAAATATCTTCGCTATAAGTCAAAGGTTTTTCAGACTGGCAATAACGCCTCTTGGCTTCTCTTAAACGCTGATAAACCTGATCTCGATTGACAAACCAGGCCTCCGACTCCACAAACGTGTACGCCTCAATCAACTGTTTATGCCAGTCTTCGGCAAATAAATAAACCGTATGCGGATAGGCTTGAACTTTTTTATATTTGCTCTGTGTATAACCCGGATAGGCTTGTGCGAGGATCTGATAAGGATGTGTCATAGTATCAGTTTAGCAAATCCTGTTTGAGTCGCATTTTGAGCTGCTTTAATTCGGCTTGAGGCAAACGCACCGAAGGGTCTGACTGCCAGTCTTCAAGGGCCTGGAGCAAAAGAGCCACAGGCACAAGCTGCTTTTGCCAAAACAGTTCCACCAACCAAAGCAGCCCATGCACCGCGACCTGAGACTGCATGGCATGGTTGCGCAAGCGTTTATCCGAGGTCAGTAAGACACTCTCTGGCGTGTCTGCCGCCAAGACAAATGCCGCACAATCCTGGTGGGAAAGGGCAGGAATGGCCTGTTGCAAGGCCTGAATGTTCTGCATTTCAACGGAAGAAAAGGCTTTGACTTGTAGTCCCAAGCCCAATAATTCCGTTTTGCGCTGTTCCGACAGTGAGAGTAATTCACTTTTAAAGCTCAATTCGGGCATCCACACTTCACAGGGCAAAGCCAAAAGGGCATTTAAAAGAGAGGCCAACTCCAGATCAATCAGGCAACAACTGTCGCTGACAATAACCTTCACTCAAGCCTGCCCCCGCAAGGCCTGTTTGAGTTCAAGCAACGAAACCCCCAACCATTCAGCCGCACGGGTCACCGAGATCAAATCTTCAGCCAGCGCGTGGTAACACAAACGCACAAAGCGCAGCGGCATTTCTTGCAAACCACTGCGAATGCCGGGTTCTGAAGTCTGCTCTTCGGGTTCGAGAGGTTCGGGTTCGCGACCACGCCAGGTACGGGCTTTGGTCTGAAACAGGCTGCTCAGGGTACTCTCTTCAATGATTTCCAAATCCCGCAGCCGCACCAGCAGGGCAGCCGCACTGACCCGGTAGATTTTTTTGAGCATCAGAATTTCTTGGGGGTTGATAAACCTGCGTTTGGGTCCCATTTCGTGCCGCAGATGGGCCGCAGGCATCAAAAGGGCACCAGCAATGCGCTGAGCGGCACGTTCTTCTTCTTTTTCGCTCAGGGCCTGGGTGCTCATCAGGCGGTGGGCCAATTCATGTGCCAAAGTCAGGCGGCGTCGCTCCAAATTGTCTTTTTGATTGATCAAAATCACCGGCACAGATTGATCCGAATGCGTCAAACGCACATCGCAGGTCAAACCATGGACATTGGCAGGCAAATCCAGTAGTAAGATTTTCAGGCCTTTTTCTTCGAGCAATTCGGTTAAATTGGCGATCGGCTCTTGCCCCAGTTGCCAGCGTTCACGGAGTTGTTCTGCCAATTTTTCAGCCGCCTGAACCGACGCCACTGGCAGAGGAAAGCCTTCTGGAAGCTCCCAGAGCGTTCCCAAATTCAGGATTTTTTCGAGTTGCAGATAGGGCACCACTTTTTCAATCAGAATGGCTTCCACCTGGGAGCGTTCTTTGAGGGTGGTGCGGGCTTTTTTACGAAAGTCCACATTGGCAAAGCTCAATTCGGGGGCTTCTAAAAAGTAGCTGGGACTTACTTCCAAAGCCTGACACAAGGCCATCAAAACCGTCGAACTGGGCTGCATTTCATCGCGTTCGTATTTGCCAATGGCCTGAGCGCTGATCTGCCCCTGGAGCCGATCAGCCAATCCCCGCAGGGAAAGCCCAGATTTTTTGCGCGCTAATTTTAAACGTTCACCCAACATACACTTGACTCGGTTTACAAATTTGATCTTTAATGTAAATTGTAAACCAAGAGAGGGAGTTTCAGCAATCTCATCTTGGCTTACAAAATATTTAATAAACAGGAGGCATATTAACATGCCCAGTGATACTTATAAACCCGGTGAGAATACAGGAAGAGATGGCGGTATTTACCGTGAAGTCGGCCCACGTGGGGGTCCCAAAGACAACTTCACCACAGTACCAGACAAAACCACCTTCCCGCCAACGTCTCAACCAGGCCACAGTTGGGAGCGGGTTAAACGTACGCCTGACAGCAAACGTTAAGTCTTGTCCAATAGGGCCTGTCAAAGAGCCGCTTAAGGGTAACCCTAAGCACGCTCCAGACAGGCCTTCAATTCATCCCGCAACTGCGAACGCAGGCTTTGTATCTCGCTTTGTAATGCCTGATAACGGGCAAACAAGACTTCGGGCGTCTCTTGGTTTGAATCAGCCACATGGGGGTTTTTAAGATCGAGATTGTAATTGTTTTTGACAATGTCGGCCACTGGCACGCGCCAAGCCAGGGAACTCTCTTCGCGCTGAGCCCACCACTGCTTTTCTCGCTCAAATTCTTCAATCCGAATGGGTTTGGTTTTGTTATACGATTTAACACCCGGTGGATAGGGATGTTCGTAATACCAGATCGCCTCAGTGGCTTTGCCTTTTTCAAAGAAAAGCAAATTTGTTTTGATACCTGTATAGGGGTTAAACACCCCATTGGGCAAACGAACGATTGTATGCAGGTTAAATTCACTCAACAGCTTTTCTTTGATACGCGTCTTAACCCCTTCACCAAAAAGAAAGCCATCCGGCAACACCACCCCGGCGCGGCCCCCATCTTTGAGCAAATGCATGATTAAGACCATAAACAGATCGGCTGTTTCTTTGGTACGAAAACTGGCAGGAAAACTGCTTTCAATACCGTCCTCTTCAATCCCGCCAAAGGGCGGATTCGTCAGGATCAGATCCACCCGATCTCGCGGACCATAATCACGCAAAGGGCGCGATAGGGTATTGTCATGCAAAATAAAATTGGGATTTTCGACATCGTGTAAGAGCATATTGGTGACGCAAAGCATGTGTGGCAGCGGTTTTTTCTCAACGCCAGCCAAGCAGGTTTCAATTTGTTTGCGCTCCAGTACGCTCGGAGTCTGGGTTTTGAGGTGTTCAATCGTACAAGCCAAAAAGCCACCTGTGCCACAGGCAGGGTCAAGTACCCGCTCACCCAGACGGGGATTGAGAATATCCACCATAAACTGGGTCACCGCGCGGGGAGTGTAATATTCTCCTGCATTGCCCGCAGATTGTAAATCACGCAGAATTTGTTCATAAATATCCCCGAAGGTATGCCGATCTTGGGAGGAATTAAAATCCACTTCATTGATGGTATTGGCGACCTGTCGCAGCAATGTCCCAGATTTCATGTAATTATATGCGTCTTCAAAAACACTGCGAACAACAGCACCACGAGGTTCATCAGGATCCAGACTCAGGTTTTTCAAAGTGGGAAAAAGATCGTTATTGACAAAATCCAATAACTCATCGCCCGTCAGCCCCTCGTCATTCTTGGCCCAATTGCGCCAGCGCAGGTGCTCAGGAATCGGTGAGCGGTAGTTCTCAAGCAGCATTTCAAGTTCATCTTCGTTATCGTCAAAAATTTTCAGAAAAAACATCCACACCATTTGGGAAATGCGCTGAGCGTCACCATCGACCCCCACATCCTTGCGCATAATTCCCTGAATGGATTTAACGGTACTGCTAACAGACATCTTGAAATTTATCCCCAATCATACAAATGAGATTCTAATTCACGCAGGGCCTGATGATAACCTTCTTTGCCACCAAAAGCCCGGATAATCTCCAACACGGAGCCATACTGCGTAAAGGGAGAGAGCTTGAGTACCTGCATATCTTCCAATTCTTGCAGCCCCTCTTCAGCATATTTATCTAAGAGGGCTGCCAAGACTTTTTGGCCCAATTCACCATAACGGCTAAAATAATCACGTTTCTTGACCTGACGGGCACGTTCCTGGCGGCTCAACGGCGGCATATCAAAGACAATATGACAGATTAAATCAAAGGGGTCGAGGTCTTTGCCTGTTTCTTTTTGAACTTCTGCTTGCAATTCTTCCAGCAGCAATCCCTGATTCTGAAACTCCTCCAAAAGCATAGCCTTGCGCTCAGCTCCTTTCCACTTGCGCAGAAAAGCATCCAAAGAAGAATAGGCCTGACGAATGCTTTGGCGAGTAAAATCTTTTAACGATTCTGTCGTTAGAGTGCCATCGGCATTGTAATACTGAACCTGCTCAGCGACCACAGTAACAGAGACATTATTCACATAATATTTGCGGCGCGGAAAATGGGAGAAATCAGCATCTTCGCCATCTCCTGGCCCAACTTCAGTGTCAGGTGGTTTCAACGGTAATTCTGGTTCTAAATCAATAATGACATCAGGATCACCATCAAATTCAGGGTCGGCAAAGAGACGGGTCACATTGCGAAAATCCATGATGGTAAAGTGGTTTTTGCCAAAGTCTTCATTGATGCGCGTGCCCCGGCCAATAATCTGCTTAAATTCGGTCATCGATTGAATGTTGCGATCCAACACAATCAATTGGCAAGTCTGGGCATCCACCCCCGTGGTCATCAGGCGCGAAGTGGTTGCGACAACCGGATAACGACTTTCGGGGTCAATGAAATGATCCAATTCCATTTTGCCAATCTCATCATCGCCCGTAATTTTGACCACATAACGGCTATTCTCTCGCACCAGATCGGCATTCTCATTGGCAATGGCCATGCGCATCCGCTCTGCGTGTTCAATGTCTTCGCAAAAGACAATGGTTTTGTGGTAAACCGAAGTAATCTGCAACCACTCGGTAATTTTGCGTGCGACCAGGGCTGTGCGCTGCTCCAAGACCAAAGTGCGATCATAGTCTTTTTGGTTGTAAATGCGCGTTTCTAACGCTTCACCATATTTATCGGTTTGTCCTTTTTCTGGTTCCCAACCCAAATCTTTGTCGAGGCTCAGACGTATCACCTTATACGGAGCCAAAAAACCGTCTTCAATCCCCTGTTTGAGGGAGTAGGTGTAAATCGGATCGCCAAAATAGGTAATATTAGAAGCGTATTTGGTCTCTTTGGGGGTAGCCGTCAAACCCAAGTGGGTGGCCGCGTCAAAATAATCCAAAATCTCTTTCCAGGCTGAATCTTCACGGGCGGAACCGCGATGGCACTCATCTATCACAATCAGATCAAAGAAATCAGGTGAAAATTGCTTAAAGATTTTTTGCTCTTCTTCTGGCCCTGTAATCGCCTGATAAAGGGACAAATAGACCTCATAAGACTTATCTACTTTGCGCTTTTGAATTTTGGTCATCTGGCTGCCAAAAGGTTTGAAATCGTTGATCATGGTCTGATCGATCAGGATATTGCGGTCAGCCAAAAAGAGAATCCGGCGTTTGACACGGGATTTCCACAGCCGCCAGATAATTTGAAAAGCAGTATACGTTTTGCCTGTGCCTGTCGCCATGACCAACAAACAGCGATTTTGGCCTGCAATAATCTGCTCAACCACCCGATTAATGGCTATACGCTGGTAATAGCGCGGCGCTCTTCCTCGCCCATCGCTGTAATACTCCTGACCTAAAAGCTGTTCTTGTTCCAGAGAAATACCTTTGGCCCGTTTGTAGCGATTCCAAAGCGTCATGGGATCGGGAAATTTATCCAAGGGAATTTCACGTTCCAAAATACCACTGGTAGAAATCCGATCGTGTTCAAGAAATGCGTCACCGTTGGAACTATAGACAAAAGGAATATCCAGAATTTCAGCGTATTCCAGGGCCTGCTGCATACCTGAACCCAAGGAGTGATTATTGTCTTTTGCTTCGATCAAAGCCAATGGCTGATTGGCTTTCAAAGAGAGCATATAGTCAGCCCGTTTACGCACACCCCGTGAGGTCAATTTCCCGCGAACCTGAATCCGGCCATCGGTAAAAGAGACTTCTTCACGCACCTGATGATGCAGGTCCCAACCTGCATTCAATAGAGCAGGAGTAATAAATTTGCTACAAATATCCCGTTCTGACAATTCACGTTTATCCACAACTCGCCCACCGTTTTTCAGACTGGTTTCAGTTTAACATTCCCCGGCAAGCCCCAACTCAGAGAATTTCTTGACAGTCCGCCCTGATTCGGTTAAATTAGTGAGTAATCACTCACCCAAGGGAAACGCAATGCCCAACACCCCCCTCGGCCCCAGCCTGGAAAGCCTGTACCCCAATTTTGAGAGCCTGCCCCCAGGGCAACGGCGCATCCTGAGCGCCGCCCTGGAACTCTTTGCTGAAAAAGGCTATGCCGCGACCTCAACCGGTGCAATCGCCAAAACAGCAGGTGTGGCCGAAGGGCTGATCTTTAAACATTTTCGCAGTAAAAAAGAACTGCTGCTGCAATTGGCCCGTCCGCTACTGCTGGAGGTCTTTTTCCCACTTAGTTTGCGCCGCATACAGGCGATCATGGCCCAAGAGCACCCCCATTTACAAAATCTGCTCGAAGCCCTGCTGCGCGAGCGTTTGGCTTTTGTCAAACAGCACCACCGCCTGCTGCGACTGGTGATCCAGGAGATCTGGCTGCATCCCGAACTTTTGCAAAGCCTGCAAGAGCAGTTTGAAACCCAATTGCGTCCCGCCGTAGAAGCCCAACTCAAGCACTTTCAAGCCCAAGGCCAAATCCGTGAAATGCCTTTTGGCACCGCCCTCAGGCTGATCCTCTCAGCCCTGATGGGCCTGATTATTCCCCGCGTCTTGCTCTTTCCTGATGGGCCTTGGCAAGAAGAGGCCGAAATCCAAGCCACGCTTCAGACCTTGATCCAAGGCCTGGCCCCTGAGTCACAGCCATGAAAAAACAGCTGATTCCCGTGGTCTTGGTGCTATTGAGCGGCGGTGGGTGGTTGGGTTGGCAGTATCTTCAGCCCAAAGCCACACCCCCCAGTTTAATTGCCTCGGGCACGCTGGAATCCACGCCGATTGAGCTAGCTTCGCGCGTGGGAGGCCGGGTCACATCTCTCTTGGTTCAAGAAGGCCAAAATGTCAAACCCAATCAGGTCTTGATGCGCTTAGAGGCCCATGAACTCGAAGCCCAATACCGGCAGGTTCAGGCCCAAGCGGCCGCTGCAGCAGCCCAACTTTCACTCCTCAAAGCAGGCTCCCGCACAGAAGATCTGCAATCGGCCCAAGCCGCCTGGCAAGCCGCTGAACTGCGCGCGCAACAATTGGCCAACGGCAGTCGCTTGGCCGAAAAAGAACGGGCGGCCGCAGAAGTGGAAGTCCGGCAAAGCCAACTGAATCTGGCTGAAAAAGAATACAACCGCCTTGCCAAATTGGTGGCCGCCGAAACAGCCCCCCAACAAAAGCTGGACCAGGCCCAACAGGTCTTGGAATCCGCCCGAGGAGGCCTGCACTTGGCACAAAAAAGCCAAGAACTGGTGCTCGAAGGGGTCCGCAGCGAAGAAATTGCCATTGCCCAGGCCCAGGCCCGCCAGCAAAAAGCGTTGCTCAGCAAAGTGCAAAGAGGGGTGCGGCCCCAAGAAATTCAAGTCGCCCAAGCCCAATTAAAGCAGATTCAAGCCCAAGCAGATCAATTGCGCGTCCGCTTACAGGAAGCCAGTATCTTATCGCCCTGTCATTGCCGACTCAGTATTGTGGGTGTCGAAAAAGGTGAATTGGTCAGTGCCGGCGCCCCCGTTTTGACCCTGCTGGATCCCCAAGATCTGTGGGTCAAGGTCTATCTCTCCCCCTTGGAACTCAAAGCCATTCAACTGAATCAACAGGTTGAGCTACAGGTGGATGCTTGGCCCGATCAGCGTTTTCAGGGCCAAGTGGTGTATATTTCTTCCCAAGCGGAATTCACCCCCCGCAATATTCAAACCCGCGCAGAACGCATCCACCAAGTTTTTGCCATCAAAATCCGGATCCAAACAGGCAAAGACAAACTCTTTGCTGGCATGCCAGTTGACGTGATCTGGAAAAATGGCTGAACTCGCCATAGATATCCAAGCCCTGAGCAAACGCTATGGTGAGACCACGGTCGTCAATAGCCTGAATTTGCAAGTGCCACGGGGCGAAATTTTTGGCTTTTTGGGCCCCAATGGTTCGGGCAAATCCACCACCATGCGCATGTTATGTGGACTTTTGCCTCCCAGCGCTGGTGATGCTTGGGTTTTGGGCTATAACATCCGCACCCAGGGCAAGCAGATTCGCCCCCGAATTGGATATATGTCACAGCGCTTCAGCCTCTACGAAGATCTCAGTGTGGCTGAGAATCTGGACTTTTTTGCCTCGGTTTACGGGGTCACAGGGCGGGGGGCCCACGAACGCAAACAAGAAGTGCTGGAACTGACCCACCTCAGCGGGCGCGAAAAACAATTGGCAGCCTTTCTCTCTGGGGGCTGGAAACAGCGGCTGGGGCTGGCCTGCAGCCTCTTACACAATCCCGATCTGATCTTTTTGGATGAACCCACCGCCGGGATTGATCCTGTGGCACGCAGAGAGCTCTGGGATTTGCTTTTTACCTTGGCCAGTGCTGGCAAAACCCTGTTTGTCTCTACCCACTACATGGACGAAGCCGAACGCTGCAGCCAAATTGGCTATATTTATCTGAGCAACCTGATTGTGGCAGGCAAGCCCGGAGACCTGAAAAACAGCCACGGCACCCCCGAGCTTCATTGGCAGCGGGTTGAGATCAGCGGCGAACCGATCATGAAAGCCTATAACCTGCTCCAGGGCCGCTCTGATCTGCGTGATGTGACCTTTTTTGGCCAGAGCCTACACGCGCTTTTAGAAAACAGTTTGCCCGAAGTAGAACTGCTGCACTGGCTTGAAACCCAAGGCTTAAACAATCTGCAATTGAGGCAAATTCGCCCCAGCCTCGAAGATGTCTTTCTCGATCTGACCCGCTTGGCCGATCGGAAACGCCATGGCTAAAATCTGGGCGATTTTTATCAAAGAGTGGCTGCATATCCGGCGCGACCGCTTAACACTGGCAATGATGTTTATCCTGCCCGTGATGCAATTGGCCCTGTTTGGCTATGCGATCAATATGGACGTGCAACACATGCGCACGATTGTCTGGGACCAAGACAACCGCCAAGCCAGTCGCGAACTGATTCAGAGTTTTACCAATACCGGCTATTTTGATCTGGTGGCTTCTGCGCACTCCGAGCACGAGGTAACTCAAGCCCTGCTCAAGGGCCAGGCCTGGGTGGGTCTGATCATTCCCCCCAATTATTCGCGCCAATTGCTGCGCAACCAGCCTGCCGAGGTACTGGTGCTGGTCGATGGCTCCAATTCCACCGTTGCCAATCAGGCCCTGAATATCTCACGCAGCATCGGTCAATTGCATGCTATAACCATCTTACAAGAGCGCATGCGCAAGGTCTTGGGTGCAGGAGCGCACTTTCGCGAAGCGGTTGAAATTCGCCCCAAAACCCTGTTTAACCCAGAACTCAAAAGCCAGAATTTTATGATTCCCGGCCTCTTGGGGGTGATTATGCAATTGGTCACGGTGATGCTCACGGCTTTTTCAATTGTGCGCGAACGCGAAAAAGGCACCTTGGAGCAATTGGTCGTTACCCCCGTAAATCCGGCCCAGGTGATATTGGGCAAACTCACCCCTTATTTTCTGATCGGCCTGATAAATATGGCCATGGTGATTGCGTTGATGGTCTGGCTCTTTGGGGTGCCAATTGCAGGCAGTTTGCCGCTGCTGATGTTTTTGGCGATCTTCTTTATTCTGGCCTCGCTGGGCATTGGCCTGTTGATCTCGACATTGGCCCAGAATCAGGTTCAGGCCCTGCAAATGACCCTGCTGGTGTTTTTGCCTTCGATGATGCTCTCTGGCTTTATTTTTCCGCGTGAATCCATGCCCTGGCTGATCTCGGCATTGGGGCAGGCCATTCCCCTGACCTATTTCATTGAAATTTTGCGCGGGATTGTCTTGCGTGGTGTGGGGCTGGAAGCCCTCTGGCAACATGTGATTCCCCTGATCCTTTTTGGTCTGAGCTTAATTGTCTTCAGCGTGCTGCGTTTCCGCCGCAGTTTGACCTAAAACAGCCCCACTCTGACACAGCGGCAGCCGCTTGCTCTAAAATGGGGCAAAGAACACGTCTACGATAAAGGGTACACACATGCAATCCATTCCCCCCAGCTTTGATCCCGCCCAGGAAATTGCCAGCGAACTCCAGATCTCCCTCCCCCAGGTCAGAGCCACCGTCGCGCTCTTCGACGAAGGCGCAACCATTCCCTTTATTGCCCGCTACCGCAAAGACCGCACAGGGGCCCTCGACGAAGTGCAGGTGCGCCAGATCGAAGAGCGGCTCAAATACTGGCGCGAATTTGAAGAGCGCCGCCAAGCGATTCTCAAGTCGATTGCCGAACAGGGCAAACTGAGCCCTGAATTGGAAAAGCAATTGGCGGCTGTGCGCAGCAAAACCGAGCTGGAAGATCTCTATCTGCCTTTTAAACCCCGCCGCCGCACCCGCGCCCAAAAAGCCCGCGAAGCCGGTCTGGAACCCTTGGCCCTGATCATGCGCCTGCAACAGGAGCGCATGGCGCCCTTGGAAAAGGCCAAGGCCTTTGTCAACGAACAGGTGCCCGATGCCGAAGCCGCTTTAAGCGGTGCCCGCGACATCTTGGCTGAAGAAATTTCCGAAAAAGCGCATCTGCGCGAAATGGCCCGCGACAATTTGCGCCAATTTGGAATTATTAGCACCCACTTGGCACGGGGCAAAAGCGAAGACAGCCCCGAAGCCGCGAAATACCGCGATTATTTTAATTTTCAAGAGCCTGTCAAAAAGATTCCCTCTCACCGCTATCTGGCCCTGCGCCGGGGCGAGAGCGAAAAAATCCTGAGCCTCAAAATCGAGCTGGAAGCGGATCGGCTGATGGAGCGCTTGCGCCGCAGCCTGCAAATCATGCCCAATGCCTGGGGTGATCAGCTCAAACTGGCCCTCGAAGACGCCTGGGAGCGTCTGCTTTTGCCCTCGCTCGAATCAGAGATTCTGGCTGAACTCAAAGAGAGTTCCGACCTCAAAGCGATCGAAATCTTTGCAGGCAACCTGCGCGAATTGCTGATGAGCGCACCGTTTGGTACCCGGCCTGTGCTGGGCCTCGACCCCGGCCTGCGCACAGGGGTCAAAACCGTGGCCCTCAGCGCCACGGGACAATATCTCGAAGACACGGTCATTTACCTGATTCAAAACGAGCAGCGGGCCAAAGAGACCTTTCTCAAATTGCTGCACAAATACCAACCGGCGGCGATTGCCATTGGCGACGGCACCGGCAGCCGCGAGACCGAAAAAGCCGTCAGAACCTGGCTCAAAGCAGAGAATAATTCAGCGCTGGTGGTGCGGGTCTCTGAATCAGGCGCCTCGATTTATTCCGCCTCTGAGATTGCCCGGCAAGAATTCCCAGATTTGGATTTAACCGTACGCGGCGCGATCTCAATTGGCCGCCGCCTGCAAGATCCGCTGGCGGAATTGGTCAAGGTCGAACCCCGCTCGCTGGGTGTGGGCCAATACCAACACGACGTGAGCCAAAATGCCCTGGTTGAAAAACTGGGGCAAATTGTCGAGAGCTGCGTCAACCAAGTGGGTGTGGAATTAAATACCGCTTCGGCGCCCCTGCTGGAGCGGGTTTCGGGCCTGGGACCCAAATTGGCCCGCGAAATTGTCAGCCACCGCGACGCCCAGGGTGGATTTAAATCCCGCAAAGAACTGCGCAAGGTCAAAGGCCTGGGTGCCAAAACCTATGAACAGGCAGCTGGCTTTTTGCGCCTGCGCCAGGCGAGCAACCCGCTCGACAACAGCGGTGTGCACCCCGATCATTACCCGGTGGTCGAACAAATGGCCAAAGATCTGGGGGTGGCCCTGGCTGAACTGCCCAAACACCCCGAATTATTGCCCCGGCTTGAACTGCAAAAATACATGCAGGGTGACATCGGCCAGCACACCCTCAAAGATATTCTGCACGAATTACAAAAACCGGGCAGAGATCCCCGTGAACAATTTGAAGCGCCCGCCTTTCGCGACGATGTGCAAGAGCTGGAAGATGTCAAAGTAGACATGCTCTTTGAAGGCCGGGTCACAAATATCACGGCCTTTGGGGCCTTTGTGGACATTGGCGTGCATCAAGACGGGCTGGTACATATCTCGCAATTGGCACATAAATTTGTCAAAGACCCCCAGGACGTGGTCAAAGTTGGGCAGACCCTGCGTGTGAAGGTGCTGGAAGTCGATCCCAAACGCCGCCGGATTCAGCTCACGGCCAAACTTTGATTCAAGATCAAACACAGCTCTGATCAGGTTTTGGGGGATCGCTCACAGATCTCAGGTGGTCATGAAAGTTATGCTTAAGGCACATACCAAATGCCTCAAAGGAAATACGATTATGAGCCCCATGCCAGCCAGTGCGTCTGAAGCCATCCCTTACCTGAACAGCTTTGCCCCCAATCCGGTCAGTCTCTGTGATGCCCTGATTGATATTTTCAGCAAACGCCCAGATATGGCCACGGTGCTGGTGCCGACTTATGCGCGTTACCTGACCCACCAGGAGTTTCAGCGCCTGTCTTCCCAATTTCCGGCCATGGTTCATCTGCTCAGCGGCTACCAACAGATTTTTGGGGCCCTGCAAGCGCATTAAAGTTTCTCTCTGAATCTCGCAAAAGTGCAAAAGGTCTTGGCTTCCCCGCCAAGGTCTTTTGTTTTTTTTCGGCTGTTTCTCTGCCTAAGACACATTCACAGCGCAAGTTCGGTCAGGTGTTAGGCTTAAAATAGCTGCTTTACAGGAGATTCCCAATGTCCAAAACAATGTTCAAAACAACGCTCAAAATCGCCTTTTTGCTCAGTGCCACAGCCGCCCTTGTGGTGGGCGGAGCGATCCAGGCCCAGGCCACAGAAGAAGCCAAATACAATCTCGTCCTCCAAGAGGGCGACTTCGAGGTGCGGGACTACGCCCCTTCGGTACAGGCCGAAGTCAGCGTCGAGGGACTGCGCGAAGAAGCGGGAAACAAAGCCTTTCAGGCCCTGTTTCAATATATCTCGGGCGCCAATCGCAGCCGCCAAAAAATTGCCATGACCGCCCCCGTGGGCCAAGCGCAAAAAATCGCCATGACCGCCCCAGTGGGTTTAACGGCCGGCAGCACAGGTTGGGTCGTGAGTTTTATGCTGCCTTCAGAATTTGGCCCCGACACAGCCCCTGAGCCCACCAATGCCAAAGTCAGCTTGCGCGCCCTGCCTGCGCGCCGCGTCGCCAGTGTGCGTTATGCCGGTGGAGACGATGAAGCCACTTACCAAAAACATTTCCAAGCGCTGGAAGCCTGGATCTTAAAACGCCAATTTAAAACCACGGGAGAATGGGTCTGGGCCCGTTACAATGCCCCGTTTACCCCTCCTTTTTGGCGCAGAAATGAAATTTTGATGACCCTGAGCGAGTAAAACAAATTTTTTGCCAGAATCTGACTTCTGAGCTAAAATCAGATGAGCTAAAATCAGATGAGCTAAAATCAGAAAAGTTTGTTTTGAGGGGGCGCTGGCATGCTCTATGGGGTTTTGATCGTTGGTTTGCAAATTGCCTGTGCAGTCCATTGTTTACGCAGCAAATACATCACCCGCAACTGGCTCTGGCTGATTCTGTTTTTCCCCTTGATTGGCTCGTTGATCTATTTGCTGGTGGAAATTTTTCCCCATTGGGGCAAACCCCGCAGCGGCAACCCCAATCCCCTGCGCTACCGCGAGACCGAAGCCGAATTGGCCCAAGAGCGCAGTGAATTCCGCAAGGCGGGCAGCATTCGCAGCCACGAACAGGCGGCTGAATTGGCTTTGCAACAGGGCCAGCCCCGCGAAGCCATTTTGCATTACCGGGCCTGCCTGAGCGGCCCCTGCGAAAATGACCCTGAATTATTGTATAAACTGGCCGAAGCGGCTTTTGCCGCTGACGACTTTGCTCAGGCCCTGGAGGCTTTGCACCGCATTCGCGCGCTCTCAGACTATGCCCCTGCCAAAGTGCGTCTGCTCTTGGCCCGTGTTTATACCGCCCAAGCCGATTATGCCAAAGCCGAGCCCCATTTTGAGTACCTGCTGGCCCAACACCCCTCACCCGATGTGCGCTATTATTGGGCGCGCTTCTTGCACCTGCAGGGCCAGATCGGTGCAGCCCAGACCTTGCTCAGCGAACTGCTGGCCGCGTATCCCATTGGCAGCACCGCGCCCCCCTGGTTGGACGAGGCCAAAGAGATGGCCAATTAAAGCCGGGAATTTGATTTCTCAAAAGCTTTGCGTTACACTGCGCCCATCTCTCTTAAAGTTTTGAAAGGATGGCCCTCACTATGTTTGGAAAAATGGCAGCCGAAGCATTGGGAATCAGCGATATCGGAAGTGTGGTCGGCCCTGCCGACTTTAACAAAACCGATGCTGACGATTATGTAATGCATGAAGAACAAGAGCATATTTTCTTCATGATCAAATCCAAAACCGATGAATATTGTTTTACCAATCTGGCCCTGATTCACGTCGATGGCACCAGCGCCATGAGCAAAAAACGCACCTTGCGCCGCATGAGTTATGCCCATTATCCGATTCGCAACGTGACCCTCGAAACCGCAGGTACCATCGATCTGGATATTGAGATCAAATTTACGATGGGCGAAAAAACCTATTCGATTGATGTCAACAAAAAATACATTGAGCAGCTCAAAGACCTCTACAAAGCCCTGCTCAAAATTTGTGATATCCAAATTGAAAACGAGCGCTTTCAGGCCTTTGCCCACAAGAGCCTGGACACCGCCACCACCACCTTGAACCGTGCCAACAAAACTGAAATCAACATCACAGAGCAGTTTGACAGCATCAACCAATACAGCTTTAATTGGCTCAAACAGGCCCACGAAAACTACGTGCGCAAAGATTTTGGCGACGTGTTTAAATTGTTTATCAATAATTAAGACGCGCGAACGTTCATCTCCAGGCCCAGCACAGCTGCAATCAGTGGCAATGTGTTGGGCCTGATTGTGTTGGACCCTTTTTTAAGCAAAATCGCCTTTATCGGAGGAACAAAACGTGAAATTCGCCCAGTGGAGTCTTCGCATTGCTGGTATTTATGGCATTTTGGCCCTGGCTCCCCAGTATTTTTTGGAGCAGAAAATGGGGGTGGATTTTCCCCCGCCGATCAACCACCCGGAACATTTTTATGGTTTTGTCGGCGTGGCCTTGGCTTGGCAAATCGCCTTTTTAATCATGGCCAAAGATCCGGCCCGCTACCGCCTTTTGCTGATTCCCGCCACGCTGGAAAAATTCAGCTATGGTCTGGCCACGCTGGCACTCTTTGCCCAAGCGCGTTTGGCAGCCTTGATCATGGTCACAGGCCTGATTGACTTGGTTCTGGGGTCACTGTTTTTGGTGGCGTTTCTGGGTCTGGGCAAAACGGCCCCAGCAGAAGCTGACTAATCCGATCGTGTTTGGCTTAAAACAGCTTCAGACTCTGCAAGATAAAACAAAATCGGGTGTTTAAACAACCAGCGCTGCAGAGGAAAACAGTTCTTCTGGCCAAATTGAACCAACATCTCTTGGCGCTCAGACAAGCTGCTCTCTCGGCCCCAGGCAGGCATGTCCTCTGCATCTGAAGCAAGTGAACAGGCAGCGGTTTCACTCTGTTGAACCACACCAATAGTGTCTGGCTGGGTGGCATATTGCTCAAGTAATTCCATTTCCAGTGCCACGGACCGTGCCTGACGCGCCACCTGGGGCCGGTAGAGAAAAAACGGGTGTAAATGAAACCAATGCGAGCGGATCTGGCGGGGGGTCTCCCAATAATAGACATGGGACGGCCATTGACTAAACAGCGGCGCATCCATAAAACAGGCTGCCTCATGGGGATGAAGTTGCTCAAACACCCAGTGGTTCAATTGATGGGGAGAGAGCGCCAAGACCCCGTTTTGTTTCAGCGGAGCCAAGCGTCCTTGGGCAGTGGGGGCCAACCGGGGCCCGGCCATGAGCAAGAGCCGTGTTTCAGCGTTGAATACCTGACACAAATAACTGAAAAAACCATTCGCCAAAAGTGTATCCCCCATCAGCGGAATCACATGGGCAGAGGCATCCATGGCCAACACAAAGAGCTGCGCCATAATCTGTTGCAAAATGGCCTGTTTGGCTTCAAACACAGAAGAGCCTTGCAGATAGCCAAATTGGGTCAGATCAAAAATCTGAAATTGAACAGGCAGGTAATGACGCAAACGCTGAAAAACAGGGCTGGCCTCCATTTGTAAAGCGTCCTCTTGGCGTGTGGCAATTTGTAAAAGGGTATTGCCACAATAGGGCCAAGCGGGCAAATTGCCCTCTGCCAGTAGCGAAGCGACAAGATAATCCAAAAAGCTGCGGGTATATTCACGGCCCCAGACCGGCACCAAGATGTGAAAGAGATCGGTACTTTTAGCCAAAGGGTTCAGAGGCCAAGAGATAGACCGGCTCTGTGGGGCGGGCCAAGAAAAAGGATTTCAATTGCAGCAAGTCTTGCCCATACATCTCCCAGGACGGGCCCGCTTGGTTAAATTGTTCAGCCAGCCAATCCAGCAGGCCGGTCTCTAAGACATCTGTCTGAAATTGGCTGACGGCTTCAGCAGCCATTAAACTGGCATAAAAACCGCCAGGGTTATAAACCTGATCGAGCCAGGGAGGCAGCGGATAGCGATCTCGGTCAAAGATCTGTCGAAAAGAGGCCAGGGGAGTCTGCAAATGTTCAGGCAACGGCAGATCGGTGGGCAGGCCGTTGTTCAATAAATAGCCCAAACAGCCCGAAACATCCGCCCGCCACTGGCCAAGGCCCGCCACTTTCACAGCAAGATCCCAGAGCCCTTCACGCAGATCGTAGATCAGGTCTTGTTCTTCGTCGCTAAGCGGGCCTTCAGCCCAAAAGGTGTAGGTATCACCCGAGGGTGTTTCAGACAAGCGGGCCGGGTCCCAATTCAGCTGCAATTCATGCCAAAGTGAGATCGGCAATTGCTTGGGAAAGTTTAAAAACGGGGCAAAGCGCTCGGCATCCAGCCAATAAAAACGGGCATCACTTCCACTGGGCATGGCAAAACTCCTGAGACGAGATAGAGCTATTATAAGCCAAAGGGCCCATGGGCGGTTTTAGCTTTTGAGCAAATTCAAATTGAGCCACAAACTGCGGCTCAAGACATAGTCAGCCCGATTCACATCGACCCGATCCACCGGTACCAATTGAATTTCCAGCTGCGAGACCCGTTGCATCAAAGCTGCGCAAAAATCCGAGAGCAAATCTGGTTCGCGTAACAATTTGTCGATAAACCGCTGAATCTGCCACTGTTGTTCGTCTTCAGGCAGCGCCAGCCACCGTGGAATTAAGCGGTTTAAGTCCTGGTGGCAGGCTGCCAGACGATTGTCAGCATTCATTTCCACCTTCTTAGCGCCGTTGAATCGCGGCTGAGCGCACCAAGCGGGTCATCAGGCTTTTGAGTTGATCGGGGCTATTGGCCCCAACATAACGCACATTTGGTTCTAAGCCCTGCAAGACATAGCTGAGCTGAAACATATTCAAACCCTCCAAAATCGCCTTGGTGGCCGCTTCTGCCTGGTCAAAAGGCCATTTATCTTTGACCTGCAAGAGCATATACAGGCGGGTCTGCTCAGTGGCCGTTTGAGCCAGTTGTTTGAGTGTGTCGAGCGAACCACCGCTTGCAATCGCAATAAAATCTTCTTTGAGCTTGGCCTGGGCCTGTTGATTGGCCTCAAAGCGCCCATCACGTTTGGCCGCTTGAATCTCTTTTGCCATTGCCACCAATTGCTCCGTGGTTTCGGGTTCGTGCAGAGAATCCATCAAAACCTGGTAATAGACGGCATCCAGATGTTTATCGGGTTCGGCATCGACCAGGGTTTTGAAGCGATCGGCGGGCAGCTTCTCATAACTTTTATACAAATTGACCAAGGCAGCCAATTCGTCTTTGTCCCGGACGGCCTGAATGCGCTCAAAGAGCTTCTCATCGACCAGACCGGCCGCGGTCAGCCCCACCAACAGATCCAATTGTTTAGAGGCCGTCTCAGGGCTGAGTTTAAAGCCCCTAAACTTGTCACGCAGCATTTCTTTGCGTTCAGCAGACAAATGCTGCAGATGGGGGTCTTCGACCAGATAATCTGTAACTTTGTAATAGCGCCAGCCGCTGAGTGGGTTATACGATTCCAGTTTGGCTGCGGCCCCAAATAGGTTTTGCAGGGCTGGGCGCGATGAACCGGGCTGAGACTTGGGCAAAGAAGCGGAATCCAAACGTTTGGTAAAGGTGTTCAGATTCATTTTTTGCAGTTCCCCCCAGGGGTTCATAAAATAGGCCTGCTGCTTGCTTTTGTCCCATTGCACCAACAGGACTTTGTGGGCCGTTTCACCCCAGCGCAAACCGACAGGCACAGGTTCCCCCTGTGACAGGGCTTTGTCAATTTCATCCAGCAATACAGCGGGTTTGACAAAGCCTTTCCAACTGGGATCGGGGTCTGTGTGGGTATAGCGCAATTGGTAACTGCCAGGCCCAAAAAGCGCTTCACTCAAGCGAATGGTGCTTTCTTCATTCAGGCCAGGGTATTCTTCTTTGGCATTAAAATTGCGATCGCGGGTATTGTCGTATTGGGCGGCCGGGCCATTGGCAAATTCCATAAAAGCCGGTTGGAGCAAACGGCTGGACAAACTGCGGCCACTGCGATCATCTTTGAGGGTTTCGGCTTCGCGCTCGAGGTCTGTCGCCCCATGCATCAACGCAGGAGGCACTTTGCCTGCGGGGCTGGCCAAGTTTTGTAAGATATTCAGATATTGCACGGGGTTTTTCAGGGCCAGCACAATCTGCACGGTGGTGGCGGCACAGGTACCTTTGGAATGCTGTTCGATGCGTTCAGGGTAAGCCAATTCTTGCAGGGCACTGCGCAAGAGCGTGAGCCGGTGGGGTTCCAGCTCAGCGTGTAGAGGCGCGGATGTTAAGGCCTTCAACGCGTCTAAGAGTTCGGGGGTCAAGCGTTGACTCGCGAGCAAACCTTGCACGGAATTCAGGATTGAATTGGTATAGTGACCGTCCACACCTGTGCCTGTCACGATGCCTTCAACCGCATCAGCCCCCCCTTCAGATTGAACCTCGGCAGCCACCAGTTCAGAGAGGTCAAATGTGTTTAAAAAGCTGAGCAAATTGTTTTTGTGTGCTTCGGGCAATTGCTGAAAGCTTTCACGGCCGAGGCGCAAAACCAGTTTTGCGATCAGCAGCTCCTTGCGCTCCACATCCGAGATGGGTGTGCCCGTTTTTTCGAGCTCGTCACGCACTTCGCGCTGCAGACCGAGATACTCTTCGTAGATCTGTTCGTCGGCTTTTTCGGGCGTGCGGCCAGAGCCTTTGATCTTGGCAGGCTTTTCGATACCACGATCGGGATCCAATGTGACGGGCTCTGGCTCTTTGGGGGGCAGAGAATCGGCCTTGGGCTCAGCTTTAAGATCGGGTGTGGGATTTGGATTGGGATTTGGCCTGGGATTTGGTTTCGGGCCGGGCTTGAGCGGCGGCTTGTTTTTGGGGCCTTTGACTTTGTTGTTTTTGCCTGCTGTCGCTTCGAGTTGGAGAGGCTCGGGGGGCAAATTACCGCGCACGGCTTCCTGGAGCGAGAGCTGTTCCCCTTGGTTTAGGGGGCTGGGGGCTGGGCTGGGGGCTTCAGGTATCTGGCTCTGGGTTGTAGGTGTTTGGGTGTTTAAAGGAAGAGAGCTGGCAAAAGGAGACGTTTGCAGTGGCCGCATCATTCGGGGCTCTTTCTGACTGGTTTCTGTGGGAATTTATTCCAGATTATACCATGTCAAGGCGGTGCATAGGCCTCTCCCCAAGACAGCCGGGCCCTGTTTCAAAGGCCGTTCTCAAACGGGTGAAGTTGCCTCAAAAAAGCCCTGACAGCAGCAGGTGTACATAAAGGCAAAACAGGGGGCCCAGTCTCCGCTTCGGCCCGTTCAGCATAGCGTTGGCGGATTTTGGCAAAGTTCTGCACAACCCAGAGCAGCAACGAGTCTTTGCTCAAAAAAGTCATACGCAAAGACTCATAATTGCCGTTGCAACAAGGTTCTTTTAAAATCGAGCGGGTCAGACAGCGCCGAATAACCCGCCCCAAGGTCAGGGGCAGCGACAAATCCAACCAGACCACCAATTGGGCGCGCGGCCAGGTCAAATCTTGCAACATCAGATAATTGCCGGAAATCACCCAGGACTCTTGCTCAACGACAGCTGCGACAGATAAACGCAATTCTGCCTGAGGGCGTGATTGCCAATGGGGCAACCAATGCAGTTCATCAAGGTCAACTGAGGGAAGGGCACAGATCTGCCCCAATTGGCGGGCCAAGGTGGTCTTGCCACTGCCGGAGGGGCCGACAATTAAAATGCGTTGGGGGTGAAGCGCGGGCCACCAGACAGGCAGCCCAGAGAGATGAAGTTGAGGCATAAAACCCCCAAAAAATAAAAAAATCTCTCACAAAGAGAGGAGTTCGGCCCTTAAAAAGGCACGAACCCCAAGCGAGTCAAAATTACGCGTCCTGCGGCCTCCTGAGGTTTTCGCCAGGTATTTGCGAGGCTCCCCGTTTCAGGGGCTCTGACATCTCCAGCGTTAAGTCCTAAGACCCGCGCTCCTGACGCCGACAAATACCGAGCTATTGGGCCGTAACCCAACTCCTCTCCAGGCTTTTCCTGGGTACTTCAGGGAATTCCCCTCTGAACAACTCTGTTTCAAACAAACCTTTCGGCATCTCTCAAACATGGGCCCACCTGCCGTTTTTCGCGACTTCTGGGCGTTACACCTGTTCAGAGTCCGTTGCCTTGTTGCCAAGGCCCGTGTCCCTCTTGCACTTCCCGCCTTCAGGGTTTTTCACTCCGTGCGTATCGGCCACCGTTACCGGCGCCTGCCACTCTTGCCGTTTGTTTACGACTGCAGCGGTTTCTGCCACGCATTTTGTGTGTCGAATACCTCGATCCGACCTTTACCCTCCTGGGTGTTGACCCTCCAGGGATTTCTCCTCCCACCAGAGCGGCTCCGGCACTTCTGCCAGACTCCCTGTCTTCCGTTTCGACGGCTCACAGGTCTTATCTCTCCGGTGGAGTCGGCCTTTGTCAGCTGTTGCCAGACTTGACTGCCACCCCTCCTGGGCTTTCGGCCGGGACTACGCTGCGCCCCGAAAGGCACTTGCTTCACCCGGTCCGTGTGTGACGCTTTTTTCGATTGCTCGAAGTTCGTAATATTCATATTACAAAATCCCGGCTCCTTTGTCAAGAGAAGTTTATATTTTTTTTAAATGAAGTTTAATAGACCTAGACGAAATGATGATTATCTGCGCGTGTTTGGTCTTTTGCAGTACAATCAACTCAATATACACAGCGAGACTCGCCCATGAAAATTGAACTCC
>JBFWRL010000085.1:0-23810 GCA_050248915.1 Candidatus Sericytochromatia bacterium
TGCCCGGCGCTATTGTCACCACTGATTCAGTGAACTATGCCGCCAACACCTTCCTGGATATCTATGAGCCCGGTTACACCGTACGCGCTGAAGTGAACAGCACCGTATTGGATCCCGCCGGTAACACGATAGATACTTCTCGTGACGACGCTTCTGCCAACGCTAGCTAATATAAGCTAATCTGGGCAACACCCTCAAAATGGGAACAAATCCTGTTTTGGGGGTGTCTTTTTTTTATCTGGCTTTTTTAAAATACTTGCATTTGTCTCTCTCAAGGGGGATGATCTAATGTGGACGATCCAAGAACTATCGGATGGAGCTTTGCAATGAAATACCGTTTACCCCTCTTAAGTCTGACCAGCCTTTCTTTGCTGGCTGCTTGCCAAACCACAACCCCCACTCCGTTAAACACACCCAGCCCTGTCCCCACGGCAACGTCTCAGCCTTCAGCTCAGCCCACCCCCACCCCTGCGCCGGTTGCCACAGCTACCCCAGCCCCCACGCCAACCCCCACGCCATTGCCGGTCTCTACCCCCACGCCAGCACCCACGCCCGAGCCCACCCCTGTGCCTACTGCCACGCCCGTGCCCACCCCGACCCCGGCTTTAACCTCGACCCTGCGCGTATTGGTTTTTGACGATTTGGGCTCGCGTTTGAATAATGCGGTGGTCAAAGTTCGTTCCAACGATCCCACCTTGGTCTTTGAAAAGAGCACTATTTTTGAAAGTGGCTACCATGTGCTCAAAGACGTACCCACGCAAAAAACCATGGAGGTCAGTGTTTCTGCTGCTGGTTATACCACCCGGACCCGGTTGGTTTCACTTTCTCCTTTAGAAACAAAATTGGATTTGGAATTTAAAGGGGATGCTTATGCCATCTCCAACAAGCCCGAAGTGGTCAAAAGCAAGCCTGCTTATTCTGAGTCTTTTAATGCCGATGGCACAATTGAATTGACTTTTAGCGAAAATATGGACAAAGAGTCGGTGCAGCGTTCCTTTGCAATTCAGTCCAACTCCCCCGAAAGCACCGTTAAAATGCTTGTGGGCACGCCGATTGCCAAAGCGCTTTCTGTGCGCGGCACTCCCAACGATTCCGTCTACGATATTCGCCACTTTGACTTTGAATGGGACACCGATCGGGTGATTCGTCTCAAGCCCAAATATGGTTTGCCGATTGCCTCAGATAGCCGTTTTCGGGTCATTCTCTCGTATAACGATGGCAGTGGCAGTGACAAAACAGGGGGCATGAAAGATGTCGATGGCAATAAAGGCCGTCAAGCCAATATCTCCACTTCGACCATTACCGAAACCAATGGCGATGTCAAAATCGTAGATACCGAAGATGGTCCGTTTTTGGTTGGCACCCAATACAAGGCCTTTTTGCCCTTTTCGGTTAACGACAATCTCTCCGCCACGACCATTACAGGGGTGGGAGCAGAGGTTTCTCCCCGCGATAATTTCTTTTTGAATTTTTCCAAAGACCTGTTTTTTGATCTGGCGACCAACCAAACTGTGGTGGGGGGAGCCAGTAATAGTCAAGCGGGGGCAGCCCCAGCGGGCAATGCCTTTGTCACCGCTGCTCAAGCGGCTAAGAATTACCAATTGCGCTGCAACGGCACTTCTGTGACCCTGCCTGCATCAGCTGTGGCTGTGTTTACATCACCCAACCGGGTGATGGTTTCGGTTGATGCTGGGGATAATTTGTTTAATACTGGGGACAATTGTACTGTCACTGTCAGTTCGCTGGTAGATGTGGCAGGCAAATTTATCAGCCAACCAGGAATCAGCTTTGTTGCGCCTTAAGCTGCCTTAATTGCACCGCAAGCGTTTCTAAAACCCCGCTCCAGTCCCCGGCCTGAGTTTGCCGCAAGAGCTGCATACTTGGGTACCAGGGGCTGTCGTTGCGGTTTAAAAGCCAGCGCCAGTCGGCGGCTGCGGGCAGCAAAACCCAGACCGGTTTGCCCAGGGCCCCTGCCAGGTGGGCAGTGGCGGTATCCACGCTGATCACCAGATCCAGGGCTTGAATCAGGTGGGCTGTGTCCGCAAAGTCCTGAATGCCCGCTGAAAGGTCGTGTAAATTGGGGTTCTGTGCCATGAGGGGGGCCATTTCAGCCTGTTCAATGCCCTTTTGCAGGCTGTAAAACTGCACTTCGGGTTCGGCTGCAAACAAGGGGGCCAAGGCTTCCAAACGCAGGGATTTTTTTAAATAGACCTGATAAAAGGTCTTTTCGCGACGCAGACCGCTCGACCAGACCAAACCGACTTTGAGTCCTGTTCCTGTTAGGGCGGGTTCGCTTTGGCGGGGAGGGGTGAGATACGGGGTTGAGGCTGGAAGGTTTTCCAAGCGGGTGTGCATCACCCGTGGCAAAGAGAGCAGGGGCAGACAATAGTCCGCTGGGGGAAACGCTTCACCCAAGAGGACGATCTCTCGGGCCAATTCTGAGGCCTCAAACAGGCCTTTGAGTTCGCTTTGGCAGCTCAGACTGACCTCGGCACCCAAGGCTTGCAGCAGGGGCACATAGCGCACAAATTGCAGGGTGTCGCCAAAGCCTTGCTCAGCGACCAAATGGATCCGTTTGCCTTGGAGATCTTCGCCCCGCCAAAAAGGGGTTTGGCCGTTTTCAAACAAATACATACCGGGCATTTTCCAGCGCCACTCGTATTCTTCCCAGCCCTCGGCCCAACGGCCTTGCAGCAAATTTAAAAAGGCGTTGTTATAATGGGCCTGCACAAATTCAGGATCTTGGGCCAAAACCGCTTGATAACCCGCTTGGGCAGTTTCAATCTGCCCCTGTTCTTGGGCCAGATAGGCCAGATTGTAGCGGGCACCCAGGTGTTCTGGCGCTTGCTCCAATACCGCCTGATAACAGCGGGCTGCTTGCTCTGGGTTGAGCAGGGCTTCCCAGGCATTGCCGAGAAAAATCCAGGCATCATGCTGATCAGGCAGGGCTGCCACGACCTGTTCGAGCAGATCCCGGCTCTTGTCGGGCAGGTTCATTTCCAATAAGAGACGGCTTAAATTGAGGGCCGCGGGGGTAAAACTGGGGTCAAAACGCAGGGCCGCTTCGTAGCTGGGCAGGGCTTTTTCGGGCTCACCCATGGCCTCAAACAAAGTGCCCAAATTATACGCTGCGGGGGCGTAACGGGGGTGGATTTCGAGGGCCCGTTGGTAATGCTGAAAGGCCTCGACGGGGTGTTGGCTCTGTTGATACAAGACCCCGGCATTGGTCAGACTCTGGTAATGCTGGGGGTGATACTGATAAGCCTGACGGTAACTTTCCACGGCCGCTGCAATTTCACCTGCGGCCTGTTGCAAAAGGCCCAACTGAAACCAGGCCTCGGCATAATTGGGTTGGTAGGTCAAAACCTGTTTGAGCGCGTCGCGGGCCTGATCGGGGTTCTTTTCGGCGATTTCGAGCAGGGCCCAATTGTACCAAGCGTCGACAAAATGGGGCTGGCGGCGCAGAGCCTCACGAAAATGCCCCCGGGCTTTGCCAATTTGCCCCAGTTCTTGGTAGAGGGTGGCGGCATTGTTGTGCATCTCGACCGAATCAGGCAGCTTTTTGAGGGCCTTGCGGGTGTGCTGCAGGGCGGCTTCAAATTGGCCTTGGTTGCGCAGAATGGCCGCCAGATTGCCATGGAAAATGGGGTTTTGTGGGTCGTTTTCGAGGGCCTGTTGAATGGCTGTTTGGGCGGCTTCTAGTTCCCCTTGTTGAAAGTGAATCAGGCCCAGTAAGTGGCGGCTGTCTGCGTCTTGGGGCTGGTTTTGCAGTTGTGTTTGAGCGATTTGGGCTGCTTGGGCCAGTTGGCCCTGTTGAAAGAGTTCCAGGGCCTGCTGAAAGGGGGCGAGAAAAGACATGCATTGTTTCCTGAGTTGTATTTGGAGGGGCATGATTGGCTTTGCCCGTCTGATGTATTATAACCGCTCAGCTATTTTGGACGTTTGTTTTTTTATGCTTAAGACCTCTATTTCAAGCTTGTCAATACATCGTGATTTTGTCAAAATGACCAGACCAAAAGAAAGTAAATTTGTGGATGAATCAAGATTTTATCCAAGCCGAATCCCTACGTAAAGTGGCCCAGTGGGCCGAGGCCGAAGCCGCTTACCGCCGTTATTTGGCGATACAGCCCCATCATGTCGAGGCTTTGTTTGGCTTGGCTTTGGTTTTGCAAGAAACAGGGCAAGGGTCTGAGGCACAAAGCCTCTATCTGGATTTGAGCCAGCGTTTGCCCCAAAACCCAATTGTGGCCATCAATCTCGGCAATCTCTATCTCGACCAAGGGCGTTGGGATGCCGCCGAAGGCCAGTTTTTGCGGGCCTTGCAGGCAGATCCCGATCAGGCCCTGGCTTGGTACAATTTGGGCCGTTTGCACCAGCAGCGCGGCTCACTTGCCGCAGCCGAAGACGCTTATCTTCGGGCTTTGGCCCTGGCCCCTGGCTTGGCCCAAGCGGCCAATTCGCTGGGCACAGTCTGGCAGGCCCTTCAGCGTTTGGAGCAAGCCCAGGTCGCTTATCTGCGGGCTTTGGCCCTGCAGCCAGATTTGCTCGCGGCCCGCAACAATCTGGGGACCGCTCTGCTAGAAATGGGCCAACTGCCTGAGGCCGAGCGCTGTTTTCGGCAGGTTTTGGCCCAGGCCCCTGATTTTAAAGAGGCTTGGCTCAATCTGGCCCAATCTTTGCGCAGCCAGGGCCAAGCCGAGCAGGCTTTAAAGGCCACACAAGCAGCCGTGCAAAAGGCCGGGAATTCGGCAAACCTGGCATTGTTGCAAGCCTTAACCCTGCCGCCGATTTATGCCAATCAGGCCGAAATACAGACTTGGCGCAGCCATTTTGCGCAGCAATTGGCAGAATTGGAAGCCGCTGATTTGCGCTTAAAAGAGCCCTGGCAAGAGCTGAAAATAACGCCGTTTTATTTGGCGTATCAGGGGCTCAATGACCGCTTCTTAATGGCGCAATGGGCGCGTATTCAAACCAAACTCTGCCCAGAATTGGGGTATACCGCGCAACATTGCAAGGCCTATCGCGGGCCGCGCACGGCCAAACTTCGGATTGGCTTTGCCTCGTTTCATCTGCGCGAACACACGATTGCCACACTCTTTGCTGGCATGATTCAACATTGGGACACACAGGCCTTTGAGCGGATTGTGATTCTGTTTGCGCCCCCCACAGCTGCGCTCATGCAACAGCTCAAAGCAAGTGTGGATGGGGTTTTGCTGCTTTCGGATCAATTTTGGCAGGCCCGCCAAGAAATGGCCGATCTGGAGCTGGATATTTTGCTCTGGCTTGATTTGGGCATGGATCCACGCAGTGGATTTTTGGCCCAGGCCCGTTTGGCACCCTTGCAGGCCGTTACCTGGGGGCACCCTGTGACCACGGGAATACCCAATCTGGATCTGTTTATCTCCAACACGCGACTCGAACCGCCCGACGCCCAGATGCATTACAGCGAAAAACTGGTTTTACTGGAACATTTACACCCCTTTTATGCCTTGCCCAACCCCGTTTTGCCCGACCGAGCCCGCTTTGGTCTGGGGGAGCAAACCCATTATTATCTCTGTCCCCAAAGCCTGTTTAAAATTCACCCCGCTCTGGATCCGCTCTGGGCCGAGCTGTTGCGCCAAGATCCCCAAGGGGTGATTCTCTTACCGGCTCCGCCTGTGTCTGCTTGGCAGCATCTCTTGCAAAAGCGCTTTCAGGCCACGATGCCCGATCTCTGGCAGCGGATTGTTTTTTTTCCGCGCCAGTCTCCCGCTGATTTTTATGCTTTGATGTGCAGTGTGGATGTGATTCTCGACTCTTCACCCTTTGGCGCGGGCAATACGGCTTATGAGGCCCTTGGCTTGGGGTTGCCCGTTGTGACTTGGCCCGGAGACTTTCTGCGTGGGCGCTTTACCCAGGGATTTTATCTCCAAATGGGTTTGGCTGATTTGATTTCTTCTTCGCCCGAGGCCTATCTGGAGCAGGCCCTGGCTGTGGCCCGACAGCCCGAGTGCAAACAGCTTTATGGCCAGCGCATTCGGGAGGCCCAACCCCATTTATTTGAACAAACCCACGGTCTGCGAGAGCTGGAGCAGGTTTTGTATCAGGCCTGGGAGCAGCGCAGACCAGCCCTTTGATTTGCTGATTTCTGCAAAAAATACGCAAGTTTTGCTTAAGTAATTGCTATATTAAGGTTAAGCGAAAGTAAAATTTGAGGTGTCTTATATGGCTAACCTGCGTGTCAATGGAACGAACCCCTTTAACTCTGTCCCCTCTTCTTCAGCCCCTTCTTCCCGTCCAATTATCCCCAATGATGCTCCCCGCCGTTCGGAGCCCGTTCGTGACAATTTCAGCAGCGACAGCCGCCGTGGCAATATCCCAGGCAATTCCGTGCAGTTTGGCAACAATCCCTTTAACAACTCTCCCAGCCCTGATTTCAGCAAGCCTGTGATTCCCAATGACCGTCCCCATGATCGCCCTTATGGACAGGACCCCTTCAACAAACCCCATCAGCCCAAACCGCCTGTACACAACGATCGTCCTTGGGGGCACGATCCCTTTGATAAACCCCATTACCCCCAACCTCCCCATAACGATCGCCCTTGGGGCCATGATCCCTTCGACAAACCCAATTACCCCGTTTTGCCCAAACCCCCCGTGTTTCCCGATCGGCCTTGGGGCCACGATCCCTTTGACCACGACCCCTTTAACAGCGATCCCTTTGGTTCAGGCAATTGGGAAGAGCGCGAAGCTTATGACCGCCTGCTTTCCGCTGAATCCAATAGCATGGATGCCCGCCGCAATTTGGACATGATTCGCAATGCCCGTCGCCCAGGAGAAACCCTCTCAGAAGTCACCGATTCTTTTATTCAGATTTTGCGTGCTGAAGGCGGGGGGGCTTATACCTCCGATGCCCGCAGTTCGTTTGAAATGGTTCAGAACAGCCTGCGCCGGGGTGAGTCTCGCTCCAACGCCACAGATACCTATGTCCGCTTGTTGCGTGCCGAAAATGAAAATACCACAGACGCGCGCAGCAATTACCGTCTGATCGACAATCTGATGCGCCCTTACGACAGCCGCTGGTCTGAAACGGAATCCTTCCTGCGCCTGCAACGCCAAGAAGGTGGCAGCAGCTATACTGCTGATGCACAGCGGGCCTACCGTCGTCACAAAGAGTGGTAGACGGCAGCTGAGATCAACAGATCTAAAAAAGCGGCTCACTTGAAATAAGTGAGCCGCTTTCGTTTTGTAAATGAGGGCGAGCAGAGCCATTCAAAGGGCTTTAACGCATATTCAAAAAGAGCGCAGGCCCCCGACTTTCAGTGAGAGGGGGCCTGTATTGCGTTTGCGGATCCAGTGTTTTTTTGCCAGTGGCAGCCATTTTAAGCTTTCTTCGTGGCTGGGATCTTTTTCCAGGACTTTTTCAAAGGCGGCAATGGCCTGCTGCCAATCTTCGAGGGTGTAATGCAAATGCCCCAACCAATAATAGGTGTTGGGGCAGTCGGGTTCACAGACAATCGATTGCTGGCAATAGCGCAGGGCCTCGGGCAAATTGCCCAGATCAAAACAGGTATAAGAGAGATTGAGATAAGCCACACAATATTGGGGATCAATTTTAAGCGCGGTTTCAAAGGCCATCATGGCTTTGGCATGGTAGCCCAGGGATCTAAAAATACTGCCGGTATAATTGTGGGCACCGGCATGGCTGGGTTGCAGTGCGATCACTTCTTGGAAGAGATCCAAGGCATAGCGCCAGCGGTCTTGGCGGTAGTAGATCAGGGCCGCTTGGTAGATGATTTCGGGATCTTCGGGCTGAATTTTCATGGCCATGCGGGCGTATTTGTGGCTTTTGTCGGTTTCCCCTTTGAGGTGATAGGCATTGGCCAAACTGACATAGGCATGTGCCGCTTGAAGATCTGAGGCAATCACCTGCCGGTAGCAGAGAATGGCTTTGTCGATTTCTTTGCGGTTGAGATAGAGATTGCCCAAATGCATCGAGGCATCGCTGTAATTCCGGTCGGGGGCTTGGTCGATGGCCTCTTCGAAGGCGCTGATGGCCTGTTGTGAACAGGCTTGATTGCTGAGATAGGCCAGTCCCATTAAATAATGCAATTCGCTGCTCTCTTGGGGCAGTTTTTGCAGGGCCATGCGGTAGGTGGCAATGGCTTCGTCCAATTTGCGGGCCCGCGAATACGCTAAGCCCAGAATCACATACAGGCTGGGGGTTTGGTCGGTTTTGCTTAAAGCGGTGCGATAACACTCAATCGCTTTGTACAATTCGTTTAAATTGTCGTAGGTAAAACCCAAATTGATATACGCTTCGACATGTTCGGGATCACTTTTGAGGGTCTTTTGATACCATTTCAGTGCTTGGGCAAAGTCCCGCTGTTCGGTAAACACCAGTGCCAGATTGTACATGGCCCGCGTATAATCCGGTGCCAGGGCCAGCGCGCGGTAATAAAACTTGATGGCTTTGAGGTATTCTTTGCGGTTTTGGTAGGCATAACCCAGGGCATTGTAGACTTGGTAATAGTCGGGTTTTTGCTCCAAAGCGGCCAAATAAGCGCGGGTCGCTTCTTCCAATTGGTTGTTTTGGTGATACGCCAACCCCAGGTAATAATGGATTTTTTCAGATTGGGGGCCTTGATTTAAGAGGCCCTGATAGGCATGGATGGCGGCTTTGGCATCGCCTTTTTCGAAATAAAGATGGGCCTGGGTTTGGCGAATTTGAAACGAGTCGGGATCTAAGCTCAGGGCCTTTTCACAGGCTGCCAAGGCTTGCTCATAGTCTTTCATGGCGTGAAAGGTCAGGGCCTGATTGTGGTGAATTTCGGCCATCAACTTCACATTTTCACTTTCGACATAGGCCTGGGCTTTTTGGTAATGTGGCAGGGCTTTTTCGTATTGTTTGAGGGTGGTGAAAACCAGTCCCAAATGATTATGGGCCAAGCTGTTTTCGGGGGCCAGATCGAGACTTTTTAAGAGACAGCGGCAAGCCTCTTCGGGTTTTTGACTGCGCATATACAGCGAACCCAGATTAAACCAGGCGTCTTCACAATAGGGGTAATACTTGAGGTGGTTGCGATAGCTCTCAATTGCTTTGGGGATCAGGCCTTGGTCTTCATAGGCCAGGGCCAGACTGTAATAAATATCCACCTGATCGGGTGCTGTGCGCAGGGCTTTTTCGAACCAGTCGACCGCCTGTGTGTACTGCTTTTGGGCTGAGAGGGTGATGCCAATACTGGTCATATAATGGGCATTATCTGGCTCCATGGCCAGCGCTGCTTGATAATACTCCAGGGCTTTGGCATGGCTGCCCTGGCTAAAATACGAAAAACCCAAGGCATAATAGGGCTTGCTATAACCGGGATCCAAGGCAATCGCCCGGCGAAAATAGAGGTGGGCTTCTCCATTGCGCTGCAAGGCGTCGAGGGTCAGGCCCAAATTGTAGATGATTTGCAAATCTTCGGGGGATTTTTGATAGAGGTATTGGTAGTGCTGAAGGGCTTTGGCGTAACTTTCGCGGGCGTAATAGAGCTGTGCCAGGGATTGGTGGGCAGGGCTGTAATCGGGAAATTCTTTGAGACATCTGCGCAGGTATTTGAGGGCTTCTTTTTGTTCTCCTGCGCCCAGGGCGCTTTGGCCAAGGCCATACCAACCATCGACCTGTTGGGGAAAATGTTTGGCCAACAAGAGATAAATGCGCTGTGCTCCGTGGTAATTCTGCTTTTCCAAGTGTTCCAAGGCCTGTTCTTTGAGATCGTCAAACCAGAACGTTCTCAGGGAGCGCTGACAGATAAACCAATAGCGGTTGACCTTTTGCGCATTGAGTTGGTTGCTGTGGATCAGACGATAAATTTTGCTCACGGCACATTGGAGGTAATCGGCGGCCTGTTCAACCTTGATTACATCCATGTTGCTATAACGCAATAAAAATGATAGGTGGCTGATGCTCTCTCCCGCACGCTCACATGTACTGCTCCCAGAAATTAGCTTGCTCGATGATTCTTCGATTTTACAAAATCGTTGCAAAAAAAAGCAAGCAGTTGGAGAACTCTCTGTGCTTTTGATACCAAATCTTAACCTTCGCCGAGCGCTTCAGACAGGGGCACCAGTGTGGGGCGGGGATAATATTTGAGTGTTTTTTTGCCAAAGAGCAGGGTAATATTGACCCGGCGGTTGGCATAACCCGGTTTAAAGCGGTAGGCATCACTGGCATGAAAGAGGCGGGAGTGAAACAAAACCGCCCGATTACAGCGGTAGGGAATGCGCAAAGGGGTTTGAGGATGTTCTGCCAGCCAGGTTTCAATGCCGGCTTGATCGATGCGCAGCTCATCAAAATTCCACTCTGGGGGTGGTTCTTGGGGATAAATCAGCAGACCGCCTGTTTCGGGGTCTAAATTGGCGTCATCGGGTGTGATCCAAAAATTGAGATTGAGATAGGCACTGTCGTTGTGCAAGGCAATGCCTTGGCCCTCGCTGTCACATTTAAAGGCCCACATGTATACCAGCCGCTGATTTCCCAGCCATTCAGGCAGCGCCTGTTTGAGGGCTTCGGCAATTTGATAGAGCAGTGGGCTATTAAAGCCGTCATCCAGGGTACTGGCCAAATAACCGGCGCGGCGGCTGCCATCATGCCAAATGGTGGCATTCAAGCAAAACGTTTGCAGGGCTTTCAGGGCTTCGGGGCAGAGAAAATTGTCCCAGTACTGAGGGAGGGGGTCTGTTGTGGCGGGCAGGGTTTGTAAAACAGGTTCTCGTTGAACCTGTGGCAGATCATAAACCAAATTTTTTCCCCAGATTGCTTCCAAGGCTGGGTCTGTTGGCAATTCGATAAAATCTGGCAACGGCTGGTTTTGGGACAGTTTTTCCTGCCAGTTGGCAAGGGCCTGGTAATGGCGCTGGAAGCTATCAGGCAAAAGTCCTTTTTTGAGCAGCCATTGCCCTTGTTCGAGATCGTGTTTGAGTTTCAGCGGGCTAAACGCCGGAATAACGTATTTCCTATTTTCGCGACGCAGTTCGTAAGCCCGTTGAAAATAGCGCTGTGCTGTTTCACCTGTGTTCGCTTTAGTGGGGCTGAGCAGAGCGACAAAACCCAGTCCATTTAAGGCCTCGATCTGTTCTGGACGCAGCTTTAGGGCCTGTTCGTAAGCGCTTTGGGCGGCTTGCCAATTGTCCAGATCAGCCTGGACATTGCCCAAGGTCTGCCAGAGGTCTGCGCGGCGGGGAGACAGTTTGAGCGCAAATTGCAGATATTTGCGCGCAGGTTCGCGTTGGCCGTGTTCTGCCAGGGCCTCTGCGTAATTTCCCAGGCTTTGAATCAGCTTTTGCCAGCTCAAAACCAGCAGCAGGGCTGTCCAAAAGCGGGCGAAAAGGTCCATTGGGAACCAAAGTAAAATACCTGAGCCAAGCAAGAGTAGACCACTGAGCCAGATGCGCCACTGGAGTGACCCCGCTTGAAATCGTTGCCAGGCTGGGTAGACTATCTTTATTTTCACTGTTTTTTGCCAATCGGGGGCGGGTTTTTCTGCGCGTTTTGAGGCAGCTTAACACAGCTTTTGGACGCTTAAGGTACAATTTAATTCATATTCTGCAAGACAAACAGGCAATCAACCATGACTCAAGCCCCTGCTTCTCCCGCTCCTTTTCGTTTGGGTGAATTATTGCTCAAAGAAGGGTATCTCACCACCGATGCCCTGGCCAAGGTTTTGGCCCTGCAAAAACAGGGGCCACCGGGTTCTTACCGGCCGTTTGGACAAATTTGTATTGAACTCAATTTGATCAGCCCCGAAGAGTTGCAGCGGGTCTTACGCAAGCACAATAAACGCATCCAATTGGGTGAGTTGCTGGTCAATATGCGTGTTTTGCGGGCCAGCCAGGTGGAGTCGGCTCTGCAACAACAGAAAAAAGAGCCCGCCAAAAAACTGGGCCAAATTATGTTGGCCTTAAAATTGCTCAACGAAAACCAATTGGTGGATGCCCTCAGCATTCAACTCGATGTGCCCCGCATTTTGCCCTCACTCGAATTAATGGATTTGGATTTGCTCAAAAAAGTGGATCCCGAATGGCTCAAGCGGGATCGCTTTTTGCCTGTGCATCTCAAAAATGAGCAATTGACGGTAGTGATGGAAAATCCCCAAGAAGAGCGGCTGCTCAAACAATTGGAGCGGCATTTTAAATGTTTGGTTTTGCCTGCCATCGCCCCAGCTTCCGCTCTGCAAGCCACCATTGAAGCCTATTTGCAGCAATTGAATCAGCAATCCAGAGGCCCCAAATCTGGACCTGCATTTTCACAGCCGATCTCCATGACCCTGAGCGAAGAAGACAAAGTTGAGAGTTATGAACCCTCTGCTTTGGCGGGTCTGAGCCTGTACGATGAGCCCGTGGCCCTCGCGGCGGAACCCGAAGTCCCCGCTCCGCAGCAGACCCTCACGGTGGGAGGGGTCAATTTATACGTCAATGAAGCCCAGCGCAAACAAGAAGAAACCGTGGTCAATTTCCTGTTTAAAAATGCCCTCAAAGACCGGGCTTCGGATATCCATATCGAGCCCCAGGAAAAATACCTGCGCATTCGCTACCGCATTGATGGGGTTTTGCACCACAAAACCGATTTGCCCCAAGATCTGGCTGGGCCCATGCTTTCGCGCCTCAAACAACTTTCGGCTCTCAATCCCGAAAATACCTTGGGTCACCAGCGCAACCGGGTGCAGGCCACTTTAATGGATCGCCAAATGGAGCTGGGGGTGGCCACTTATCCCAGCCTGTGGGGAGAGACCATGGTGCTCAATATTCACGAGCGCCAGAGTTCGTCTCAAGAGCTTTTGCTCAATTTGGAGCGCACGGGCTTTTCGCCCCTCTGTTTGCACCGCTACCAAAAACTTTTGAACCAACCCGGTGGACTGATCATTCTCACGGGCCCGGCCCGTTCGGGCAAGACCTCGACACTCTACGCCTCGATCAATTATCTCAACCAGCAAAACCGCTCGATTATGACTGCCGAAAACCCAATTGAAATGCAGGTGCCAGGCACCGTTCAGGGGCAATGGACATCCCAGCGGGGCGACAGCTTTGCGGAGATGATTCGCTCAATGAGTTTTCTCGACCCGGATATTTTGATGGTTAGCCAATTGGAGAGCCCGGATATTTTGGAGGCCACCACCGAATTGGCCTTGACCGGAGCCAAGGTGATCACCTCTTATCCAGCCTTTGACGCCACGGGTGCGCTTTTGCGCCTGGCCAATCAAGGGCTGGAATCGTATTTGATTGCCTCCAGTCATGTGGCTGTGCTCTCTCAACGGCTCGTGCGCCGTCTCTGCCCCGACTGCAAGCGCCCTGAGCCCCCCTCCCGTGAATTATTGGATTTACTCGGACTGGTGAGTGTTGCGCCTGAGGCCTATCCACTTTACCAGCCCGTGGGCTGTGCCAACTGTTTGCAACACGGCTACAAAGGGCAAATTGCGATTCACGAATTGTTGATTATCAACGAGGCGATTCGCGAGGCGATATTGGACCGCAAACCGGCGGCCACGATTCGTGGCATTGCGCGCACAGAAGCCAAATTGGTGAGCATGGCTGAAGACGGCTATTTTAAAGCGGTTCAGGGCCTGACCTCACTCAATGAGGTGCAGCGTGTGGCTTTTGTCAATGAATACGATTCCCAAACCCCCTGGGAAGCCGAAGAGATTCACGCCATTTGTCTGGGTCAAGAGAGCGAATTTCTTTAAGCTGAAAGTTGCCTAAGAATTTGGATTTGGGTCTGGAACTTTTTTGCTACCCGGCACGACTAAAGACCTAACGCAAATATTATTTGCTGTTTTTGAGCTTAATATTTACCCCATTTTTGACAATCAAGGAGACTTGCTGACGCCAGCCATGAAAGTTGCACGCTAAAACCCCATTTTGAGTTTTTTTACACTCTTGGAGGTCGCGTGCATGTCAGCATGTATTTTGTCTGTTTCTCAACTTGCCCATGAATTTTCGGGGCAAACTCTTTTTTCCCAACTCAGTTTTCAGCTCTTTGAAGGTGCCCGTACAGGTTTGCTCGGGGCCAATGGTTCGGGCAAAACCACGCTTTTGCGTTTGCTCGCTGGGCAGGTCGAATTGCAGCAGGGCCAAATCGAGCGGCGGGTTCGCCCGCTTTACCTCGAACAAAGTGGCCAAGCCCCAGATGCAGAGACTTTGGCTTTTGAAGCGCTTTTGGCCTTTCGGCCTGAATTGCCGCCCCTCTGGCGGGCTCTACACGAGCAGGAATACCAGATGTCTGATCCTGTGGCTTATGCGGAGCAGGTCGCCCATTTTGCCGATTTAGACGGTTATCGCTATCAGGCCCAGGCTGAGAGTATGGCTGAGTCCTTTGGCTTTGTGACCTGTGATTTATTCAGACCACTGGCCAGCTTTTCTGGGGGAGAGCGGCGTTTGCTCAATTTGGCCGCGATTTTTGCCGCTGAGCCCGAACTTCTGTTGCTCGACGAACCCACCCATTATTTGGACCAAAGTGGTCTGGAATACCTTTTGGCAGCGTTAAAACAGACCTCCGCGGCAGTGCTGTTGGTCAGCCATGATCGCTGGTTTTTGGATCAGACTGTCGATCAGGTTCTCTTGCTCGAACGCGGTGAAACCCGCCTCTACAAAGGCAATTACACCACATTTTCAGCCACCTATGCCGCTGAAAATTTGGAGCGTGAGCGGCAAAAGGCCAAGTTAGACCGTGAAATTGCCCAATTGCAGGAGGTGCGCAGGCATTATAAGGTCTGGGGCAATCAGCGCGAAAAGATCAAACATGCATGTGCTGATTCGGGCTTTGAAAGTGCCCGTGCAGCCCGGTTGCAGAGCCAGTCTTTGCAGGCCCAAAAGCGCTTGAACGATCGCATTGAGCGCTTGCAGGCGGTGCGCCCCTGGGTGGAAAAAAGCTATCAACTGGCCTGGCAGAGTTCGGTCTCGTCTGCCCAATTGGGGCTGTATGTCAAAAATCTTGTCTTGCCCTATGGGTGTCTTCAGCCGCTCTCGTTTCAGCTCAATCTGGGGCAAAAATGGGCCTTAACGGGGAGCAATGGCTCTGGCAAAAGCACCCTGATCAGGGCCTTGATTGGCGAAGTCGCCCCCCTGCAGGGGTTGGTTGGCTGGGGGCAATCGGTTCAATATGGCTATTTGCCTCAGTTCTTGCCTGAGAGTTGCAGTCAGCAAGACGTCTCTTCATTCTTCCCGGCATTTCAATGGGGAGAGGCCCGCCGCATTTTGGGGGCGCTCAAGCTCAAAGGGGAATTTTTTCACCAGCCGCTGGCTTTGCTCAGTCAAGGACAGCAGCGCAAGGTGATGTTGGCGCGGTTGATTTTAATGGCTCCACAGGTCTTAATTTTGGACGAACCCGCCAATCACCTTGATTATGAGGCGATTGAAATGCTTGAAGCTCTGTTGTTGGATTTTCCGGGTGCACTATTGCTGGTCAGTCATGATCGGCGGCTGCGCGAGCAGGTGACCGATGCGGAGATCTGTTTGGATTGAGTTATTTGGCTCGCTTGCCATCACGCCGGCTTTGAACTCGGGGCTGAGGCAGGACGGGGTCTTTGGGTTGAATCGGGGCAGTGAGCTCACTTTTTTCAATCCATTCTAGGGCTTCGACCAGACTTTGGGCCAGATCGTAGTGATTGGCGGGGCTGTCGCCATGAAAATAGCCATTGGCATCGAGCTTTAAAATGCCTTTGTCGAGCAAAAGAGCTACTGCTTCGTGGGCCCAGTGTTCGCGGGGCAGGTCGCGGGCTATCACTGGGCGGCGGCTGAGATCGCTTGCCAGCTTGTCCATTTGCAGCCATTTGATCAAGCCAAATAACTGTGCGGCCAATTCATAACGTGTGACCTTGGCTGCGCCGCCAAAGCGGTTGTCTTGGGCACTGATCAAGCCATGGGCAAAGAGTTCTTGAATGGCGTTGATGGCCCAATGCCGTGCGGGCAGATCTCCACCGTTTTCTTGCAAGAGGATGCGGTAATAGCCGAAACTGCTCAGTGGGGTTTCGATTTTGAGTTTGCCGATCTGTTTGAGGTATTGCAAGGCCAGAAAGCTGGCCTGGGCCAGTTGATAGCGGGTAAAGGGGGTTTTGCCACGAAAAGTCTGGTCAGGGTAAGCTTCGAGAATTTTATAGCGTTCAATCGCCTGTTGGACCGACTGAAAAGCAGGATCTTGGCTGGGTACGTCAATCACACGGGCGGCATGGACCGGTGTGCTCCAGAGCAGGCAAGCAGACAAACACAGACTGGCCCAGCCCTTATTGTGGAAAAATCGCAGTTTCATGATTGCAACTGGGAGCTGAGCATGATCATTTGGCCAAAGCTGATCTCAACCAGATTGCCATCGGGGTCTGAAAGGGCACAAATATATCCCACGACAGGTCCCGCGTCTTGGGGGGGCAACGCCAGAATCCCCTCGGCCTGGGCTTGCTTGGCGAGTGCATCAACCTCATCACGGCTGGATACTTCAAAGCCCAGATGATGAAAGGCACTTTGGGGAGCCGGTTCGGGTTTGGCCTGCATCAAAACAATCACAAAACCTGGCAGGCGCTCGGGATTTCCCAGCCAGATTACCTCGACATCTTGGCCGTTTTCTTGATCCACGCGCCTTTGCACAACTGATAATTGGCAATAGCGGGCATAAAACGCGGCACTTAAGCTGGGATTTTGGGCCCGCAGGGCAATATGGGTCAAGGCGATTTGGGGGGCATCAGAAGGCGATGTTTGGGGAGGTATCATACCTTTATTTTCTCATTTTAGGCGGCTTTGTGGAAGGGACTGTTAATCTCTTGAAGAAAAAAAGAAGCGATTCTGGAACCTTTCCACAATGATCTGCGTCACATTAAATACGAGGAAAGACATTCCGCATGAGTATGGTAAACAGTGCCCTGAAAGAAAAGCAGGAACAGCTCATCCGGCAATGCCAGGAAGGCAATCGCCAAGCCTTTATGGATTTGGTGAAAGCCTATCAGAGCATGGTTTTTGCGGTGCTCTACCGGTTATTGCAGGACAAAGAGGAAATTGAAGACGTGGCCCAGGAAGTCTGGGTAAAGGTCTATCAATCGATTCGGAAGCTGAAATCTCCGGCTGCCTTTCGGAGTTGGTTACACCGGATTGTGGTGAATGCCTTTCGCGACCGGATGCGGCAAAAAGGCAATCACATTGCTTTTTCGCTCGACGATGACCTGCGCATGGAAGACGGTGACAGCATTCAGATGGAGTTGGAGGCCCCCGGCCTTTTACCCGAAGAAGAGCTGCTCCGCACCGAGTGGCAGGAACACCTCGAAGAGGCGATCCGGGAGCTGCCCCCTTCCCACCGGGCGGTGATTGTTATGCGGGAGATTCAGGGCATGTCTTACGAAGAAATTGCCTACGCCATGGATATCTCGCTGGGGACGGTCAAGTCTCGGATTGCCCGGGCCCGGGAAAAACTGATTTTAAAATTGTCTGGTTATCTAAAAGAAAAGGAGGAAAGAAAAATCTGATGTCAGCTGCAATGCCTTTTGATGACCTTTCCGCCTATCTGGATCAAGAATTGACAGACATTCATGCCATTCATGTCCAGCAAGGCCTTGGCGAGAGTCTGCCCGCGCTGGTTGAAGTGCGCAACATGGAGTCGCTGACCCGCGCCTGTCAGAATCTCTCTCAGACCCCCTCTCCCTCCCGTTTTGAAGATTCGCTCTTTGCCCGTCTCGACGCCCTCGGCTGGGAACAAGAAGACCCCGCCGACGATTTTGAAAACCTCTCCGCTTATAGCGATGGCGAAGACATCCCCGAAGAAGCTCCCAGCAGCGAAACCGCTCAGACCCATCTGCACAATCTCAAAGTCTTGGCCCAGGCCATTCAGACTTTGCCCACCCCAGAGATCAATTCCACGGATTTTGCCGAGCGCCTGATGGCATTTTTGCCTGAGCCGATTGAACTCACGCTGAGCGACCTCTCTGCGGTCTATGACCAGCAGGAACTTGAACCTGACGTGCTCTCCGAAGTGGCCTGTGCCACCCTGAAAAACTTTTCAGTGCTGACCCGCTCACTCCAGGCTTTGCCGGTTCCTGCCGCTTCTGCCGAGTTTTATACCCAGCTCGAAAGCCTGCTGGATACCTGTGACGAACTCAGTTTTGAAACCCTCTCTGCAGGCTTTGACGAACACGAAGTGCTGTCTGTAGAAATGGCCAGACATCCTTTGGCCCGTCAGCACAGCCACAATTTTTCGGTTTTGAGCCAGGCTTTGCAGGCCCTTCCCACGCCTGATGCCTCTGAATCTTTTGCGCAAGGCCTTTTGGCCCGCTTGGATTCAATTGAAATCGCCCCAGAGTTTGAGCTGGTCTCAGCCTGTTTTGATCAGGATCTGGAACTGAGCGCCCAGCAATTGGGTGATGCTCAGGTTCAAACCGAATTGCAGAACATTCAAGCCCTGTCTCAGGCCTTGAAAGCGCTGCCCCTGACCGAAGCCAGCCCTGCCTTTCTGCAGCGGCTTTCGGCCCAACTCGATGCTGTGGATTCACAGCAGAAAAAACAGATTTTTGCGCTTCCCCGCTTGCTTCAGGGCCGTTATGCCCGCATGGTGGCAGGGATTGCCTTCTTTGGTCTTTTGGTCTCATTTTCCCAGCAAATGCTGGATAATCAGATGGCTCCTTCCCAGGAAGCCGGAACTACAGCAGACGTCGTACCAACAGACCATGTGATTGATTTAGAGAATCAGGCTGAAAACGATTTATTCGTTGATTTGCAAGATTCTTTTGATAATACGACCGACGAAGACTATAATAATTTAATAGAAGGGTAGGTGAGAGGTCATGAAAAATAATATTTCCTCACGCGTTCTGGCGGTTGCTGCCAGTATTATGTTGGGACTCGGGATGTATGCAGCCCCGTCTCAAGCCAAGGATGCCTCTGAAAAACCTGCTGTAGTTCCATCCTCAATTGATTGGAAGTCGCTGAATCTCAGCCCCGATCAAATCAAAAAAATCAATTTGCTCCGGATTGAGTTCAACAAAAAGGCGATTCGCTTAAAAGCCGATGCCCAGCTCAAACAGCTCGAAATTCAAAAGCAGCTGATGTCCCCGGCCCACAATCCCAATTTGGTGCGCAAGCTCCTGCAAGAAAAATTGGCCCTTGATGGTCAATTGCAAAAGCAGTCCCTGGATCATTTCCTGGCTGTGCGGTCCCTTTTGACCCCCACTCAGTTGGCCAAATTGCCCCAGGCCGTTTCTCTGAAATAAGCCATTCAGTTAAAAACCGGGTCTTGTCATGAACAGGCCCGGTTTTTTTATGGGGACTTTCTCTGGGCAAATAGCCCTTCTTGCTTGGCTGAAATCAAGTGCCCATAGTACCATTAAGAAGTAAAGATCAGATACGAAAGTCCTTAGACAGGACAACAGGAGGCTTTTCAGTGGCTGGATTAAAAGACATGATTCGGCGGTTTTTGGGGGGACGCAACCCAGAAGAGGCCCTGGCTGAATTTAAAGAAAAACTGCACCAATCCATCAATGAATTTAAAAGCAACCCCGACAGCCGCCAAAAATTGCAGCGCCAATTGCAGTCCATGGTCATGCCTGTGCGCTATTTCAACAGCACGGTGGTGCGCCCCCAATTGGAGAACAAAGAGGGCTTAAAAGAATTGGCCAAGCAGATGGGCATCAACAAAGTTGAACTCAAGCGGGTTTTTAAGGTTTCGCTGGAGCTTGAAGAAAAAATGGCCCAGTATTTTGGCGATGAACTCGATGTTGAACAAATGGCCGTGACCCTGCGCAAAGTGGTCAATGTGCTCGATGAACAGGTGGTGACCGATTTGATCGAAGCCATGGATTATAATATTGATTTTGGCAAAATTGAGCGGGCCCAATTGGACTACCAAGAGGCGATCCAAAAAGCCTACAATGTCGATGGCCTCAATCGGGATTTAAATGGCATTTTGGGTTCTCTCTTTGGCAATCTGCGCAACGTGATTAACCCATCTTCCCAGGCGGCACCCAAAGGCAAAGCCTCGGACCAACATGCCGAAGTGCGTATGATGGAGCCCGAGTATCAAAATGCCTATGACCACTTCCGCGAAGAGGGCTATAGCCATGCTGAGTCGATGGCGTTTGTGCAAGAAAAGCAGGATCTCGCTGCCCTGCCACAGGCCTTTTTGGAGGCCTATCGCGTTTTGCGGCAAGAAGGGCGCAGCCACGACGAGGCGATCAGTTATGCCAGGAGTTTGGCGGATAAATCTCACCAGGGTGAATAAAGGGGTTTTAGATGGGCATTGATGAACAACAAAAGCTGGCGATTCTGAGCAAATTGCAGGAACTCAAGAGCCTGAAAATTTTTTCCCAGATGGCTGAGCGGGAGATCTTTGAAGTAATGAAACGCTCAGATCTTATCAGTTATGAGCCCGGAGATATTGTCTTTCGCGAAGGCGATGAAGATGACAATCTCTATGTGATTATCAAAGGGCTGTTTAATGTGACCTCAACAGCTCGCAGTGGCGACGATCTGACCTTTTTCGTAGCCGGAGCAGGCCTGATTTTTGGGGAAATGTCGTTTATGGACCGTCAGCCCCGTTCGGCCACGATTACAGCCGGAGAGCCTTCAGAGGTCTTTTGTTTGACCCGTGACGACTTTGAGGATTTGTTGGCCAAAGATCCGGCCACAGCCGCCAAGTTTATGTTTGGGGTGGCTGAGATCCTCAGTCGCCGGATGCGTGGGGCCAACCAGCGCATCAAATATGCCACCTGAACCCAAGCTAAAACGCCTATTTATTGGTATTTCCCCACCGCCAGCCTTGCGTCTGGTGGCGCAGGCTGCGCAAAAATTATGCATGCAGCAGCAGCCCGATCTCGCTTGTGCCTGGGTTTTGCCAGAAAATATGCATCTCACTCTGCGGTTTTTGGGCTTTCAGTCTGATGCTCAAGTTGCGCAACTGAAAGAGATCTTGCCTGCTGCTTTGGCAGAGCGATCGGGATTTGAGCTGCACTTGGGTGGCTTTGGCTGTTTTCCCGCTCTGGCAGGGGCCCGTGTACTCTTTTGGAATGTGGAGCCGGAATCCGCTTTGATGGAGCTTCAGCGAGAGTTGGAAAGTCGCATACAAGCGCTGGGGGCTGCCCCTGCGGAGCATCCCTATTATCCCCATTTGACCCTGGGACGGATACGCAAGCCAATGCGTGCGCCGCTCAGTTTGCCTGAGCCCGGCGTGTTGGCAGAAACACAGTTGCGGCCCTGGACTGTCACCCAAATTGAGTTATTTGAGTCTGTCCAAGGGCCACAGGGCGTTGTCTATCACACTTTGGCGGATTTTTCGCTCAGCGCTTAGACTTCTGCTCGGCTGGTCTTTTTCTTGCCTTTGTCTTTGGCTTCATCTGCGGCTGTGGGCACGCGGAAAGCCATTTCAAAGCGGTTAATCGAGTGCACAATCAAGGTCAAGCTGGAACCCACTTCGTTTTCGGCAGGAACCAGACCCGAGTTGACCACAGGGCCACTTAAGCCACTGGGGGCATGTTGGGCTCGCCAACCGCCTTTTTTGGTGCGCTCTTCGAGCAGGGCCACTTCGACCCGATCACCGGCTTGCACAGGCCGCGGAGCAGAGGGGCGGGTGGATTTAAATCCAGGGCCCTCAGAGCGCCGGAAGGGTTTGTCTCCAGATTCGCGCCGAGGTTTGCGACCGAGGGCTTCTCCGCTGCGTTCAGGGCGGGGGCTGCGTTCACCGCGATCACTGCGTGGGGGCCGTTCCCCTTCGCTGCGCTCAGGGCGTTTGCGCCATTCTCGCCGGGGTTCGCTTCTGTCGGCTTGGGGAGCTGTACTTTCGCCTTTTTCGCCCAGTACAGGTGCGTTGGCACTGCGCTGGAAGGGGGGGCGTTTTTCTGTTCCCCGTTGTGGACGGGCCTTGCGCTCTTCGGTATTGAGGCGGATTTCGGGCTCCAGGGGATAATTTTCAATGGCCTGACTGAGTGCGCTGCGCAGGTGATTGAGTAATTCGGCCAATAAGCTCTGGCTGTCGGCAAGGGAGCCATTGTGTTTATTGGGGAAAGCCAATGTGCGCAGAATCAAATTGCCTGTTTCGGCCTGTCTGTCGAAGTGCAGCCAAAGGGGCGAGGCCAGACGGTCTTTGACCGGCGTTTGCATTTCCCACTCACCTTGGATCGGTGCTCCGATGTCTCGTGGCAGACCCAGACCGCGTTTGAGCGCTTTGTGTTTGTGGTTTTGCATAAAAGATTGGTAGGCATAACCGAGCTGATGCAGGGCAAACCACTCGTTTTTCCAAGGCGTGAGAATATCTGCCTGTTCAATCCGCTGTTGCAGCGAAGGGGAGTCGCAGAAGCGCTCTTGAAATTGTGAACTAAATCCACAGTCTTCGCGCAATTGTTCACTTTTGGCTTGCAAATTTTCCAACGACTCTGACCATTCGGTCGGAAGCTGGAAAGAACCCAGGCCTTTGCGCATGCGCTGACCGCTGCCGCCAAATTGACAAAACAACCAAAGGGCTGCTTTGGCTTGTTCCAAAACGGTTTCAGCCGAAATTGAAACACCGGGGTGTTCACTGCCGGGCAATAATTGGGCACTGTCGCATGTCAGGCTGATTTGCCAGCGTGTACCGGCGGCCAGATAATAAGCGCGCTCTTGATTGTCTCCGGTGCCATAGGTCAGATAACTCAGACCTGGTTTGGTTTTGGGGTGCTCGGGAGCGGGCATTTGCTGGGTCAGCTCATATTCCTGAAAGCGCCGGGCTTGTAGTGATCCCTGGGGCTGTATCTGAATACGAATGGCCCCTTTTTTGCCCCGGTTGCCCCAAAGGGCATTTTCGAGCAAAACCAACGAGCGCTGGGGCAAAAATCCGCTGTGCAGGGTCCGCCACCACCAGCGCAAAAGACCACGCAGACTGCTGGCCCGCAATTGACAGTCTTCGGAACGGGTGCCTGCGCCCCGATAAAAACCGGGTGTATTTAAGCTGAGTGTAGCTGAGAACGTGTGAGGAGAAACCGCGGTTGGTGCGGTATGGGGAGATTTCATGAGGCCATGACCCGATTGGCGTCCGCTGCCATAACCCAAAAGCGAGAGGGCGGAAACCAGCCAGTTTTCGACCAAGGCTTGGCCTTCTTCTTGACCTGGGCGGCGCTGAGTCAGGGCAAAGCCAAACCGGGCACCGCTGCGCAGGCTCAAAAAATAACGGGGATCAGGGGTTTGCCAATCACCTGCGGCTTCACGGCGTTGGTAATAAGGGCGGTGATGACAGGCCTGTAAATCTGTTTGGACACTTGGCCATTGTTCGGGCCAGGCGTCATGAATAATCACACTTCCACTGTCTCCCCCTTGCAAGGCTGCGCCACCGAGCAATTCGGCGATCTGCTGCTTGGCTTGGTTTTGATCGCTCTGCGCTGGCAGCCAATGGGTTTCGGCATATTCGCGGATCAGGCCTTTGAGCCGCGAAGCAGGCAAATAGGGAAAACCATACAGGGGATGAAATTCCAGACCTGTGTGGCCCAAAATATGACTCGCTTCGACCATCAATGGCGCTTGGGTTTGCAGATTGAAGAGGCGGGCGTTTTGGGCCTGTAAAACATTCTGTCGCGGTACTTTTTGGCCTTCCCACTCTTTTTTCAGTTCATCCGTGGTATTGAGGGCATGGGCGGTTTTTTGCCAGACCCGGCGCAGGGTTTCCTGGTTAAAGGGAAAGTCCTATTGGCGATCCGTCATACCCAAGAGGCTGGCTTTAGGCGCAGAGAGCTAGCCTGGGTGGCTGCTACCCTGTTTTTTTAACAATTGGCTGCTGCTGATGGGCAGGGCGATAAACTGAATTGAGCGACTGGCTGCCTGTGCTGCGGCTTTTGCCGGGGCAGCGGGCGCAGGGGCTT
>JBFWRL010000086.1:0-23750 GCA_050248915.1 Candidatus Sericytochromatia bacterium
TGCGTGAAAGCTACGAAGAAGTGGGTCTGCGCCGCGAAGATGTGCGTTTGATCGGCCAAATGCAGCCCATGCCCACGCTCACCCGCTTTTGGGTGCATCCCTTTGTCGGTCTAATTCCCTACCCCTATCCCTTTGAGGTCAATCCCGGTGAAATTGCGACCCTGATCGAAGTGCCTTTGAGCCATTTGCGCCAAAAGCAAAACCGCCGTCTGGGCAAACGCAGTTTTGGTGGTCGAGACTACGAGATCTATTATTTTGACTATCAGGAATTTACGATCTGGGGCATTACCGGGCATTTGCTGCACGACTTTTTAAACTTACTGGATTAAATTTTGCCCAGCAAAAACCCCCCTTTTTCAAGGGGGGGCAAACGGAAGAATATAACTGAAACTTTATTTGGTGATGGATTTGATCCGGGTGTCGTCTTGTTTGCGGGCTTCGCCGTAGATGCCGTAACCGACGGTGCCTACGGCAGCAGTAACGACCACAGCAGCTGCGCCATAAGCGGCGGCTTTGCCAAAACCTTTACCGGCTTGAACGGTCAGGTCTTTGGCGGGACCAAAGGCCCAGGTGCCCACTTTGCTCATAAAGCTCTGACCCGCGGTGCTGGCGACTTTTGCGCCACCCATCCGGGCAAACATGCCGAGGGTCATACCGGCACCGACAATTTCCAGGCCGTTGTTGGCGGCGAATTTGCCAGCGCCAACTGCGACGGTTTTGCCCAATTTGAGGGCTTCCATGGCGCCTTCGCCAAAATTGTTGACTTCGTTCTCAAAGAGTTTGACTTCGACGGCTTTGCCATTCAGGGTGGCGTGGGTACGATCGCCGGGGCCCCGATTTTGCAGGCTGGAGAAGTCCATATTGTCGCCGTAAGCAATGTAGAATTTGCCGTTTTCGGGATCTTTGTAGACCAGGGAATCCAGTCCGTCACCGTCGATGGCTTGAGCCAGTTGATTCTGGTTCACACCTTCTTGCAGTTCGCGAATATGCATGGCATTGACGTTGACGCCGTTGACCGTTAAATTACCCATTTGCTTGAAGCCTCCGTTTGCGATTCTGTTCTTGCTTACTCTTTGTTTATACCCAGTTCAGCCGAGAAATATTCTTAAGCACCTTCTATTTTTCAGTTAAATCTAATCAATGTAGTAAAGCTAAGCTTTGATGCGTGTTTGATCCGATTTAAGTGATCTCAGAGTAATCTTTGGGATAGCTGAGATTAAGGAATGTTTAAGGGGTGAAGGCTGGTGTTCAAAAGCGGTGATGACAAGGGTTTGAACTGATTGAAGGAACTGCTTTTGACTGGACATGCCCTTATTATACTTCCCCCCCGCTTAAATTAAAAGCCACCCTTTGGCATTCTGGCTGGCTCTTTCAAGCTGGCTTGTCTTTGAGATCTGAATTTGTTATTGTGAGGAAGATTTTACTGTGTTCATCATTCAGTAAAAATGAGCTAAAAAACAGATGGGAGTGTGTATTTATGTCTAAACGTGTGATTTTTTCGGCCCTGCTAACGCTGGGGCTACTGCTTCCTGCGGCTTCAGCTTTGGCTGTGCCGCCAACCCAATTGGCCATGGCACACCACGATACCGCCATGAAAAACAAAGAGCTGGTTTTGGGTTTTTATAAAGATATTTTGAATGGCAAAAAGCTGGAGAAGATGAAAGATTATTTTACGGAAGACGTGGTTGACCATGACCCCATGATGGGAGATATGGTCGGCTTTGCCAAGGTCAGTGAAAGCATGACTGATTTCTTGAAAGGTTTTCCCGATCTCAAGATTGAGATCTTGCGCTCAGCAGCAGAAGGTGATCTGGTCTTTGTGCATATCCGCATGACGGGCACCAATTCGGGGGCTATGATGGGCATGCCTGCAACAGGCAAAAAAATAGACGTCAATGCCATTGATATCATCCGCGTCAAAGATGGGAAATGTGCGGAACATTGGATGGAAATGAACAGCGTCGCCATGATGCAGCAATTGGGGCTGATGCAGGGCCATTAAAGGCTTTTTTCTCTCCCTGTGTTTTTGGGGGGCCTGTGGCGGTGTTTTTCCATTGCAGGCCCAACCCCTTAACATGCAAACCCTGAGCCCGAATGCGCCGCCAACTCAAGGGCAGATTGATGTGCTGGGGGCTTATCGGGTCTCTTGGCAGCCCGACAGGGCCCAATTGGAAATTGCCCGCCAAAGGCCTGGGATTCGACCGCAAGTCTTGTTGCGCTCTGCACCCGGTCAAAGCTGGCTTCGGGCGGAACAACGGCCTTTGGTTGTCTCTGAGCAGCGGGGTTCTTTTCGCTTTCAATCCCCACTTGTGCAGCGCTGTCAGCAGCTCAAGGTGATAGAGGATGTCCATTTGGATGCCACAGCCCAGGTCTGGCTCTTGCGCGGAGGTTGGCATGACCCCGGCTGTGATCAGACCTGGCAACTTAAGCTGAATCTCAGTTCTGAGGGGCATTTGCGTTTGGCTCTGACGCTCAGCCCTGGGCCATTGCAAACCCTGTCTCTGGATCTGCAGCGTGACCCCACTGAAAACTGGTTTGGCGGTGGCGAACAATTCAGCACACCCCGGCTCAATGGGCAGAATCTGCCGATCTGGGTGCAAGAAAATGGCATTGGCCGTGGGGCCATGCCCCTGAGCAGTCTGATTGATACCTTCTCTCCCGGTTCAGCAGGCCACGCGCACAGCAGCTATATCTCTGTGCCCTGGCTGATGAGTTCGCAGGGGCGCGGCCTGGCGCTCGAAAACAGCGAATACAGCGAGTGGGATCTGCGCGAGCCAAACCTACTGCAGATGCAACTCTGGGCCCCTGAAATGCACTTGCGCCTCATCGGGGCCGACACCCCCTTGGCCTTGCTCACAAGTTATACCACTTGGGCCGGGCGCATGCCAGAACCACCAGACTGGGTCGATCGCGGGGCCTGGGTCGGAATGCAGGGGGGCACAGCCCAGGTGCGGGCGGTCTGGGAAAAATTACAGGCCCAAAAAACACCGCTGGCCGCTTTTTGGCTGCAAGACTGGGTGGGCAAACGCAAAACCAGCATTGGTTCCCAACTCTGGTGGAATTGGGAGTTGAATCACAGCCATTATCCTGGCTGGCAAGAGCTGCTCCAAGATTTTAAACAGGCAAAAATCAGGGTGTTGGGCTATCTGAACCCCTTTCTGGTCGACGCCAGTGGAGAGGGGGCCCGCCGCAATCTCTACGCTGAGGCGCGGGAACAGGGCTTTTTACTCAAAGATGCCCACGGGGCTGTCTTGCAGGTCAAAAACACCGATTTCTCAGCGGGCATGCTCGATCTCAGCCATCCGGGGGCACGGGCCTGGTTTAAACATGTGGTCAAAAGCCAGGTGCTGGGGGCCGGTTTGAGTGGCTGGATGGCGGATTATGGCGAGGCCCTGCCTTTAGACGCCCATTTGTACAGCCAAGAGCCCGCTTTGCGTGCCCACAATCGCTATGCCGAAGAATGGGCCCGTTTGCAAAACGAGATTCTCAGCGAAAACCCCGAAGCCCAGGCCCTGGTCTTTCTCAGATCGGGTTTTACGCTCAGCCCGCGCTGGGCTCCGCTCTTTTGGCAAGGTGATCAAAGTGTGAGTTGGGATGGCCACGATGGCCTGCGCAGCGCCGTGATGGGCCTGATCTCTGGGGGGCTCAGTGGGTTTTCACTCAATCACAGTGATGCTGGGGGCTATACCTCGATCTGCCAGGCTGGGCTGGGGCTGTGCCGCAGCCCCGAATTGTTGCTGCGCTGGCTCGAAGCCAATGCCTGGACGTCTTTTTTGCGCAGCCACGAAGGCAATCAGCCCGAGGCCCAGGCACAACTGTATAGCAGCCCCGAATTGTTGGCAGCTTTTGACCGCCAAGCGCGGATCTATACCGCCTGGCGCTTTTTGCGCCGCCAACTCTTTGCCCAGGCCAGTCAGCTGGGCGCACCGGTGGTGCGGCATTTGTTTTTGCATTTTCCCGAAGACGATCAGGCGGCCCAGATTCATGACCAGTTTATGCTGGGGCCAGATCTGTTGGTGGCACCGGTTTTGGAGCCTGGGGGCCGCAGCCGCAAGCTCTATTTGCCAGCGGGGCCCTGGGTGCATCTCTGGAGTGGCAAGGTCTATGGCCTTTACCACAAAGGCAGTTGGGTCGAGGTGGCTGCCCCCCTGGGCCAGGCACCGGTTTTTGTGCGCCGCGAAAGTGAGCTGGGGCCACAACTCGTCAAGGCACTGCAAACCCAAGGCCTCTCTGTTCCTCTCTCTGCTTCATTTGCAGACCACTGACCTTGGTAGCGTGGATGCAGGGGGTTTGGATTTGAACACACCTCCGCGTTACTCTGTCTGAAGAAGATATCTTGATTTCCTGGAGTTCTTGCATGTTTAGATTTGTGGGCCTGTTTTTGTTTTTATTATTGGGGCTGAGTCTGCCTGTTGGGGCTGCGACTTTGCTGCAAGAGGCCGATCAGGCTTTTGGGGATCACAATTACAAAGAGGCCCTCACGCTCTACGACAAGGCCCAAAAAGACCCCCGTTTTGTCTCCGACAGCTTGCGGGTGCGTATGCGGGTCTTGCAAAGCCTCGACAAATTGCAAGACTACGACCGCTTCATTCCCCAGCTGGAAATTGCCCTCAAACAGGTGCCGGACTTGCTCTGGCGTGCCCGCTATTCGGCGTTGGGGGCTCAGGTTTACCGCCGCATGCCGCACCAAGGTTATTTGCGCAATGGCACACTCTACCGCAATACTGACCGCCGTGAAGGGGTGTATACCTGGGTTTGGGACCAAGACCACAAGCAGGCCGAAATTTATTACACTGCCGCGCGCAAAAACTATTTTGACTATCTCTATACCCGCAAGGCCCGCCTGAAAGATATCGAAAAAGAAGTGCTCAATTTGGTAGAAGAGCTGGGCTTTTTTTACCGCGACCAATCCTGGCTGCCTTCGGCCCGCAAAGATTGGCCCATACTTGTCGCCCCCAGGGCACCGGGTGAGACCCTCAAAGCCGAAGCGACCCCCTTCCAAAAGGCCTATTTCCTCTATTATGAAAGCCTCAAGGTGGCGCAGAATCTCAAAGACAATCCCGCTCAGGTGCGCCTGCAATTTGCCTGGAATGTATTTATCTTGCGCCGCCTGGGTCTACAGGCGGCAGATTACCCCGATCTCGATCCCCTCTTGGTCTTTCAAGCGCTCTTAAAGACCTATCCCCAAGATGCCCTCGCCGACAAAATTCAGCTCTCGCTGGGTGACCTCTTAAATGGGCGTCAACAATACGCCGCCGCGATTGAAAATTGGGAAATGTTACTCAAACGCCACCCCCAAAGTTTGCTCGTCAACGTGGCTCACGACCGCCTGCAGAATATCCGCTGGCCCAGCCTCCATTTGCAGGTGCCCGGCGTGCAAACGCCCGACCAACCCGCCCGCTTTCAGGTCGGGGGGCGCAATCTCAAAGATCTCACATTTAAACTCTGTGCTGTGGATTTGCAGAGAGAACTCACGGCCTTTTTGTCTTTGAACAACCCCAATCTGCGCTTTGTGGATTTTAATGGCCATTTTGGTGCCTCATTGGCTGAGAATCGCAGCCATTGCCAAGCCGAAGTTTTGAGCTGGAATTGGCAAACTGAGGCTGCTGACTATACCCCTTTTCAGCGCGAACTCACGCTCAGCAAAGCCCTGCCGGCGGGGGCTTATTTATTGCAGGCCGAAGGTCAAGACGTGGAAGCCTCTGCTTTGGTCATCCTCTCAGACCTCTCCTTGGTGCAAAAACAAGCGGGTGAACAGACCCTCTTTTATCTCAGCAGTGCACACACCGGCAAACCAATGGCCAATGCCACCCTTTATATCAAAGAGACAACAGGCAGTGGTTTGGGCGCGCAGGTCAAACATTCCCGGATCAAAACGGGGGCCGATGGCCTCTATCTGCACAAACGCCAACTCCAACAGCCGGGTACCTACCTCGATGCCTATGCTGTCTTGGGGGCTCACCACGCGGTGAATCAGCTGCGCTATTGGTATTATGCTGATGCCAGCCCCTATTACAAGGTCTATGCTTATACCGACCGCCCCATTTACCGGCCCGGTCAAAAAGTGTCTTTTCGCCAGGTCTTGCGCCTGGCCAAAGAAGGACAATACCAGACCCCTGCAGGCCAAAAAGTCGAACTGCGCTTGCTCTCGCCCCGGGGCGAAGAATTGTTTAAACAAACCCTAACCAGCGACCGCTGGGGAGCGATCCATGGCGCTTATGCCCTGCCCACTTCGGCTACCCTGGGTATGTACCAATTTCAGTTGAATTTGCCTGAGCATCCCGGCTCCCAATTGCGGCTCTCGGGGGGACAACAGTTTCGGGTGGAAGAGTACCGCAAGCCCGAATTTTTGGTCAAAGTCACGCCGCCCAGTGCCGCTCTGCGCCCTGGTGAAAGCGCCAAAGTCACCATTTCTGCCGATTATTATGCCGGTGGCCGGGTGCAAAACGGCAGTCTCAAATACACCCTCAAACGCCAGTATTTTTACCCGGCTTTCCAAGCCCGCTCGAATCCCTGGGACTGGTTTTATGGCGCTTGGGATAACTCTTTCGATGATTATCACGATGATGATGCCGCCATCTTAAAACAGGAGACGGTGAGCCTCAATGCCGAAGGCCAGGCTGAGATCAGTGTGCCAACCGAAGCCAGTCCCAGCCAGGACTGGGAATATGTGGTCGAAGCCGAGGTCACCGACCACAGCCGCCGGGTTCAGAATGGCAGGGGGGTCTTTCGGGTGACCCGCCAGAGTTGGTACGCCTCGCTGGACTTTGACCGCGGCCTCTACAGTCCCGGCGAGCGGATCGAAACGGAGATCAATTTGGTCGACCCCAACGGTCAGCCCGTGCCCAAACAGGCGGGTCTGCTCACGATCGAAGCCCTCGAAGGCAAAGACACGGTCAAAAAACTCAAAGCAGAAAATCTCAGCAGCGATGCTTTGGGCCGAATTTTTTATCGCTGGCAGCCCCCATCAGAAGGCCGTTATCGCTTTGTCTTCAGTGGGCGGGATGCCTTTGAGCGGCCTGTCAGCCAGAGCCGCGAAGTCTGGGTGGCGGGGCCTCAATTTGAGGGCCGCCGTTTTCACTTCGAAAAAGTGGATATCCTCAGCGATAAACGCATTTACCAGGCGGGTGAAACAGCCCGGCTGATGGTCACGGTCAAAGATCCCGACAGCTATGTCCTGCTCTTGGAAGAGGCCGAAAACATGTTGATCGGCCATCATCTGCTGGCGATTGCGGGCCATTCCAAGGTCGTGCAGCTCAAACTCTCTCCGGCCCACACCCCCAATTTTAATCTGCGGGCGATCACGGTTCGCCATCAGCAGATGTTACAAGACAGTCTGGAACTCTTTGTGCCCCCTGAAGAACGTTTTTTGAAGGTGGCGTTCAAGAGCAAAAAAAGCGAGTTTCGCCCCGGTGAAAAAGCCGAGGTCGAAGTGGAGGTCAAAGACAGCCGCAACCGCCCGGTCCAGACCGGACTTTCGCTGGCTTTGACCGATGCCTCGGTCTACCAATTGCAAGCAGATCGCTCCGGAGATATCCGCAATTGGTTTTTTCAGGAGCGCCGCAGTTTCTCCGACAATTTGCAGGGTTCACTGCAAGTCGGTTTTTCTCCCTGGGCCAAGGTGCTCAAAGAGCGAAAACACTATCCCTTGCCGCCCCAAAACAGCGACGATGGCCTGAACGACGGGGATTTTTATGGCCGCCGTGAGGGCTTTGCGGGCGGAGAGATGCTGATGGATGCTGTCGCTCGCCCAGCTCCCCAGCCCGCTGCTGAAGCGGCCCCGAGTGAGTCCAAAAGCAAAAAGGACAATGAAAATGCGCGTGAGCAGGATCGGCAGCAAGCACCCACCCAGGCCACGCCTCGCCTGCGTCAAAACTTTCCCGACACGGCCTTTTGGAACCCCGAACTGGTCACCGATCAACACGGCAAGGCCAAAGTCACTTTGGCTTTTCCCGACTCACTCACCACCTGGAAGCTGATTGCCAAAGGGGTGAGTGCGGGTGCTGAAGCAGGAGAAGCCAGCACCGAACTGCAAACCACACAAAAATTGCAAATGCACATGCTCACACCGCGCTTCTTAACCGAAGGAGACGAGGTGGTGCTCAGTGGCCGAATTCGCAATGCCTTTGCCCAGGCACTTACGGTCAAGGCTCAATTGCTGTTGCCCACGGATTTGCTCCAGGCTTTGCAGCCCACCGAAGTCTCTGTCTCTGTGCCGGCCCAGGGAGAAAAGCGCGTCGATTGGCGTGTCAAGGTCAAGCAGGCCGGGCTGGCTCAGATCCGCATGACGGCCCTCTCCAAAGAGGAGAGTGATGCGGTTGAAATGCCCCTGCCGCTGCAGATTTACGGGGCCCAAAAACAGGTCACTTTGACGGGCAGTTTTAAAACTGAGCATTTGTTGAAAACAGTCATGCTGCCTACTGAGCGCAAGCCCGAGGCCACGCGCTTGACCCTGACCCTGAATGCCTCTTTGGCAGGTACCCTTTTAGAGGCCCTGCCTTATCTGGCTGAATTTCCCTATGGCTGTATCGAGCAGACCACCAGCCGCTTTGTGCCCGCGCTTTTAACGGCACGCACCCTGAAAAAGCTTGGTCTCAAACTCGAAGACCTCAGCGCTCAGAAAAACCTGGATGTTGCCAGTTTAAATCTGCGCAAACGCAACCCCGTTTACGACCCCCAAGCTTTGGAAAAAATGGTGGCCGAAGGCATCATTCGCATCACGTCGATGCAAAACCCCGATGGGGGCTGGGGCTGGTGGTCGGGTTTTAGCAGCGATCTGCAAATGAGCACCTATGTCTACGATGCCTTGAGTTTGGCCCGCGAAGCGGATTATCCCCTCGATGCCGGGCTGATGAATCGGGCTGAAAGCTATCTCTTGCAACAGTTCAAAACGGGTCAGGCCCTCAATCAGCAGGCCTATTTGGCTTTTGTGCTCAGTGCAGGCAAAAAAATCCAGCCCGGTGAGTTAGAGTCCCTGTTTAAACGCCGCGATCAGCTCAGTCACTCAGGCAAAGCCCTGCTAGCCCAGGCTTATCAGCGGCTGGGGCAGGCCGATCGGGCCCGTTTGATTCTGCAGAATCTCAAGAGTTTTGTCAAAGTGGATGCCGATGAAGACGTGGCCAGTTGGAAAACCCCTGATCAGGGCTGGTGGTATTGGTACCAGGATCGGGTTGAAACCCAGGCGCTGATCCTGCGCGCTTTTGTGGCGATTTCGCCGCAAGACCCGGTTGTGCCCCAGCTCGTGCGTTGGTTGGTTTACAACCGTCAGAGTAACCGCTGGAACTCCACCCGCGACACGGCCCAGGTGATCTACGCTCTGAGTGGTTGGATGGCCCAAAACAAAGAGCTGGAGAGCCAATACACCCTGGCTGTCAAACTCAATGGCCGTCTGCTCAAAACGATTGAGGTCACGCCTGCCAACAGTCTGAGCTTTGACAATCGCATTGAGCTGGCCGACAATGCGTTGCAGACGGGTGAAAACACCCTGACAATTGAAAAAAGTGGCTCAGGCACGCTCTATTACAGCTTGGCGCTGGACTATTTCAGCCGCGAAGCCAAAATTAGTGCCAGTGGCAACCGCTTGCAGGCCGAGCGCAGCTATTACCGCGTTAGCAAAACCCTCAATCCAGGCAGCCAGAAAATGGAAGAGCAATTCACCCCAATTATGCCAGGCGAGGCCCTGACCAGTGGCGAAGAAGTAGAGGCCCGTCTGAGTTTAAAAGCCCCCAATGACTATGAATATGTCATGCTTGAGGACTTTAAGCCTGCAGGTCTGGAGGCCCTCTCTGCCCAGAGTGGCTATAACTGGCAAAATGGTGTGGGGGTCTACCGTGAATTTCGCGACAACCGTGTGGCCTTTTTCCTGAGCCAATTGCCCGAAGGAACCCAGGTCTTGAGCTATCGCCTGCGCGCGGAGACACCGGGTCTTTTCTCGGCATTGCCCATGGTCGGAGAGGCCATGTACGCTCCGGCGGTGCGGGCGATTTCGGACAGCTTTCAAATCGGGGTGAGGGATTAGGCAAAAACGAAAAAGAGGTGTTAGGCCCGTCCGGGAGCGCCACATTGGCTGTTCCCGAAACCTAACACCTCTTCAGTTGAATCAATTATTTGCGGGTGGCGGTCATGGCGCCGGCCAAACCACCTGCGGCACCGGTGACCCCGCCAACCACTGCGCCGACAATGCCGACGGTGATGGCTTCTTTGACATTGCCAGTCATCAGGTTTTTGCTGGCCAGGGCAACACCGCCGACCAGTGCGCCGACACCGGCACCAATGGCGGCCCCTTTGAGTTTGCTATCGGTGCTATTGGCGGCCACACCACCCGCGATCCCACCAGAGACACCGCCACCGAGGGCACCAGCAATGGCAAAGAGTTGGGCCCAACCGGCACCATCACCATGGGAGCCTGCAGCCATAATCATCAGGGGAATGCCTGCGGCTACAGCGCCGCCGAGAGCACCGGCGCCAGCGCCTTTTAAAGTGGGAACGAATCCGCGTTTGATTTCAATAATATCGTTGCTGTCGGTGGCCAGACCTTTATTTTCTACAACGGGGGTAGCGGGCTGTTGGGGAGTTGCTTTGGGGGTCTGGGCAGGAGTCATCAGGGCTTGATTGGATACGGCAGTAATCGTGGACATGGTTCTCTATTTCCTTCGCTGAATTTAATTTTTGCTTATGCAGACAATATCGCAGGAAGGTCTAAAAATATTGCCTGAAAACATTGTCTTTCGATTAAGATAGGAGAAATTTATGTTTAAAATTAATTTATATTGAGGCAGAAATACTTTAACCTTATTGATATGACACGCTTTTGAGCTCACGCTTGAAAAAACCACTTGCACGTGATTATTGGCAGAATACATATTAATACAAAATTAATACATATTTTTGAGATCACTGGCAGATGCTAACCCAAAGGGGGTGTATAATCTGTTATGATAAAACCAGTTTAAAAATCAATCAAAACAGGAAACCCACAGGAACCGCCCATGTCCCAGAAACCCGCTGTTGCCTACGACGAAAACGCAATTAAAACCCTCAGTTCGCTGGATCATATTCGCCTGCGTCCAGGTATGTATATTGGCCGTTTGGGCAATGGCAATCACCGCGATGATGGCATCTATGTTTTGGTCAAAGAGGTCGTTGACAATGCCATTGATGAATTTATCATGGGCAATGGGGAACGCGTACAGATTCAACTTGAAGAGGATCGCATCACCGTACGCGACTCTGGCCGGGGCATTCCTTTGGGCAAAATTGTGGAGTGTGTTTCCGTCATCAATACGGGAGCCAAATACAATGACGATGTCTTTCAGTTCAGTGTGGGGCTGAATGGGGTTGGAACCAAAGCCGTGAATGCCCTGTCCTCCAGTTTTATTGTGCGCAGTTACCGCGAAGGCCAATACAAAGAGGCCCGTTTTGAACAGGGCGCACTGACCCATGAAGAAGAGGGAAAAACGGCAGAGCCCAATGGCACCTGGGTGCAGTTTGTGGCAGATACCGAGATCTTTGGGGCCTATCATTACAATCTTGAATTTCTCAATCGCCGCTTCGCCTATTATGCCTATCTCAACGCAGGGCTGACCCTGGAATTTAATGGCGAGTCTTTTTATTCTGACAAAGGTCTCTACGATCTGCTTCAGCACGAAGTTGAGAGCGAAAAACTCTATGATCCGATTTATTTTAAAGGCAATCGCATCGAATTTGCCTTGACCCATACCCAGGCCTATGGCGATGATTACCTCTCTTTTGTCAATGGGCAATACACCTCCGACGGGGGGACCCATCTCTCAGCCTTCAAAGAGGGCATTCTCAAAGGCGTGAATGAATTCGCCAAAAAGACCTTTCAGGCCGACGATGTGCGGGAGGGGCTGGCGGGTGCCATTGCCATCAAAATCAAAGATCCGGTGTTTGAGTCTCAAACCAAAAATAAATTGGGCAATACCGATCTCAAGGCCTGGATTGTGCAGGAGGTCAAACGCGAGGTTGAAGACTATCTGTATAAAAACCCAGAAGTGGCCCAGATCATCCTCGACAAAGTCAGCCTTAACGAGCGCATTCGCAAAGAGCTGCAAGGGATCAAAAAATTGGTCAAAGAGAAGGCCAAAAAAGTGGCCATCAAGGTGCCCAAGCTCAAAGACTGCAAATACCACCTCGGGACCAAACAGCCCCGTGGGGAAGAGTCGATGATTTTTATCACCGAAGGGCAATCGGCCAGTGGCTCGATTGTCATGAGCCGGGATGTGATGACCCAGGCTGTTTTTTCACTCAAGGGAAAACCTGTCAATGCTTATGGGGCCAAACGCAATTTGCTCTACGAGAACGAAGAACTCTACAATATTGTCCAGGCCCTGGGGATAGAAGACAATGTCGACAATCTGCGTTATAACAAAGTTATTTTGGCAACAGACGCCGATGTAGACGGCATGCATATCCGCAATCTGATGCTCACCATCTTTTTGCACTTCTTTGAGGCCTTGGTTTTGCGTGGCCACTTGTATATCCTCGAAACCCCCCTCTTTCGCGTGCGCAATCCCAAACAGACCATCTACTGTTATTCCGAAACAGAAAAAGAAAAGGCCCAGGTCAAGCTCGGTAAAGGCGCTGAAATCACCCGCTTTAAAGGTCTTGGCGAGATATCGCCACAGGAGTTTGGTCAGTTTATTGGCCCTGATATGCGTCTTTTGCCCGTGAGTGTGCGCGAAAAACATGAAATTCCCCGTCTCTTGGCTTTTTATATGGGCAAAAATACGGTCGAGCGCAAACAATACATTATGGAAAATCTGGTCTGATGAATCCCCCTGACAAAAAAAATGCCAAACCCTTTTCGCTCGCAGAAGAGACGCCGCTGGCCTATTTCCAGAAGCTGATCGACTTTATCTACGATCCTTTTTATGCGCGGTTTTTGCGCCGCATCAGTGCGCGTTATGATCGCAGTTTGATTCCCGAAGATCTCGATCTTCAGCCTTTTTTGATTGATGGTCTGATCTTTGAAACCTTTATCGACAAAAAAACGCCACTGGATCACTTTATTGACCAGTATCAAGCTCAGATGACACCCAGCCAACGCAAGGTTTACCAGCGCTTTCGCAGCTCCAGTTTGGGGTGTTATGAGATTGTCGAGCGCTTTAAACCCGATAAGATCCTGCTCAAAGACCTGCTCGATGATAGCCCGCTCGAAGTACGCGACAGCGATGCCTGGCGCTTTTTGATGCCCGGTTTTTACACCATTTGCCGGATTTTGCCTTTTGACGACCACCATGTTTTGACCGGTTCCTGTGCGGTCTTGAATTACAAAGATCCACAGCAGGTCATTGCTTTGACCCGCGAATTTAAACTGCCCCCGCTCTTTGTGGAGGGCTTTTAAGCGCCCATGGACTTGCCGATCAGCGATACCCTCTCTATTCCTGAACACGAGTTGGTGTATAGCTTTACCCGCAGTGGCGGGCCCGGTGGGCAGAATGTCAATAAGGTCGAAAGCAAGGTCATCCTGCGCTTTGATGTGCAAAACTCGCCTTCTTTGACGGATGAACAGCGTTGGATGATTCAACAGAAATTGGCCTCACGGATTACCCACGAAGGGGTTTTGCACCTGAGTTGTCAGATTTCCCGCTCGCAATTGGCCAATCGCAAAGCGGTGACCCAGGCCTTTGCCAATTTGCTGCAAGAGGCCCTAGAAATAGAGGCCGATCGTATTCCCACCCGACCCAGTCGTGCCGCTCGCCAGCGCCGAATCACAGGCAAAAAGATCCGGGGTGGAGTCAAACGGCAACGGGCAGAACAGGATTGGGAATCAGAATTTGGTTATTAATAAGCCTAAGGTATAATGGCTGAAAACGTCCTGCAAGGAGCCTCTTTGATGCAACGCTTTACCCTGCTCGCTGTCCTGCTGAGTCTATTACTGGCGCTTCCAGCTTCTGCTGAAGAAAAATCTCACGATCCTGAGCGACCAGCGATGGAAGATCCCGAAGCCAATGCTGATTCAGAGGCCGATTCAGAGGACGACTCTGAGGACGAAGATGAGTGTGAGTGTGATGACGAGGATGAAGATCATCACGATGAAAATGACTTCAGCCGTGCCTTTCTGGAAGGTTCCAACAACCTCTTTTCAGCATCAGCGGTAGAAGCCGATTCATTCTATTTGCTTTATTCCCATAATTTTTTCCAGACCAGTTTTCCCCGGAGCAGCAATCCGGCATTTTGGTTGCGTTACAGTCCTTTAGACCGCCTGCAGATAGATGCTTTGGCCACCCTGCGCACCACCTCAGATTATCCCTTTGAGGGCGAATTAGGGCTGGGCTATCAGATTCTCAACGAAGATGATGGCGATTGGTTTAATCTCATGCCCCGCATTGCTTATAATAGTCGGGGACATATTTTCGGGGCCGAATTGGCCGCCAGCAAATATCTGTTTCCTGAGATCTGGCAAGTGGGTTTGAATGCCCGTTTCCTCAGCTCAGGCAAACCCGATCGCTTTGACCGTCCGGTGGGGGCCATTGGTTTGAATACCATGGTGCGCGTCTGGAAACACTGGCATCTCTTTGGTGATGTGGTCGTTCCTCTCGACAATGAAATTCTGCAACAGCGCAGCGTACTTTGGTCTGCGGGGATCAAGAAAATCATTCCCGATACTCCCCACGTGCTCACCCTCTTTGCGGGCAATACCCAGGAGCAATCTCTGGCGGGGCGCACTATTTCTCAAAGCAATGTACTCGGGGATGTTTTCCGGGTTGGTTTTGTCTTTAGCATTGATATCGAAGAAGTAAGCAGCCTGCCCTCAAAGCTTTTCTAATGGAAAAAGCCATTCTGACCTGTGCTCTGACCGGGGTTTTAACCGACCCTCTCACTCACCAGGTGCCCGTCACCCCCGCAGAAATGGCGGAAGCCGCGTATGAGGCCTGGAACGCGGGGGCGAGCATTGTGCATTGCCATTTTCGCGATCAGCGCCCCGGCAAAGGGGTGCTGCCCACTTGGAATCCAGAAGTGGTGGCAGAGATCTGCCAGGCCATTCGTGAGCGGGTGCCTGAATTGATTTTGAATATGTCGACGGGGATCACCGGGCCAGATATTTCTGGGCCCTTGGCCTGCCTGGAAGCGGTCAAACCCGAAATGGCCGCCCTCAATTCGGGCTCGCTCAATTATCTCAAAACCCGTTCAGATGGGGCTTGGGCCTGGCCGCCGATGCTCTTTGACAATCCGGTGGAAAAGGTCAAAGCCTGTTTGGATGCCATGCGCCAATGGGGAATTATGCCCGAATGTGAGTGTTTTGATACGGGTATTATCCGCAGTTTGGGGATGTTTGAGCAGAATGGCATGCTGGATCGCCCTTTCAGTGTTTCGCTGGTCGTCGGGGTGGCCAGTGGTATGCCTGCTGATCCGCGTTGGTTGCCGCTTTTAAAAGAGCTGGTGCCTGCTGGCGCGCCCTGGCAGGTGATTGCCATTGGACGCGAAGAGGTTTGGGCCATGCACCGCACTGCCGCTGAACAGGGGGGCAATTTGCGTACAGGCTTGGAGGACACCTTTTATTTGCCCGATGGCAGCAAAACCCATTCCAATGGGGCCCTGATTGCGGCTTTGGCAAAGACGGCCCAAGCAGCAGGGCGGGAAGTGGCCTCGCCGCGTGAAGCGCGGCAATATTTGGGTTTAAACTGAGCGGTCACGATAGCTTGCTCAGTTTGTCTTTTAACCGATTCTGATGGCCAATTGATCGTATGTGCGGATGGCTTGAATGAGTTCAGGGTGGCGTTCAAACTCCATGCCATTGAGCAGGACCAGGTAAAAACCTTCTTGCCAGCAGAGCACAATGCTTCCGAGACGTCCTTCTTTGTTTCTTAAACTCATGGGCTGACCCTTCCAGGTTAAAATAGACTGTGGACTGTCCCCCGACAGTCGCTCATATTTACCAGGACGTAAACTTGTAAAGAAAGTTCAGATATTGCTGATAATTTTCTTGCCTTTTTGGCAAGTTATGAAATAAGACGCGCAAAGAAACAGGAGCAAGAGCCGATTATGCCCATTCTCTATGAAGACAAAACCTTGGTCTGCGATGACCAAGCCCTGACGATCAAAAACTATTATTTTCCTTGGGGCAGCCGCCGTGTCGCTTATAGCAGTATTAAAAACCTCAAAGATCAAGACATGTCAGCATTAACCGGCGGTTGGCGAATTTGGGGCATGGGGTTAACACCCCAGTGGTACCATCTGGATATCGGCCGTCCCCAGAAAAAACGCCAGATGGTCCTCGATTTGGGCGAGTTCATCAAAGTGGTGATTACCCCCGACGAACACGACACTGTGCTGGGCATTTTGGAGCGCAAGACAGGCCTGAATCCAGATTGAGGCGTCGGCCTATTTAACCACCTGCCACTCGATGCGGATATCGTTGACGACGTTGAACAAAGTCAACATGGCGTGTTGCAATTCGGCTTCTGTGATCTTGCCCTCTGAGAGATGATCCAACCAGGGGGCATTGACCTGATACTCCACTTCCAAAATGCGAAAATCGACGTTTAAAATTTGGGCCAGGGGCGTATTGGCCCACCCTCTTTGTTGGGTGATGCGGTTGGCTTCTTGGCTAAATAGCTCCAAGCCTTCTGGCAGAATGGGCCTGACATGGGTGGGATCCGCCAAATAGCCGTCACTGCGTGGATGGGGGACAACAACATGAATCAGAGCCTGGGGTTTGCAGATCCGATAGAGTTCACTGATCAGGGTGAGGTAGGTGTCAGGATTTTGGCCCAAATGCTCCAAAACGTGTTCCATGACAACTTCTTCGACCGAATTTGTCTCCCAGGGCCAGGGGAAAACTTCAAGATTGACAATCTGATCGGGCTGCAGGGAAGGCTCCCGATCCACGTTGATAAATCCAGCAATGCGTTTTTGACCACATCCCAAATGCAATTTCATCGGGTTTCTCCAGAACAAGTAAAAATGGTGTTAGTCAGCATAGCTCATTTATTTTTGCAGAGACAGGGACTTCGTTTATAGAATACGCAAATGCCACCGAAAAAAATAATCAAATTTTTATGCTTGCTGATTTTTTGGTTATATGTTTTGCTGGTTTAACCCTGTTACTTAACTTCTTTTAAATTGAGAGGCCTTATGCACCACGAAGTAGAAACCTTACTCACGCTCCTGCTGATAGCAACTTCTGTGGCGATTTTGGTGCGTTATGTTCAATTGCCTTATACGGTGATGCTGGTTTTGGGGGGCTTGGTTTTGGGCGTTTTACATTACCTTCCAGAAGTCAAAATGACCCCCGAAATTGTGATGACGATTTTTTTACCCATCCTGCTCTTTGAAGCTGCGATCAATATTGAATATAGTCATCTCAAAGCAGATATGAAGTCAATTTTAACCATGGCTGTGTTGGGGGTGTTGATCAGTCTCTTTGTGACAGCTGGGGTGATGCATTGGATGGGCGGTTTGCCTTGGCTGATTGCTTTGCTGTTTGGATCGCTGATCGTGGCAACAGATCCGGTCTCGGTTTTGGCCATTTTTAAAAAGCTGGGGGTCCCCCATCGGCTGACAGCCATTGTCGAAGGAGAGAGTCTGTTTAATGATGGCACCGCGATTGTCGCCTTCCAAATTATCCTGGCGGTGGTGGTCTCTGGCCGTTTTAGTGCCGTGGATGGGATTCAAAAATTTTTGGTTGTCTGTTTGGGTGGGCTGGCTGTTGGCTTGGTGATTGCTTATGCTGCGATCGTTCTGCTTGAAAAAATTGATGACCATTTATTGGAATTGATGATCACCACAGTTTTGGCCTATGGCGCGTATATGGTGGCTGAAAGTTTACATGTTTCAGGTGTGATTGCCGTGGTTTCTGCCGGAATTATGGTTGGCAATATGGGGTGGGAGCGAGCCATGACCGCGACGACACGGGTCGCGGTTTTGACTTTTTGGGAATATGCGGCCTTTGTGATTAATTCTCTGATTTTCCTGTTGATTGGCTTGCAAATTCACCTAGATGAATTGCTGCGTTTTGCGCCCCTGATTGGCATCGGCATTTTGGCCTTATTTGCAGGCAGAATTCTGGCGATTTATCCCCTGGCCTTGGCTTTAAATGCCGGTTTGAAGGCCCGCTTACCAATGAAATGGATGCATATCCTGGTCTGGGGCAATCTCAAAGGTGCCCTTTCGATGGCACTGGTGATGAGTTTGCCTGCGGATGTACCCTACCGCAAGGAATTGTTGGTGACTATCTTTGGTGTGGTTTTGTTTTCGCTCTTGGTGCCGGGTTTTAGCATGACCTTTTTTCTTAAATGGCTCAAGTTGGCTCAAAAAGACAGTATTGCAGAAAAGTTTGAATTGCTTCAGGGCGAATTGGTGGCCGTGCGTTCAGCTCTGGTCGAATTAGATCTGATGCATGCCTCGGGTAAGTTTTCCAAACTGATTTATGAAGAGCAAAAAGCCAAATACACAGAGCGCTTTGAAGTCGTTGAAAAAGAGATGGGTCTGCTTCAAAGCACAGAGCCCGAACTGGTTCAATTGATGTCAAATATGGCAAAAAAACATCTCTTGGTCACCCAAAAGAGTTCGGTTCAATCGGCTTTTCGCAATGGTATTCTCTCGGCGGGTGCCTCTCAAGCTTTGGTGCATGATCTGAATCGTCAGATTGATGATTTGGAGATTTCCGACAGCGGGCATTAAAAAATGATCAGGAAAGGCCCAACGCGGTCCCTAACTAGGCCTCTAAAAAGCTCAAATGCCGCCGAAAAAAGCGGTACAACTCCTGTTTCACGCCTTGGTTTTCGCGGGCGGTGAGTTGGGGATCTTGGGCCAATAAGTCAATCGCTTTTTCGCGGGCCAGGTCCAGCCATTGGCCATCTTCGGCCAGATTGGTCAAGACCAAATCGGGCAAACCGCTTTGGCGGGTACCCATAAATTCGCCGGGGCCGCGCAGGCGCAGATCGGCTTCGGCAATTACAAAGCCGTCGGTGGTTGAGACAAAGACCTGCAGCCGCTCGCGCGAAATATCTGAGAGTTTGTCGCTGATCAAGAGGCAATAGGCCTTGTCTGAGCCCCGGCCCACCCGACCGCGCAATTGGTGCAATTGAGCCAGACCAAAGCGCTCGGCGTGTTCGATCACCATCACGCTGGCATTGGGCACGTCCACGCCGACTTCGATCACCGTGGTGGCAATTAAGATATGCAACTCATGTCCCGAAAAGGCCCGCATGACTTGGTCTTTTTCTTGGCCCTTCATCTGCCCATGTAAAAGCCCTACCTTAAAATCGGGGAAGAGTTCCTGATAAGCCTCGTACTCTGTTGTGGCCGCTTTGAGATCGGATTTTTCTGACTCTTCCACCAGGGGCAAGACGACATAACACTGGCGGCCCAACTCCAACTCGCGCCGCATGAGTTCCCAGACCTTTTCGCGTTGGCTGCCTGTGACCAATTGGGTTTCGACCGGTTTGCGTCCAGGGGGCAATTCGTCCAGAATCGAGACATCCAGATCGCCATAGAGGGTCAGGGCCAAGGTGCGTGGAATCGGCGTGGCAGTCATGGTCAGAATTTCGGGGTTCAGGCCCTTTTCGCGCAAAAGTCCGCGCTGTTTGACCCCAAAACGGTGCTGTTCGTCGATCACAGCCAGTCCGAGGCGCTTAAATACCACCCCTTCTTGAATCAAGGCATGGGTACCAATCGCAATTTGGGCCTCGCCACTGGCCAGCCGTGACAGGGCCTCGCGGCGGCTGCGCGCCCCTTGGCTGCCAGTCAGCAATTCAGCCCGCACCCCCAGGGGCAAAAGCCAGTGAAAGATTTTGTGGTAATGCTGCTCAGCCAAAATTTCAGTTGGGGCCATCAGGGCCGCTTGGTAATCGTTTTCGACCACCTGCAACATGGCCAAAATCGCCACCACGGTTTTGCCCGAACCCACATCGCCCTGGACCAGCCGCGACATGGGCTCTGTTTTGCCCAAATCCCTGAGTATGTCTTGGAGAACACGGGTCTGGGCACCTGTCAGGGCAAAGGGCAGGCTGTCTAAAAAAGCCTGGCTCAGCGCACCCGCGGGTTTAAAGACAATTCCCGCCTCATACATTTCGCGCTGCTTGCGCCGGTACTGCAGGCCCAATTGGGTTAAAAACAATTCCTGAAAGACCAAGCGCTGGCGGGCTTTGGCCAAGTTCTCTGCATTGCTGGGAAAGTGAAATTCAGCCAGTGCCTGGGCATATTTGGGCAGCGGCAATTCCTGGGCAATGCTCACGGGCAAGGGCTCTGGAATCCGGGGCACAAAGGCATCCAAGGCATATTTGATGGCCTTGCGCACCCATTTCAAATTCAGGCCCTCGGTCAATGGATAAACGGGTACAATCCGGCCCAAATGGACAAGATCTTGGCTTTGCAAGCTTTCGATATCTTCCAGATTCTCCATCACCTCGGCTTCGACTTTGTCGAGGGTCAGGGATTGGCTGTAACTGTCCCATTTGACCAAACCGCTGAGGATCACTTGGGCCCCTTCGGGAAAGCGCTGGGTCATCTGGGCCCGGATCCACTGGTTTTTGCCCTGGTGATAAAAGCTCAAAACCAAGCGACCACTGCCATCGCGCACAGTGACTTTGACAATGGTCATGTGCTTTTTGCGCGGGGGATTAAAATAAGTGACAGAGTGGATATAACCCCAAATTGTGGCCGTTTCACCGACACGCAATTCGCTGATGCGGGTGCAGCGCGAATAGTCCAAATGCTGACGGGGATAATAGTGCAAGAGTTCGCCCACCGTGCCTACCCCCACTTTGGCAAAAAGGGCTCCCAGCTTGGGGCCCACCCCTTTGACAAATTGCACAGGCACATCCCGCCAGTCTGAGCCAGTGGCCTGTTTTGCCTCGGACTGAATCTGTGTCTGAATCTGGGCTTTGACGACCTGGCGGAGCTCCCGTGGATCCTTGAGTCCTTCGAGCAGCCGCCGGGTTTCTGCGACCAACTGGCGGCGTTCTGCGACTGAATTCAGGGGATAGAGGGTGTAAATATTTTGCAAGCGCGAAATTATTTTGGCATGTTCGGGCCGTTTCTCAAAATTGCCAAGATGAAACAACATAAAATCGGCAAAAAAGAATTCTCGGCCCCGAATATTGCGGTATTGCTGTTTTTCTTCGGCCCGCAGCGAGCGCTCACAGAGATCAAACCAGGCCGAACCCATCTAAAAACCCAATAAAACCTGTATATACGGCCCGGTCATGCCCACGCTGGGGCCCCCTGGTACAGCCAGACTGGAATTATTGCTGTCGCTATTGGAAAAGAGATTGCTGACCTGCCAAAAGTTGCTCTGAATCGGGGTCCAGAGCCAGCCCCCACGCAGCCCGAGACGAAAGCCAAAATCGTCGACAAAGCGGAAATAATAGTCCAGTCCCAATCCTGCATTGAGCAAAAGCGCAAAGGAAGAAATTTGGCCTTGGCGGCCCGGGGTTTTGAGAAAACTGTCAAAATCTATCACGGAATTGCGCTGGGTGAATTGTAGGTCGACAAAACCCATGCCAATCCCCAACATGGGGTAGATGCGCAATTCGCGGGTCGGGCGCAGAATAAAACCCAAATTAAATAGGCCAAATCCGGTACTCTGGCTGGTAATATATTCTGAATTGACCGCAGGCAAAGAGAGATTAATCGCCCCCTGAAATTCAGTCATCAAGCTGCCAAAGCCCAATTGCATCCCCCCTCCAAGCGAAAACTGATCCCGAGCAAAGGGCTGAAAGTTTTGCTCACCCAGCTTTTGATTCAGGGCGCTTAAATCCGGGCGCATCCAGCCCCCAAGGGTATAAATTCCAAAATCCACAGGCATATCCCAGTCTTCATCAAAGAGCGAGGGGGGAGCCGGGGTGGCTGTGGGGAGAGGCTCGGGCAAGGGTTGGGGTGTTTCGCCATCGAGCAGATCGGGCCTTGGCGAGGGGTCGGCCGTTGCTTCTGCCGTTGGTTCCGCTGGGGGCGCAGTTGAAAAGGCCAATGGCGCTGTGTCTGTCTGGGTGTCTATCTGGGGTTCGGATGTGGCTTGAACGGGCAGTGTGGCCCAAGGGAGCGGGGCCAGAAGCAAAGTGGATACCAAAACCAGGGTTGCCTGACGATCGAACATAAGCGATTCTCCTTGGGATGTATTCACTGTCATTGTAACTGCTTCGCTGGACAGGGGGGGGGCCAAAAGCTATACTTTGGTGCATGTTTAATCCATTTTCCCTTTTGCCCAGCTGGCGGCAGATTGAAAAAGCAATGGGGGAAGCCCGCTTGGATGCTGCTGAGGCGCTATTGGCAGAACATCTTCAGCTTTATTCACAAGATGCTGAGGCCTGGATTCTTCAGGGCTATTTTGATTGCCGCGCCAATCGACTGGCCCAGGCCCTCGACTGTTACCAACAGGCTTTGCTGATTCAACCCCAACATGCCGAAGCCTGGTTCAATCGGGCCTTGATTCAGCTGCTCTTGGAACAACATGACGCTGCGATTGAGAGTTTGCGCTCTGTTTTGCAATTGGCTCCTGAGCATCCCTTGGCAGATTACCACCTCGCTCTGGCGTATACCCGTCTGGGTTGGTATTTACATGCCTCTTCCCATCTCGAAAAGGCCCTGCAAAGACAGCCTGAACAGACCCATAGCTGGCTGGATATTGGTTTTGCTCTGCATATGGCGGGTCAGACCTCGCGTCAACAGTTTTATTTGCAAGAAATTTTGGCGAAATTATTGCCGCGCCGAGCGACCTATCCGACTTGGCTGGCTGATTTGCTTCCACAAATCTCCCTTTTTCAGGCCCAGTATCTCTTGGCCTGTTATGCAGATTTTGAACAACCCGATCCACTGCTCTTGGCAAAAATGCATCAAGCGGTTGCCTCGGGCGCTTTTGAACCGGTTGAACCGATGGAACCGAGCGTTTTCCAGGTCTCTCTCTCGCCCTCAAACTCCCCCGATCCAAGGCAGCGCCTGCGTGTGGGTTATCTCTCGCGCGAAATGGGTATTTTTTCTTCCTCAACCACTCTTTTGCCATTGTTGGAAAACCATGACCGCAGCCAGTTTGAACTCTTTGCTTACAGCGATTTAAAAGGGGATGATGAATGGGTGGGCCGATTTCGGGCCTGTTTTGAACATTGGTGTGCCTCTGCTGAACTCTCCGAAACGGAGTTAGAACAACGCATTCGGGCCGATGGAATCCAAATTCTGATCGATCTCTCAGGCCTGATTCACAGTGTCAGACTCTGTCTTTTGGGCCGGCGACCGGCTCCGATCCAGCTCACAGGCCTGGGATTTGGGTGGCCCACAGCCCTGCCGCAAATGGATGGTTTTTTTACAGACCAGCGCCTTTGGCCACCAGAAACAGCTCAAGCCTGTCCTGAGCCGCTTTTGTATCTCAGCACGGCCATCCATTGGCTGCCCCCTCCGGACAAAGCCTTGACCCCTGTCCCCTCTGGCTTGGGGCAGCCCTTGACCTTGGGCTGTGCCAATAATCTTGCCAAACTCAATTTAAAGGTCTTGGAGACCTGGGCTGAGATTCTCACAGCCTTGCCCGAAGCCCGCCTCTGTCTCAAAACGGCGGCTTTAAATGATCCCCTCAGCCAAGAGTGGTTATATCTCAGCTTTGAACATCTGGGCATTGCCCGTGAGCGGATTTCGCTCTGGGGGGTGATGTCTGAACACGACCATATTTCCTGGTTTTATGCCCAAACGGATCTGGCCCTGGACCCCTTTCCTTACTGTGGCGGGGTGACTACCCTGGAAGCGCTCTGGATGGGGGTTCCCGTCATCTCTCTGAAGAGCAAGGACCATGCCCACAG
>JBFWRL010000087.1:0-23319 GCA_050248915.1 Candidatus Sericytochromatia bacterium
CCCCATTTGTCCCCATGCCCTGATTAACCGCTCGGTGGACATTCCCGAGTGGAAAGAAACCACGGTCAAGGTGTTGCTGCGCGAGCCGACCCAAGAAGTGCTGATCACGATCGCTGGCCAAGCCCATTTGGCTTTGCACCACCGCGACATTGTCAAAATCAGCCGCTCCTTTTACAAAACCCGCTTGGTCAAGTTTCAGAAAAACGACTTTTTCCACATTATGCGCCAGAAGCTTTTCTTGGGTCGCTGAAGCGGTTCAGGCCAATTAAAACTAAGCTTTTTTTTGCAGTGGGCAGGTGCTCAATCCAAAGAGCTGATAAAGTGGGCACCAACCGGCGATGGCCGTACCCAACGGCACCAGGGCCAGCAGGCCCAGCCAAGAACCTGTCATCATGCCATAGCTAGCCAAGGCAGCAGCCAAAACAAAACGTATTCCCCGATCGATTGTTCCTTCATTCACTTTCATGTTCCGTTACCTCTTCGAATTTGTTCTATTTGTAGAATACCCCCTATGGTACTTTTGTTCAGTAACTTTAGTTACCCAAGCCAAATAATTTTTCCCCGCCCCAATTCGACCCGTTGTTCTTGCTCCAATTTTTTGAGCAAACGTGAAACCACTTCTCGGGCGGTGCCCAATTCATCAGCCAATTGCTGGTGTGTGGCTTGAATCAAAGACCCACCCGCCAATTTTGCCCGGGTTTGTAACAAATCCAAGAGCCGCTCATCGACCCGGCTAAACGCCAATTCGTTGACCACCTGCACCAATTCTTCAAAGCGTATGGTATATAACTCCAGCACAAATTGATTCCAACTGGCATGGCTTAAAGACCAACGTTTTAAAACCTGTGCTGGAAACACCCAAATCTCTGTACCTGCTTGGGCAATAGCGCGGATTTGGCTGGTTTGCGCTTTGCTGCCAGCCAAGATGGAGAGCACACAAGATTCTCCCGGATGAATGTAATAGAGCAGGATTTCTTTGCCTGAGGGGTCGTCGCGCAAGACCCGGATGCTGCCATTGAGTACCAAGGGAATGACCTTGACCTCGCTGCCGGGGCGCAATATTTCTTGTTCTGTGGCAAAGGACAGATTGCGGCCTTCCTCTTTTAATGCGCGTAACAGGTCGGGACTAAATGTCCTGAATTGGGTATCCAGTGTGTTGGTTTCCATGCTGCTCTCCTGGAGTTATAACTGCTTGATTACGCTAACACATCTTCGAAAGCGAATCCAATCTAATCCTTTTCATGGGTCTGGCACAGCCTGGGAAATTTGCTTTTCCACAGCCTTCAGACAAGCTGTGCTAGCATGTATGCAGCGATCTTTCAAGGAGCAGGCCATGACCCCCAACGAACCTTCTGAACCAATTTCTTTTCAGGCCCACAAACAGGAAAAATGGCTGGAGAGCTATCAGCAGGCATCTCCCAAAGGCCGGTATGATTTATTGATCAACACGCTGAATGAACCTGTTTTGGCTCTGGATCCTGATGTTCTCAGTTATGCCGTGGCCAGCGTGAGTCAAATGTTGGGACACAATAATCTTTTGGCGGAACAAAAAGCCCTGACGGCCCTTTTAAAAGATCGGGCCCCCGCTTCGTTTGCCCAAATTCGCGGAATTCAAGCGCTGATATATTTACAAGAAGCGCTCTTTCTCAATCAACCTGAAAAATTTGAAGACCTGTTTGCGGTTTGGCTCGACCCCAGCTTAGAAGTGCCCCCCCCTTACGCCTTGATTTTAAAAAGTTTGAGTTATTATGGCCATGCCAAAGATGCATCCGTACTTGCCGATAAATTGGCGAAAAAACTCGGTAAAAAAGCCCTGGAAGAAGATGACTTGCTCGATTTTGCTCTGGAGCAACACCGCATTCACTACCTTTTTGAGCAGATTACCCATGCCCTGCATGAAGGGGTTGACCCACCCTGGAAACCCTTTGAAAGTGGTCTGCGTGATCTGGGGATAAAATCCAAACAAGAACAGGGCTTTTTCCGCGAGCAATGGGAATCTTCAGACAAGGTTCAGTTGAATCGTTTGAGAACGGCCCTGGCTGATGGCGACCCTGAATTGGCCCTGTTTCACAGCCGTTTGCTCTTCAGCCGCTGGATGTATAAACAGCACAAGCTCAACCTGTTTGCCGGGGGAGATATGGTCCAACACGCCCTCGAAATGTGGCTGACGGATGCCCCAGAACCGCTTCCCGCTTTAGAAAAATTGGTCCAAATCAACGAAGCTCAGTTACAGGAATACTTTGAGCGTTTGGAATATGATCCCAATTGGGACCTGCTCGATGCCTTTGCCCTGCTATGGGGATTGCCGCATGTCTATGATTGGTTGGTGGAGTGTGGGCTGTGTAAACCGGCCTTGCGGGGCCAAGTCATGAATTGGATTGAGAAGCTGCGGCCAATTTTGATCGAACAGCGCCAAAATGCACTCTGGGGCTATGATTTTGTTCACCGCTGGCCCTGCCCTCAAGGGCGGGAAGCCTCTGATTTTCAAGCAGAGGCCCAGGCCTTTGCTCAAACCTTGGGCCAGTCAAGCCCCCTCAGTGATAACCCCGAAGACAGCCGCCATTTTGATGAAGATTTCCCTGATATTCCCGATGAATTGGTGGATTCGGTGGGCGCAATGTTAGAGGATCAGGGCATTGAAGTGCTCGATGGGTTGCTCAAAGAAATTGAAGAGCAAATGGGCCACGAAGCGGTGGGTGCACTCTTGGCTGCCTTAGAAGCCCAGGGATATCTCGAACTCGAATACGAAGGCGACGAATAGGCCGACGTTTTGACGCAAATTTGGGATCTCATTGTGGTCGGTGCGGGCGCCGCTGGCTTGTTTTGCGCTTTTAATGCAGGCAAGCGGGGCAAAAGAGTCTTGGTGATCGAACATCAGCCCAAACCCGGCCGTAAAATATTGATCTCTGGGGGCGGCCGCTGTAATTTTACCAATCTCTACGCTGGCCCCGAAAATTACATCTCGCAAAATCCCCATTTTTGCAAATCTGCCTTGGCACGTTATACCCCAGGGGACTTTATTGAATTGGTTGAAGCCCATGGCATTCCTTACCATGAAAAGAAACTGGGCCAGCTTTTTTGCGATCGCTCAGCCCAGGATATTCTCACGCTTTTGCTCGATGAATGTGCCTCTGCAGGGGTCAAGCTCTATTCCGGCTTGCGGGTGCAGCGCATTTCCAAAGGGGAGTCCGAATTCAGCCTCGAAACCCCGGATCAGACCTTTCAGTCCCGTGCTTTGGTCCTTGCAACGGGAGGGCTTTCGATTCCCAAAATGGGGGCCAGCGACTTTGGCTACCGAATGGCCAAACACTTTGGCCATTCGCTGGTTGATCCGCAGCCGGGATTGGTGCCATTGACCTTTGCCAAATCTCAACAGTCCCTGGCTGATTTGCGTGGCTTGTCCCTCGATTCTGAGGTCAGCTTCGGCGCGGCCCGCTTTCGTGAAAATACCCTCTTTGCCCATTTTGGCCTAAGTGGCCCCGCCATTTTGCAGATTTCTTCGTTTTGGCAAGCAGGTCAAAACCTGCGGTTGAATTTTTTGCCTGAATTGAATCTGGCAGAAACCCTGTGGACTTGGCAACGAGAAAAACGCCAGGCATTGGTAACGACCCTGTTGGATGAATTTTTGCCCAAACGTTTTGTGCGGGCTTGGCAGGAACGCTATTTTCCTGCCAAGCCTCCGACCCAATTGAATCAGGCAGACATTGAGCAGCTGTGTGAGGTTTTTCAAGCATGGTCTTTTGTGCCTGCGGGCACCGCGGGATATGCCAAAGCGGAGGTCACAACGGGGGGGATTGACACCGCTGAGGTCTCCTCTAAAACCATGGAATCGCGCCATGTTAAAGGTCTCTACCTGATTGGTGAATTGCTGGATGTCACTGGCTGGTTGGGAGGGTATAATTTTCAATGGGCCTGGGCCTCAGGTTATGCCGCTAGCCAGGCCATTTAAGTCTCGCATCTTTCACAGAGCCAAAAGGGAAAAACATGAGTCAATTGTCTTTTCATGCTTACCGGGTCAACGCTGAATCGCTGGAATTGCAGGGCAGCCGTTTTCAGGCCCGTTTGACCGCGCTCGCAGGGGGCGTTTGGCGACTCTTGCTCTGGCACCGCCCCGAAGATCAGCAGAAAGGCAGCTGGGTCTTGGAGCCTCAATTGACGGTGCCATTTCAGTCCCAAGAACACAGTTCAGGTCTGGCTTTAACCGCAAATGAGGGCCTGGAGCTGGCGCTCAATCTCTCCCCTTTTTATTGGCAATTTGGCTTTTTGAAGGCCCTGGGCATGACCTGCGACACACCATTTTTGCGCCAAGAAGACCTGCCGCCCGCAGGCATGCGCCATCCGGCCCTCGATGGCAGCGATGGTCTGCCAATGGGTTCAGGGCTGAGCTTAAATTTGGCCTTGGGAGCGGATGACGCCATTTATGGCTTGGGTGAGCGAACTGGGTTTTTAAACAAACGGGGCAGAATCTGGAAAAATTGGACAAAAGACGAGTTCTTTCATTCCCCCCAAGCGGATCCACTCTACCAGTCTCACCCCTTTATGCTGCTGCGTCGTGAAAATGCGTATATTGGAATTTACTTGGATGAAAGTTGGTACAGTTGCTTTGATCTGGGGTACAGTGACCCCGACAGTATGAGCCTCTACAGCGCGGGGCCAACCCTCGATCTCTACCTGATTCCCGGTCCCCATCCTGCTGAGATTCTCAAGCGCTACACACAGCTCACAGGCCGTGCGCCCCTGCCCCCGCTCTGGAGCCTCGGGGCCCATCAATGCCGCTGGTCTTACCCTGATCAAGAGAGTGTTTTGGCGGTGGCTCAAGCTTACCGTGAACACAAATTGCCCTTGGATGCACTGTGGTTGGATATTGACCACATGGATGGGTATAAGGTCTTTAGTTTTTCGAACCAGCGTTTTCCAGACCCAGCGGCTTTAACGGCTCAATTAAAGGGCTTGGGTTTTCACACAGTGGTGATTGTCGATCCGGGTGTAAAACAGGAAGCCCACTATTCCGTGTACGAAAGTGGCAGACAGATTCAGGCCTTTATTCGCGATCTGCAAGATCGCGAATACGTGGGTGAAGTTTGGCCTGAGCCTGTTGTCTGGCCGGATTTCTCCCAAGCTGAAGTGCGTGCTTGGTGGGGGCACTGTCAGGATTTTTATCGCAACCAAGGCGTTGCGGGTCTTTGGATTGATATGAACGAACCCGCTGTATTTAAAACCCCTGGCAAAACCCTGCCTTTACATCTGCGTCAAGGCAAACACACCCATGCAGAATTGCACAATCTCTATGGATACCAAATGGCGATGGCCACCTGGGAAGGACTCAAATCTCGCAAACCCGATTGCCGTCCCTTTGTTTTGACCCGATCGGGTTGCCCAGGCATTCAAAAATATGCGATGGTTTGGACGGGAGACAATAGCAGCTATTGGGAACATCTGGAGATGTCTTTGCCGATGTTAATGAACCTCGGGCTCTCAGGGGTGCCCTTTGTGGGGGCCGATATTGGCGGTTTCTCGGGGGATTGTGACGGTGAATTGCTCTTGCGCTGGACCCAACTCGGGGTTTTGTACCCCTTTATGCGCAACCATGCGGGCAAAGGCAGTCGCCGCCAAGAACCCTGGCAATTTGGTGAACCTTGGTTGAGCCAAATTCGGGCGGCTTTGGAATTGCGTTATCAGCTCTTGCCTTATCTCTATAGCTTGGCCAAGCAAGCAGCTGAAGGGGGAGACCCGCTGCTCATGCCACTTTTATATGCCTACCCAGACGATCCACAGACGTGGTCTCTACACGATCAGTGTCTCTTGGGCCCCGATTTGCTGGCGGCCCCTGTTTTAAGACCCGGTCAGAGCCGGCGTGCTGTCTATTTGCCAGCGGGGACCTGGCAAGATTTTTGGACAGGCAAACGCTATCCAGGCCGGGAATGGATCCTCTGTGAAACGCCTTTGTCTCATCTACCGCTTTTTCAGCGCTGTGGGAGTGCTCTGCCACTGGTGGCTCCTGCACAGCAGACCTCTGACGCCTGGTGGAAAGAGCTCATTTGGAAAGTGGCACCCGATGAGATTATTTTGGGCCGGGTCTGGCAAGATGCCGGGGATGGTTATCATCCCGGCCAATGGCGAGAACTCTCAGGCTCCTGGAATGGACAAGATTTGATTTTGGCTCAGACCCCCGCCCAGGCCTGTTTGGTGCAGATGCCCGTCTTTCGCGAACCCCTCCGGGGCAATGTCAGCTTTTCGTATCAATCAGGACAACTTTCGTTGGCGCTTCATGCTCAAGCGCGGGTGGAGTGGTAAAATGGTTCACCGCGAAAGAGCCACTCCCGAAGAACTATTGGCTCAACTCAAGCCTCAGCATCATCTGCCCATCTGGCGCAGACCCACCTTTCGTCTCAGCTTGGTTGCGCTCTTGATGATTTTGTTGATCTCCAGTTTACGTGGGCAATGGGGCCAGCGCGGCAAAATACCGTCGGTCAAAAACGAGGCCCAGGCTGAATTGGAGAAGCTTAAAAAAGCCCCACTTAAAAGCAGTGAAGCGTATTATTTGCGCGCAGAAGTCCTGCGTGAACATGCCCATTTTTCTGAAGCAATTGACGATTATAATGCTCTATTAAAAGAAAATCCCAGTTCGATCAAAGCTTTGGCCCTGCGTGCCGATAGTTGGACCCAGCTCGGGCAATACGCCAAAGCCCAAGCGGATTGGAGTCTCATTCTCAAACGCTATCCCCAAGACTTAACAGCCTTAAATCAGCGGGGAGTCACCGCCTTGCGCATGGGCAAATTTGCCCAAGCCCGTGCAGATTTTGACGCCGCATTGCGCAGGCATCCAAAAGAAGCCGTGCTTTGGGCCAATCGGGGTCTGAGTTGGCTCGAAGACAAACAATTGACATTGGCCCAAACGGATCTCAAAAAAGCCTTGGCGCTCAATCCCCGATTGCCAGAAAGCCATTTTTTTTGGGGCCGACTCCAATTGGCTCAGCACAATTCCAATGAGGCGCTCAAGGCCTTTTCGAATACCCTTATTTTATACCCTGAACATGTTCAGGCCCGCTATGAACGCGGCCAATTGTATACGCGTTTGGGCCCCTGTAAACAGGCCCGTTTAGACCTGCAAAAAGCCTGCCGCTTGGGTGATACCCGCGCCTGTAAACCGTTTAAATGCCAGGCACCATTTTGAGTCCCCGTGACGGGGCTTGGCAGGCGCCCCTGCTGTCGCCGATAAACCTACATGCTGAAAATTTGGCAAAAGAGTCCGGCGTTTCACGCGTTTTGGCTCAATTATTGCTCAATCGCCAAATAAATAATCCCGAGGCCGTTAAGGAATTTTTGGCCTCAGATCCCACGTTGAATTGGCCCCGACCTGACTTCGAACCAGCGTTGGTGGCACTTTTTCGCCCATTGTTGGCACAACAGGCCTTAATTGTTGTTCATGGGGATTATGACGCAGATGGCTTAACGGGCACGACCATCTTGACCGAATTCTTGCGCAGCAGTGGATTTCGTGTGGAACCTTTTTTGCCGACCCGCTCGCTGGGCTATGGCTTAAATATGGCCAGTTTGGAACGCTTTGCAGCGGCGGGGGCCCAATTATTGATCACGGTAGATTGTGGTGTCAGCAACCGGACTGAAATTGCCCATGCCCAATCTCTTGGCATGCAAGTGATTATCACCGATCACCATGGATTGGGAGACACCTTGCCCAATGCCGACTTTATTTTGCATCCAGAGGTTCTCAAGATCCCTGAGTTAAAACATCTCTCAGGGGTGGGCATGGCCTATTGGCTGGCTGTGCTGCTCCACCCCCATTTTGACTGTCAGCGCCCTTTGTCTGATTGGCTTGAACTGGCGGGCATTGGTACCATTGCAGATATGACACCCTTGTTGGGTTTTAACCGCCAACTTGTCAAGGCTGCACTTAAACAGATCAAACAGACCCGCCGACCCGGGCTCTTGGCTCTGCTTAAACAAAAACAGACTGAAGCGGCTGAATTGGATGAAACTGCGTTGGCCTTTCGTGTTATCCCTTTGCTCAATGCGGCAGGCCGACTGCAAAGTCCGATGCTCTCCTTGGACTTACTCTTGGCTGAAGACAGGGATGAAGCTGAGAGTTTGGCCGAGAATCTCAACCAAGTGAATCAGGCCCGGCGGGAAATGGGCCAGTCTCTGTTTGACGAAATCACCGCAAAATTGGACGCAGACCCACCCAGCGGCCCAGTGATTCTGGCTGAAGCGGGCTGGCCCTTTGGGATTTTAGGCATCACCTGTTCACAATTGGTCGAGCGCTACGGCCGCCCCGTTTTTTTAATGTCGGTTGATGGAGCGTTGGCCAAGGCCTCTGTCCGTGCGCCAGAGGGCTTTCACGTGCTTGAAGCACTCCAGCACTGCGATGAATTGTTTCTCAAATATGGGGGGCATGCTCAAGCGGGGGGCTTTTCGATTTCAGTTTCAAACTTTGCTGCGCTCAAACAGCGCTTAGAGGACTATTATCGATTTTTGGGGGCCCCACAATCGAGACCCAAAGCTGAACTTGAGCTCAACCTCAAAGCTGTAGATATGGACCTCTGGAAAGATCTTCAGCACCTGGCTCCATTTGGGGCTGGCAATCCTTTGCCCAGTTTTGTTTCTTTTAATGTGCCTTTGCAAAAAGTCATGCCCGATCGCAAAGGTTTGCACCTCTTTGCTGAGTTTTCTTCGGGGCTCAAGCTCAAAGGATGGAATATGTGGCGGCCCGAATTGGCGGAATTTAGCCATTTTGATTTGCATTATGAGTTGCAGATAAATACCTGGAAGGGCCGCAGTAACTTAGAACTGCAGCTCAAGCAGATTCAACCTCATGTTGAACCCGTTCTGCCATTGGCCCCGTCTCAATCTTTGTCTCAGTCTCCGTTGCTGCCCTTGCAGATGGTCTCTGTAGATGTGTCGGACGCTCAGGCAGATTTGCACTTTTTTCAACCCCATACAGACCGGTTTTTCCAATTAGCACCTGCTTCTGCGCCGTTTGATCCGGATGCGATCAGTTGGTTGGATGGCCGTCAACGGCACTTTCGCGAAACAGATCGGGATCCCCACACCTGGATTTTGCGCCCACCGGCAGAATTTTTGGGCCAAGACTGCTCCCGTTGGGCGGGAGAAGAGATGTATTGCCGCCATTTGATTGTTGAATGGGTGCCAGAAAACAGGGAGCATTTTCTATTTGCACTGCGCTGCACCTTGCCTGAAAAACTAACTTTTTTACCCACGGATGCAAATTGGGCTGCCCCGCCAAGTTTTACAGAGTTGCGAGAAGCCCAAGCTGTCTTGACCAAATTCCCAGAACAAGCACCCGAAGCCTGTTTGAGTGCCGCTTTATCCTTATCACGCAGCCGGGCCCGGCTGCTGTTGACAATCTTGGCTGATTTAAATTTGCCTCTGTCCATTTCCTTTGCCTCTGCTTCTGAGCGCTCAACTCAACGCTATGACCTGCGGGACAGTCCTGCTTTTTTGGCTTACCTCTCCCGTTACAAGCTGTTGATAAAACAAGCACAGATCTGGCAAAACCGATCTATTAAAGCCCTGCGGCAATGGCTTGGCTAAAAAACCCGATAAAATTCCCGCTTGTGTGATCAGCGAGGGATGGCCTATGATAAGGAACGGGTTACAATACTTATAATGTGCTTTCTTGAAAGGCTGATCATGAAATTGATACCGGATGAAGAACTCCAAGCGCTGCTGGTTCCCCATATTCGCGATGTGCCAGATTTTCCCAAACCGGGAATTCTGTTTAAAGATATCACCACCCTGCTGCAAGAGCCCAAAGTCTTAAAATTGGCATTGGATCAGATGGCTCTGCGTTTTCAAGACGAAGCGATAGATCATGTGGTTGGAATTGAGTCTCGGGGGTTTATTTTTGGCACTCCCTTGGCTTATTTGCTCAATGCGGGTTTTGTGCCTGTGCGCAAGGCTGGCAAATTGCCCAGTGCCACTTATCGCAAGGAATATGCTTTGGAGTACGGCACGGATGTGCTTGAAATCCACCAAGATGCCATTCAGCCTGGCGAAAAGGTGTTAATCTGTGATGATTTATTGGCCACAGGTGGCACCGCTGCTGCTGCTTTGGCCATGTTAGAAGAACTGGGAGCCCACGTTGTGGGGGCCCTGTTTGCGATTGAATTGACATTCCTCAAGGGGCGGGAGAAATTACCCAATTGCAAGACAGTCAGCCTGATTCAGTATTAAAGAACCGTCTGCCCCTGCCAGGGGAAATACCCATTGCTTCTTATCCGCCTTATGTGGCTTCACTTCTGGAGCATTTGGTCGAAAAAATGTCGTATGCCACTCCCGAAGACATCGCCTTTGCGGAGCGGGCTTTTTTTGCTGCTTACGAGCTTCACAAAGAACAAAAGCGCAAATCTGGTGAGCCCTACATCATTCATCCCTATGAGGTGGCCTTGATTCTGACCGAACTCAACGCCAGTGGCGAAATGTTGGCTGCCGGATTTTTGCATGATATCCTCGAAGACACCGACTTTACCCATGCGGAAATGACCGCAGCTTTTGGCGAAACGGTGACGGCATTGGTCGATGGGGTAACCAAATTAAGCAAATTTTCTTTTTCTTCCAAAGAAGAGCGACAGGCAGAAAACTTCAGGCGCATGTTTATGGCCATGGCCCAAGATATCCGGGTCGTGATTATTAAACTTGCCGATCGGTTACACAATATGCGCACTTTGGACCATATGTCCGAAGACAAGCAGAAAAAAATTGCCCAAGAGACCCTGGATATCTTTGCTCCGTTGGCCCACAGATTGGGGATTGGTCGTCTCAAATGGGAGCTGGAAGACCTCTGTCTGCGTTACCTCTATCCCGATTATTATTGGAGCATAGCCCAGTATATTGCCCAAAAGCGCGTCGAACGCGAAGAGGTTATGAGCCGAACTTTGGTTCAGCTCAAAGAGGCCTTGCTCGATGAAGATACCGAGTTCTTCATCGACGGTGAACCGCGTCCGGACGAAGACGGAAAAAAAAGAACCAAAAAAGTTCAAATTTTTGGCAGACCCAAAAATTTTTACAGTATTTATAATAAAATATCCAAAAAACAAAAAGATTTCAAAGATATCTACGATTATTTTGGCATCCGTGTTTTGGTTGACAGCGAAGCGGATTGTTATTCAGTCTTGGGTATGGTTCACTCCATTTGGAAGCCGATACCCGGCCGCTTTAAAGACTATATCGCCATGCCCAAGCAGAATATGTACCAGTCTCTGCACACCACGGTGATCAGCGAGACTGGGCATCCGCTTGAGGTTCAAATTCGCACCTTTGACATGGACCGCATCGCCGATTTCGGGATCGCTGCCCATTGGAAATACAAACAGGGTGGTAATCAGCCCAAACGCAACAAAAACGATCTGCAATTGACTTGGCTGCGCCAATTGATTGATTGGCAAAAAGACCTCAAAGACGCAGAAGAGTTTATGTCCAATGTCAAAAGTGATCTCTTTGAGGAAGACATCTATATCTTTACCCCGCGCGGTGATGTGCATGTTTTGCCCAAGGGTTCAACGGCGATCGACTTTGCCTACCGGATTCACACCCATGTGGGCAATAGCTGCGTCGGGGCCAAAATGAATGGCCGCATGATCTCTTTGCCCACCCCGCTCGAAAACGGGGCGCAGGTAGAGATCATGACGTCTAAAAATGGCCAGCCGAGCTTAGACTGGATCAATTTTGTTGTCTCCAATCAGGCCAAAAACAACATCCGCAAATGGTTCAAAAAAGAGCGCCGCGAAGACAGTCTCAAACGGGGTAAAGAACTACTCGAAGCCGAATTTGGCAAAGAGAATTACGAACACTATATTCGCTCTAAAACCTTTGAAGAAATGGCGCAAAAATTCAACCGCAACAGTGTTGAAGACCTTATTGCCACAGTGGGTTATGGTGAAATCACCCCCAAACAATTGCTCAACCGGATTAAAACCGGGCCACTCAATCCTGATGTGCTCGATAAAATGATCATTGGTCAGACGGTTTCCCCTGAACAGCGGCGGCGCGAGGTCAAAGGCAAAGGTATTTTGATTGGTGGCGAGGCGGGCGTTCTGGTCTTCTTTCCCCATTGCTGTTTGCCTGTTCCCGGTGAGCCCATTGTCGGGGTGGTCACCCGTACCAAAGGTGTGGCCGTGCACTCCAAAGAATGTTCTAATTTGGGGCAGGTCAACCCCAAGCGCTTCTTGCCTGCGAGTTGGGGAGAGGTCGAAAAAAGCTTTTATCCGGTTGAATTGCAGATCTACACCATCGACCGCCGGGGCCTGCTTAAAGATGTCGTGGCACGCATGTCAGACAGCAAGATCAACATCCTTGCTGCCAATGTGGCCACCCACAAAGACAAAACTGCTACCATTGATCTGGTTGTAGAGGTCACAGATATCAAACAGCTACAGGGGATTATTCAGAAGATCCGCGCCATGAGTGATGTTCTCAATGTGGTCAGAATTGTAAAAACCTCCAAAGCGATCAAACAAATGGCGAACAAAAAAGAGGGCAAATAAGCTCTGGCAAGCGTTTACTTCAGCAATTCACTGACCGATTCGCGTTGGTTGATGCGAAACACCACATCGGCAAAGAGTTTGGCGACAGAGACTTCATCATACCAGGGGTTTTCTTTTAAGAAGTCTTCCCCATGAAAAACGGCATCGGTGCCAATCACCTTTTTGATATACCCTTCACGCACTGCTTTGTCCAGTTTTTCAACGGCTGCCCCATTAAAATAGGGCATGCTGCAAGCCAAGTAAATATCTTGTGCCCCGTTTTCTTTGAGCAATTTTGTGGCGTTGATAATGGTGCCCCCCGTGGCAATCATATCGTCGATGATCAAGACATTGCGATCTGTGACACTGCCAATCAGTCTCACACTTTCGATGCTGCTGGGGCGTGAATAATCCCGCTGTTTATCAACAATGGCCAGATCAGTGCCAAGGGTGAGTGAATAGTGACGGGCCCGTTGCACACTGCCTACATCTGGGGCTACCAACGTGAGATTACTCAAGTCATAATGTTGTTTGATGTGTTTGGTGATCGGACCAGAGGCATGAATATTCTCAAAATGGGCAGATCTAAAAAAGCCTTCCACGGGTTCAGCATGAATGTCCAGGGTGATCACCCGATCGGCCCCAGAGGCTTCCAAAAACATGGCAATTTGCCGAGCCGTAATGGATTCCCGCTCTTTTTTGCGCTCTTGGCGGGCGTAGGGGTATTGGGGAATGATTACGGTAATTGTTTGGGCGTCAGCGTTATAAGCCGCGTCGATGGCTGTGCAAAGGGCCATTAAATTGTCGTTAATACTGCGGCGCTGATCCGAATCTGTGAGATCACGGGTGAGTGGGTCGTCCATACACTGCACAATATAGACATCATCTCCGCGTATATTTTCGGTGATCACAGTTTTGACTTCGTGATTGGAAAAGAAGATCTCTTTGGCCGAGCGCCGACAGGTGTCTTCCCAGCGCTGATGGCCGTATTGCTCATTGAGCAAATCGTCGAGATGTTTGACCAGGCGGTCAGCAAAACCACTGCCTGATGTGCAGGCCAAAATACTCATGCGGCCCCGCGAACGACGGGTTTTTTTGCGGACACCGCTGCTGCCGCGCTGATGCTCCGGATCCAAACGCAGTTGACCGGTACTCATAATTTCCCCCCTATTTTCTTTTTTGGCCGGGCCTGTTTATTCAAAAGGCGCTTTTAAACGGGGCCAGACCAGAAAAAGGTACACACACTATAACATATCCCCTTCACTGGTAAAGAGGTTGGTTTTCCGCTTGCTCAAGTGAAATGGGTGTACAATAGAACTCATTGATTTTTGAAGAAGCCACTTATGATTTTGAATTTACAAGGAACACTGCAGCCGTGAAAGAGCGGAAAATCGGCCCTGCCGTCGTGCGTTTGCTGCAAGGGGACATTAAAGCCTGTGAAGTCGATGGACTGATCAATGTCACGGGCAAAGCGCTATCCCAGATTGAAAACTCCCAAGCTCAGGGTTTAAGCTGTGCTGAAGACCTGGAGGCAACATTGTTTACAGGGCAAAATCGCGACAAAGCGGTGGTCACGACCCAAGCCCATTTTCTCAGAGCCAAAAATGTACTCAATACCCTCAGCGTAGAAACCACCAGCACCAATGGGGCCAAAAAAATCCGCAAAACCATGCGTTCGATTCTCGAAGAAGCCCAGGAACAGGGCCTCGAAAGTTTGGCCATTCCCGCAATCGGCACGGGTATCGGCAAATTTCCCTTGGATAAATCTGCCGAAATTTTAATCGATGAATTGGCCCGCAGCGTCAGTTCTCCCGACAACCACCTGCGCAAAATTATTTTTGTGCTCGAAAATCAGAAGAGTTATAAGGTCTTTGAGCAGGTGTTGGAACAGTTTGATTATTCGGAGTATTTTTGATGTCTGAACCCATTTCTCTCTACCATGGCCATTATTTTGATCGCAACGGCCTCAAATACCACTATCTCGATCAGGGCCAAGGTGACCCGGTGGTCATGGTCCACGGCAATCCCACCTGGTCAGTCTATTACCGCAATCTGGTCAAGGCCTTGAGTCCCGATTATCGCTGCATTGTGCCTGACCATATGGGCTGTGGTTTTTCGGACAAACCCGATGACAGCCGCTACAATTACACCCTCCGCAGCCGTATCGATGATTTAGAGGCCCTTTTGAATCACCTGGGGGTGGACAAAAATGTGACCCTGGTTGTGCATGATTGGGGGGGGTTAATTGGTCTGGGCTGGGCACTGCGCCACATGGCGGCTGTTAAACGTCTGGTGATTTTTAATACGGCGGCTTTTCATTTGCCCAGTTCCAAACGGCAAATTCCCTGGCAATTGGCCTTGGGCCGTCAAACCCGATTGGGTGCATGGTTGATCGAAAACCTCAATGCCTTCAGCGTTGCGGCGTCTTGGGTGGGCTGTACCGAACATCCCATGTCAGCCAAACTGCGCAAACTCTATCAATCCCCTTATAATTCTAAAGCGAATCGCATTGCGACTTTGCGCTTTGTGCAGGATATTCCCTTGCACCCGGAGGACCCAGCTTTTACTCTGGTCTCGGAAGTCGAAGACAATCTCGAACGCTTTCGCCATTTACCCACCTTGATTTGCTGGGGGCTGAAAGACTTTGTCTTTGACGGCGATTTTCTCAAAGTATTTGAAGACAAATTGCCCCAAGCCGAGGTTCACCGCTTTGCACAGGCTGGGCACTATGTGCTTGAAGACAAGGCACAGGAAATTGTGCCATTGGTGCAAGCTTTTATGGGGCAAAAGGCCCCCGAACCCGTCCATTCATGACACTATCACAATGACCGCTGTACTTTCAGAACCCGCCAATATTGCTGCGGCTCTCTATGCCTCTTACCAAGCCCAGCCGCAGGCCACGGCAATTATTCTGGCACAAAAACCCGACCGAAAGGGCCATTTGTCTTATACCCACTACAGCTTTGAGACCCTGGTCAAAGAGACTGAGGTGCTGGCTGCAGGTCTCAAAAATAGAGGGATTGTGCGCGGGATGCGCACCGTCTTGATGGTGCCTCCCAGTCTGGAATTCTTTGCCCTGATGTTTGCCATGTTAAAATCCGGGATTGTGCCCGTTTTGATTGATCCTGGTATGGGTCTCGACAACCTTAAAACCTGTTTGCAAGAGGCCGAGCCGGTGGCATTTGTGGGGGTGACCAAGGCCCATATGGCACGTAAAATTTTGGGCTGGGGCAAAGACACAGTCAAAATCAATCTGACAGTGGGTCCCAAACTCTTTTGGGGCGGTTCTACTTTAAATGACCTGCGTCGCTTTGGCCAAAAATCGCCCTTATCAGGCGTGGCTGATACCCGCCCTGAAGATCTGGCTGCGATCCTCTTTACCAGCGGCAGCACGGGCGTTCCCAAAGGCGTGGTTTACCAGCATCGGCAATTTCTGGCCCAAATTGAGCGAATACGCGAAACTTATCAGGTTCAACCCGGAGAGGTTGATTTGGCCACGTTCCCGCCTTTTGCCTTGTTTGATCCCGCTTTGGGCATGACCTCGGTGATACCCTGGATGGATCCCACCAAACCGGCATTGGTCAACCCTGAGTATATTTTTGATGCGATTGAACGCTTTCAGGTTACCCATATGTTCGGCTCTCCCGCATTGCTCAATCGCATTAGCCGCGCTGGCCAGGCAAAACAGATTCGATTGCCCTCGTTGCGCAGAGTGCTCTCTGCTGGCGCACCTGTTCCCTGGCAGACCCTTGAACGCATGCAGTCTCTGTTAACGGCTGATGCCCAAATTTATACGCCTTATGGGGCCACTGAATGTCTGCCTGTGGCCAGCATTAGCAGCCGCGAAATTCTGAGCGAAACTCAGCTTTTAACCCGTGAGGGCAAAGGAGTCTGTATTGGTAAAGCCGTAAATGGGGTTGAAGTGGTGATTATCCCCATTACCGATACACCGATTTCAGAATGGGATGACTCCCTGGCTTTGCCTGTAGGAGAATTGGGGGAAATTGTTGTCAAAGGCGATAATGTGACCACCGCTTATTTTAACCGCCAGGCCTCAACTGATTTGGCCAAAATTGTTGACAGTGATGGCCACATACGCCACCGGATGGGCGATTTGGGTTATTGCGACGAGCAAGGCCGGATTTGGTTCTGTGGCCGCAAGTCTCACCGCGTAATTACCCCTGAAGGCACGCTTTACACCCTACCCTGTGAAGCAATTTTTAATACGCACCCTGCCGTCTATCGCACGGCCTTGGTTGGGGTCGGTGAACCAGGTCAACTCCAGCCAGTGATCTGCGTTGAACTCGAAAAAAATCCAACTCAAGCAGTGGCTCAAATCATCCTTGAATTACAAGACTTGGCTCAAAAATATGCCCACACTCGCAGCATTCGGCAATTCTTGATTCATCCGGCTTTGCCCGTTGATATTCGTCACAACTCCAAGATTTTTCGCGAAAAACTGGCTCCCTGGGCTTCCGAAAAATTGGCGAAGGGAACCTTAAAATGAAGGTCTTTGTCACCGGGGGTGGGGGGTTTTTAGGCCAAGCCATTGTTCGGCAATTGATCGCCCAAGGCCATCAGGTGGTCAGTTATTCCCGAGGGGCTTACCCCGAATTGGCGGAATTGGGTGTCGAACACCGGCAGGGCGACCTCGATGCGCCCAATCGTTTGGTTTCTGCCCTGAAAGATTGCCAAGCCGTGATCCATGTTGCTGCCAAGGCGGGCATTTGGGGCAGCTATGAGTCATTTCACAGTGCCAATGTGCGTGGCACCGAAAACGTGATTTCGGCATGCCAGCAAGCCGGTATTTCCAAATTGGTGTATACCAGTTCACCCAGCGTGGTACACAATGGTAAAGACCTCGAAGGGGTCGATGAAAGTATTCCCTACCCCAGCCATTTTGACGCTTTTTATCCGCAAACCAAGGCATTGGCAGAGAAAATGGTCCTACAGGCAAACAGTGAAACCTTGGCCACGGTTTCGCTGCGACCCCATATCATCTGGGGGCCTGGGGATCCCCATTTTGTGCCCCGACTGGTGGCCCGCGCCAAAGCGGGTCGCTTGCGCTTGGTGGGGCAGCGCGACCCCAAAGTTGATACGGTCTATGTCGAAAATTCAGCCACCGCACATTTGTTGGCGTTGGCCAAACTTGAACCCGGTGCCCCCATTGCAGGCAAGGCCTATTTTATTACCCAAGATCAACCCGAAACAGTTTCTCATTTTATCAACCGGATTTTGGCGGCCGCAGATCTGCCACCGGTCACCCGTCGGATCCCCGTTCGGGTGGCCCATTTGGCTGGTTCTGCTCTGGAATCTGTTTACAGGGCCTTTCATTTGCCAGGAGAACCGCCCTTGACCCGCTTTATGGTCAGCCAGTTTTCTACGGCCCATTGGTTTGATATTTCTGCCGCCCGCCGTGATTTGGGGTATGAGCCCCTGATCTCAACAGAAGCGGGCATGGTTGAACTCCAACGCTGGTTGCACCCAAATTAAGGTTTCAAAGGGTGGAGTTGCCCACGGATATCGCCATAAAAGGTTTGGCCTTTGGTGTGTAAATTAAAGTAAAGCTCACTGCGGCGGGCAATGTGTTCCATGCCTGCCACCGTTTTGACCTTGCCCAGCAGAGGCTGCTCGGGCACAATCGGGCAACCAGAGGTAAAGGCACTGACAATGCTGTGACCACTGTGGGCTGTTTGATTGATGTCTTCGTTGCTGACTTGTAGAGAAAAGAGGCCATTTTTAAAATGCTGTTTAAAACTGCCTTGTACGCCAAAATCGACAATGATCGGACCGAGCATGTCTGGTTTGCCACAGTGAATATGGAACATCACCACTTGGTCTGGATCGACGTTTTCCAATTTGACATCGACAAAGGCCCGGCTCAGATCTTTGCTAAAACGCAAAATCCCGTGTCCGCGCGATTTACGGTCTTTGCGGGCCAAAGATGGAGCGGTGGATTTAAACTCTTTGGGGGTCATTTCTGGGGTGTTTGCCTCTTCATCCGGCTCCTGATGGGGGCTTAGAAAGGCTTCATAACTGCTGCCAATTTCACTGCCCTGGGCGGGATTTAAATTGGGGGCCGCCGGATGGGCCACCTGGGTAGGGGTTTGGGAATGATTCATGTGGTGTTCAACCGAATTGGCCGGGGTTAAGGGCAGCTGGGTTCCAATCAAGATCAACGTTGCAAAAAATGGGATGCTAAACATGGACTTAGGCAAAAGGAGGAGGTTAATTTTTTTCATGGAGATTTCCTGTGATCATTTTTTATCACTATAACCATCAAACAAATTATCCTCAAGTCCTGGGCATTTCTGTAACAAAGGTTGTACAATTTACATACAATCCGTATGTCTGTATATACCCTCATGAAAGCAGTGAACCCGTGTATGTCAGGAAATACTCCCGAATCAATTATCTCTGTGAAAGGGCTTACCAAGGTTTATAAATCGGGCTTTCAGGCCTTAAAGAAGATCGACCTTGAGATTCACCGGGGTGAAATTTTTGCCCTGCTTGGTCCCAATGGGGCGGGCAAAACCACCCTGATCAGCATCATTTGTGGCATCGTCAATCCCAGTGATGGAAGCATCAAAGCGGATCAGTTTGATATTGTTAAAGATTACCGCATGGCCCGTGCGAAAATTGGTCTGGTTCCTCAAGAATTGACCAGTGATATCTTTGAAACCGTGTGGGCCACCGTTCAATTCAGCCGGGGCTTGTTTGGCAAGTCCCCTAACCCCTCTTACTTGGAAAAAGTGTTAAAAGACCTCTCCCTTTGGGAGAAAAAAGACAGCAAAATCATGACCCTCTCCGGGGGTATGAAGCGCCGAGTGATGATTGCCAAAGCGCTCTCTCATGAGCCAGACATTCTTTTTCTCGATGAGCCCACCGCCGGGGTTGATGTTGAATTGCGGCGGGAAATGTGGGAGATGGTGCGCCGCTTGCGTGAACAAGGCGTGACGATTATCCTGACCACCCATTATATCGAAGAGGCCGAAGAAATGGCTGATCGGATTGGGGTTATCAACAAAGGTGAAATCATTTTGGTTGAAGACAAAAAGACCCTGATGAAAAAATTGGGCAAAAAACAATTGGCGATTCATTTACAAGCCCCTTTGCAAACGCTGCCTGAATCCCTGCAGGGGTTTCAGCTCACGCTGTCAGAAGACCAAAGCCAATTGATCTATACCTTTGATACCCAAGCTGAACACACGGGGATTCCCGCCTTGCTCAGACAATTGGGAGAGTTGGATATCGACTTTAAAGATTTGCACACCAGTGAGAGTTCACTGGAAGATATTTTTGTGCGACTGATTGGAGAAAATAAGTGAATATCTATGCCATTCGGGCGATTTACCAATTTGAATTGGCGCGTTTTTTTCGCACCCTTTTTCAGAGCATTGCCTCGCCGGTGATCTCTACTTCACTCTATTTTATTGTCTTTGGCTCAGCCATTGGATCTCGCATGACAGAAATTGATGGCACCAGTTATGGGGCCTATATTGTTCCTGGATTGATCATGCTCTCCGTTTTAACCGAAAGTATCTCCAATGCCTCATTTGGGATTTATATGCCAAAATATTCGGGCACCATTTACGAGGTATTGTCTGCGCCGGTTTCAGCCCTTGAAATTGTCACAGGGTATGTCGGTGCCGCTGCCACCAAATCGATTATCCTGGGGGCGATAATCTTGGCCACAGCCCGCCTCTTTGTCGATTTCACCATTTTACATCCTATCTGGATGGCCGTCTTTTTGATTTTAACCTCCCTGACCTTTAGTCTATTTGGCTTTATTATTGGGATTTGGGCTGATGGATTCGAAAAATTGCAAATTATCCCCATGATGATCATTACACCCCTGACTTTTTTGGGGGGCAGTTTTTATTCGATCCATATGTTGCCCCCTTTTTGGCAAAAGCTGACCCTGTTCAATCCCATTGTTTACCTTGTCAGTGGCTTCCGCTGGAGTTTTTATGGGGTTTCAGATGTGGGTGTAACTCTGAGTTTGACCATGATTTCGGTCTTTCTGACCCTTTGCCTGTTCACCGTTTGGATCCTGTTTAAAACGGGTTACAAAATCAAGAATTAGGGATTTTTTCACAATTTCCCAAAACGCTATTTGGGTCTTCCCTCTTTGTTTATGCCAGACTTTTTGCCCAATTTTTTAGGCCCAGAAGCTGGGTTTGAAACAGGGTCGGATTGTCCACAAGGCGTTGAAATTGGTGGTAATCCAGGCGAATGTCTGAAATCCAGTTTTGGTTTTCCGGGTCTAAATGGGTAAACAGCCAGGCATACATGACGTGTCCATAGGGATAATACGTGTGTATGGCTTGCATTTCGGACATAATAGCCAAGCCATCCAAAAGCTGATGTGGTTGTTTTTCATCGAGGATAATTCGTTCCATCAGTGCGCGATCTTTGATGCAAGTGTAAGCTTGTTTGGGGGCAAAGAAACTATTGCCAAAGGTGCGGCAACTCAAGGGGCGATGTGCATAAATACCACAATGCTCAGCTTCTGTTAAAAAGGGGCAAGGATCGCTGCGCAAGGACTGCGTGAGTTGGTAATAGGCCTGATTGCCAGCTTCAGTTTGCAGCTGATCGAGATGTTGATTAAAATAATGCAGGGTTTTTTCAAGGTAAGTGGCATTTTTTATCAAATACAAGACAATGTCTGAAAGCAAGGTTTTTTGTTCCTCGACATTTAAATCCTGACGGATCTGCTTAAACATCAGGGCCCATTCCAATGGCCGAATCAAGAGATCAAAGCCATTCCCCTTTTTGCAGCAATCTGCACAGCCGCTTTTGCAACTCAAGGGGTGGCTGAGGTAGACTTTTTGCATGGGAGCAGCCAATTTTGCATAAAATTGCGCCAAGGCGTTTTGGGCGTCTAAGGGGGCTTGAGCCAGATAGGCTTGGTATTGCCTATAAACATTCAGAAAAAATAAATCATCTCGATCTTGGGCCACTTTTGCCACCCAGGGAATCGCCTGCCAGTGGACCTCCAGTAAATCCCGCTTGCTGCTGAGATAGTGGTGTAGAGGCGCAGGCAATTGGGCGGGCTGGTTGAGTAGGTAGGTCACGTCGGGGTGGCTTAATACCGCTTCGAAATCAAAATTTTGCAGACACAAGGTGGCCACATCGGGCATCGAATCAATGACCAAAACTGGAATTTTAGGTGCTTTAAATTTCAATAAGTCATTTAAAAATTTGCCTGTGCCCAGACCATAGATCAGATATCCCCACTTTTCTATGCTCGGTGCGACAAACACCTCATTCATCTCCCAACGTTGATGGACTTTATTGAGGACAAACTTGCCTTGAGACTCTTGCAAAAAATATGGGCAATCGGCTGTTAAATGCGCGATAGTTGTCGGATGAAACTGTTTTAGCAGAGCGCGGTTTTGAGCAAAAATAGTTTGATTCATGGCATTAAATCTTAACATGGGGCTGTGCTTCTGTGAGCCCACTTGAGAAAATTGGCACCTCATGACGCACCCGCATCAAATCCATGCAAAACCCATTTTTTGTTAAAATTAACCATTCCTTTACCTTTAGTTATCTGATAGATAAGAATGATTTTGCCCAAAGTGCAGATAAGTTAACTATCAAATTCAAGTGTTTGTTAAATAGAGGAGTTTTTAAAAATGAATATCAATACCGTCAATGCCACCCCTGTTGTTTTAAATTCAACCACCCCTGTGGCTCCCCCCAAAAAAGCAGAGACCACCCCAGCCAATGCCTCTTTGAATGAACTCAAAGGGGACAGCCTCGAACTCAAAAAAAGTCCCATCAATGGTGCTCTGCGCGGTGGCTTGATTGCTGCTGGTGCAGGAAGCTTGCCTGGCTTGGCATATATGGCCGCTTCTGGGGGGGGCGTTGAAAAATTGCTCTCGATGTATATCGCTGGAACAGGGGCTGCCGCAGCAGGTGTGAGCGGTGCCATTGCTGGAGCAGTTACCTCGCAGGTGACAGACAGCCCTTGGAAAGGGGCTCTGTTGGGTGCTGCTACAGGTGCCGTGACTGGTGCTGCTGCACTGGGAGCCATTGGACGCAGTTTAAACGGCGCTGCTACGGGGGCTGCCATTGGTGCCCTCGGCGGTCTGATCGGCGGCGTGGCCGGAACCTACGCCAGCGAAAAGAAATAACTAAATTTAGTCAAAAGCCCCGCACTGGCGGGGCTTTTTTATTGCCGTCTCGATTACCAGTTTTTATCGCCAATACAGTAGAGATAGCCCCCTGCTGCAACCAAAATATATCCCTGTTTAGAAATGGCTGGTGAGCTGAAGACAGCATCGCCGATTGTGGGGTGGGAATAAGTTGCTCCGCCCCCCGTGGTGATGCCTTCAGGGAATTTGGCTCCTGCCAATTTGGGTTCTCCGATATAAAACGACCAACCCGGTTCACCCTTTTCTGCATCGATGCTATACAAACCACCATCATGGCGCGGAATAATCACGGTGGCACCACTCAAAGCCGGTGAAGCCCATTGTGGCAGCATTGGCACACCAACAGAAGTGGTTCCCAGGGCCTTGCCTGTTTCAGCGTCAATGGCAGCAACATCGTTGGAGTAAGGCTCCGCATAGATCAAATATTGTTTGTACAACACAGGAGAAGTGCGGATATTACCCCAGTTGTTGCGTACTCCATCAGATTCAGCTTTCCAAATCTATTGGCCGGTGAGTAAATCGAGGCGTATCAGGGCGGGGGTGGGATACAACGTATCTCTTGCATAGCCAATAATGGCTCTGTTTTTATACAAAGAAGGTGTTGCTTTAATTTCTATGGCGGTGGTGTAGTGGTGGTTGCTAGATTCGGGGTATAT
>JBFWRL010000088.1:0-22896 GCA_050248915.1 Candidatus Sericytochromatia bacterium
GGCTGGTAACGGTAATTCTGGAGCACAAATGCCTTTGCTTGGGTTATTGAAGAGCTGCTAGAAAGATAACCATTGCCCTCCGCATCGAGATGAAATTGGAGGGTAACGGGCATTTCATAGAGCTCAATTTCTTCTGCCGGAGACACAAGACCCATGGCGCGATTAACCAATGCCGAAAGGGGATTGGCGGGAGAGCCAGGAACCGCTTGGCAGCCCCAAAGGTAGACACCCAGGCAGGCAGACAAGCTGCAAATGAGCCCAGATTTAAAACGCTGTATTGCCTTTGTTTTTTGTCTCATTCCCTTATTATAGATGTTTATCTTGGATAATCCCACAAAATTTGCAAATAGGTATTGCTTTGAATCGGCTTAAGCCAGCAGACCTTCGGGCAAATGCTGGCTGAGATAGTCCAAAAACAAACGCACAGGCAGCGGGGTCTGTCGTTGGGGGGGATAAACCGCATACAAACTGCGGGGCTGACAGGTCCAGTTTTCAAGCAGCGGGATCAGCTCCCCGCTCTGCAGCTGGGGCCGGGCCATAAAATCCGGCAGCAGGGCAATGCCCAGACCCGCTTGGGCCAATTTTAGGCAGAGAGCCAGGTGATTACAGCGAAAATGACTGGTTAAGAGCACTTTGCGCTGCTCGCCTTCAGCCGTTTCAAAATGCCAGTTCACGGCTTGTCTGGAAGAGCTGGTCAAGAGACAGCGGTGGTAAAGCAGATCTTCGGGGCTCAGCGGTTGGCCAGCCTGTTTCACATATGCCGGACTGGCGCAGAGCTGGTATTTAAACACCGCAATTTTGCGGGCCAAAAAGCTGGAATCGGGCAGGGGGCCCACCCGCAGAGCCAGATCAATTTCTTCTTTGAGCAAATCCAAATAGCGGTTTTCGAGCAAAACTTCGAGTTGGATGTCTGGATAGCTGCTGTGAAAACCACTTAAAACAGGGCTCAAGAGGTCATTGCCAATCACAAATGAGCTGACCAGACGCAAACGCCCCCGCGCCTCGTTTTTTTCGGATTGCAATTGCTGATGGGCAGATTCCAAACTTTTGAGGGCCGGGGCACAGGCCAACAGATATTTTTCACCATCGGGACTGAGTTTGACCTGCCGAGTGGTGCGGTAAAACAGCCCAAAGCCCAAGGCCGCTTCCAGGGCGGCAATTCGGCGGCTGACCGTGGTTTTGGGCAGACCCAGGGCCTGGGCGGCCTGGATAAAACTGCCTTTTTCAGCCACTTCGATAAAAATGGCCAGGTCGTTGAGATTCAAAGACATGGAGAGGGCCTGCTCGCTTTATTGGATTATCCCAAAAATGGAATTCTGAGTTGTGATTGTTTCATTATAGCCCCTTCATTGCCTACAATCCAGATCAATCCCCCCCTGTGATGGGGCTTTTAAAAGAAAAGCAGAAGCAAAGGAAAAACAGGCAATGTTCAAAAAGTATGTCAAAAAAATGGCCCTGATGATGGGGCTGATGTTGACCGCTGGCAGCTTGGCCCAGCCGACTCTGGCGGCTGATCAGGCCCCGAGCAAAGGTAAAATTTTAATGATCGCCGCTAATCCGGCGGTCTCACAAACCACGGGTTGGCCGATTGGGGTCTGGGCCGCTGAATTGACCCATCCCTACTGGGAATTTACTCACGGTGGCTATGCTGTGGAAATTGTTAGCCCCGAAGGAGGCGAGATCAAATTTGACAATTATTCCGATCCCGAAGACAGCAGCGGTTACAGTGCCCATGATCTGCTCTCTTTGGGTTGGAAACATTCCGCCCAGCATCGGGATTTGCTCAAAAATACGCGCAAACTGTCTGAGGTCAAAGCGGCTGACTATGCCGCCATATTTTTGGTCGGCGGCCAATCGCCCATGTATACCTTCAGAGGCAACAAGCCCCTGGCCCAGTTTGTTAGCCAGTTTTACCTCACCGGCAAACCCACGGCCTTGGTCTGCCATGCCACTTCGGTGCTTTTGGATGCGAAGCTCGCCAACGGTCAATACCTGGTGCAAGGCAAAAAATGGACGGGTTTTGCCAACAGTGAAGAAGCCTTTGCTGACAAATTTGTCGGCAAAAAAATTCAGCCTTTCTGGATTGAAGACGAAGCCCGCAAAATGGCCAATACCACCTTTGTGGTTAAACCCGCTTTTACGCCTTTTGCGATTGCCGATGGCAATTTAATCACCGGTCAGCAACAGAACAGCGGCACAGCTGCCGCCCGTTTGGTGCTGGCAGCGCTTGAGCGTTAAATGCTCAGCTGCGCAGTATTATTGAGTCAAATCATGATCTTTGAAGGAGAAAAATATGAAAATAGCCATTATTGGAGCTGGGAATGTCGGCCAGGCCCTGGGACAGCAATTTGCGGCGGTGGGGCACGATGTGACCTATGGAGTCAGAGACCCGCAGGCAGAAAAATACCAAGCGCTGGCCCAGGTCCAGACTTTGGCGGAGGCCGTTCAAGACGCAGAGCTGGTCGTTTTGGCCACTCCCTGGTCGGCGGCAGCGGAGACGGTGCAAAGCCTGGATTTAGCGGGCAAAATTTTGGTGGACTGCACCAATCCACTCAAACCCATGCTGGCAGGGCTGGCCTTGGGCACGGAGACCTCTGGGGCCGAAGAACTCGCCAAATTGACCTCAGCAAAAGTGGTCAAAGCCTTTAATACCACTGGGGCCGAAAATATGGCCCAGCCCCAGTATGGGGAGCGGCATGTATTTATGCCTGTTTGCAGCGATGATTCCGAAGCTGGACAAGCGGTGGCGGCCTTGGCCTCCGAAATTGGCTTTGATGGCCGCTATATCGGTCCCCTGAGCTGCGCACGCTATTTGGAGCCCTATGCCATGGTCTGGATTCACATGGCGATCAAAGGCGGCTTTGGACGCAACTTTGCCCTGGGGCTGCTAGAGCGTTGAATCTGGCGTTGAATCCAGCGTTGAATCTGGCGTGTACTCAAGTCGGCACTCAGGGCTGGGGTTTTGGCGCCGGGAAAATCATTTTCAGCAGGGCGTCACGGGTTTGTTGCTGTTGGCTGGCTGCATCGATGCTGGCTTTGCCATCGCCCTGCTGGGGGCCATAATTACCAAATTGGGCATGGTTGCCGCCTTCAATCACCAGGTACTGTGTGCTGGCGGGCAAATAACCCTTGGCTGCTGCGATTTTTGTGGGGGTGCTGAGACCGTCTAAGCTGGCTGAGATCGACAGCACGGGCAAGCTCAGTTCTGGCATGGCATCGTTTTTGTCGGCATAGGCCCCGAGCAGGGCCAAGCCGGCAAACAGTGACGGCTCTTTTTTGGCAGCTTTAACCGCCATGGCCCCTCCAAGGGAGTGGCCTGCCAAAAACCATTTGAGCTGGGGCTCTTTTTTGGCAATCGCCAGGGCGGCTTCTGGGTCAAACACGGCCAGATTGAGAAAGGGTTTGGTGATCAGCACCTTGACCCCTTTTTCGGCCAGTGGGGCCAAAAGAGGCAGATAAGCGTCGGGGCTGACGAGTCCGCCCGGATAAAATACCAGGCCTACTTGGGGCGTGCCACTGGGGCTGATTTCCCAGCTATTGCCCGTGTCTTTTTGTATTACCCCGCTGGGCAGGGGTGGCAAAGGCAAAATCGCTGCTGCACTGCAGGCTTGTAAAAACAGCAGGCAGAGCAGGAGCTGTGAAAAGAGGGGCTTGTAATACTTTGGCAGAGGTATGAACATGGGTTTACTTTCTGAAGGCAGGCATTCTTGAGCTATTTTAAAGCATGATCAAGCTTGGTTCGTTTTCAGGCCTGACTTTCGTTTAGAATGAGATCAACACCCCACAAAAGGAATCCGTATGTTGAATAAAATCTTCCCGCTTGCCCTCATTCTTGGCCTCGGTCTGACAGCCCCCGCTTGGTCTCAACCCCGGGGCGAAAACTTTGGCAAAATCGACCTCAACCGCGATGGCAAAGTCACCCTGTTGGAGATGCAGACCATCAGCCGTGAGCGCTTTAAAAAAGCCGATACCAACAACGATGGCTTTATTACCACCGATGAAGTGCTGGAGCTGATGCCTTTCTTTGTGCGTGGCCAGGCCCGGCAGCCGGTGGCCGACTATTTAAAAAGGCAAGACAGCAACAAAGATGGCAAGGTCTCCCTCGAAGAGGTGCTCAAACACGCGGCTTTGCGCTTTAAACGCATCGATACCAACAAAGACAATGCTTTGACCGAGGCCGAGTTTAAAGCCATTGCGGGCAAGATGGAAATGTGATTACCAAATCACTTCCATCATCGAGCAGTTGATACCACTGCCAATGCCCATCAGGGCTACGCGGTCACCGGCTTGAATCTCACCCTGTTCAGCCACTTTGGCCAAAGTCACGGGGATTGAGGCCGGGCCGACATTGCCAAATTCGGGGAAGATCCGGGGTACTTTTTCGTGGGGCACGCCCAAAATCTCAGCACATTTGCGCAGGTGGACTTCACCCACTTGGTGCATGATGTATTGGCGGAAGTCTTTTTTGTCCCAGTCTTGGTCGGCTTTGGCGCGTTCGTAGGTTTTGGCTGCCAAGGTTAATCCCGACATCAACAGGGTGCTGGCATCGGTGGTCATATCATGGTTCTGGCCCAGGCAGAGGCGACTGTGATGGGTGTCGGCCAAACTCACCCCGCCCAAAAAGCGGTGGCCGTCTGGGGCCAGTCGGGAGTGGGCCAGGACCATGGCAACCCCGCCCGAACCGAGGGTCAAGGTTGCAAAACGGGCCCGGAAATAGTCTTCTTCAACATCAGGGCCTTGCAGGCGGGGCAAGGTGTTTTCGACAATGTCCCGGCTGCTCTCGCCACAGACTACCAGGGCGTAGTCAATTTGATTGCGTTCGATCATATTGCCCGCAATGGTCATGGCATTGAGAAAAGCCAGACAGGCATTGCCGATGTCAAAATTCAGGCATTCTGGGCGCAAACCCAGATTGCCGTGGACCAGCGCTGCCACCGAGGGTTCGATATAGTCTTTGCTCACGGAGGTGCTGATCACCACGCCCAGTTTCTCTTTAGAAAGACCTGCGTTTTCCAGGGCTTGGCTGGCGGCCATGGTGGCAGCATCGCTGGGCTGTACACCCGGATCCCAGAAGCGGCGGGCGCTGATACCGGTCAGGGCTTCAATCAGATTGGGGCGCATGCCAAAGCGCAGGATATTGTCTTTTAATGTTTCTTCGATGCTGGCGGAGCTGATACGATGGGGGGCATCCACACAGCCCATCCCAACGATGGAGACGTTTTCGAAATACATGGCGGTTCCTTTATTCGGTGTTGGCCTCGCTGCGGAAATGGGTGAGCGGTGTGATCGGAGGCCGGGGGCAGTCCCACTTTTGGCGGGCAGTCAGAAGATCCCCCTCTCATTGTACTGGGCTCAGACAAAGGTCGGAATAGCTTTGCTTCAAACTCGCGCCGATCAAGGCACCCAGGCTGGATGGGCTTCTGCTGCGGGGTTTTCGGTTAGGCGCTTTTCGTTTTGTCCATTGGCCCCAATCTGATAAATCTCAGGATTGCCGTCGCGGGTGGAGACGAAAGCCAGACTTTTGCCGTCGGGCGACCAAGCCGGATCTGCGGTCCAGGCGCTGTGGCGGGTGAGTTGTTTTTTTTCACCGCTTTCCAGATTCAGGATAAAAATCTCTGGATTTTTTTCGGCCTGCATCACAAAGGCCAGACTTTTGCCATCGGGAGACCAAGCCGGGGCCCGCAGTTCTGATGCACTGAGCAGCGTCTGACGCTGACCGCCTTCGAGGGTCAGCAGTTCCAGGCTGGTCTGATGGGCCTTTTGTTTGATCAGCGCCAGTTTTTTGCCATCGGGGGACCAAGCCGGTTCCCGCTCAGAGGCTGGATCTTTGCTCAGACGCTGACTGGCGCGGCTGCTGACATTCAGCAGGTAGAGATCGTCTTGGCCCTCGCGGTCGCTGACAAAGATCAATTGTCTCCCGTCGGGTGACCAAACTGGGTCACGCTCCCAGGCCAAATCTTGGGTCAAGCGACTGAGATTGCTGCCATCCAATTCCAAACTATAGAGGTCATCTTGGCCTTCGCGGCTGGAAACAAAGGCCACCCGCTGTCCATCGGGGGCCACCGCCGGACTTTTGTCGATATCTGGGTAGCGGCTGAGATTTTGAAATTCGCGGGTATTGAGATTGAGGTGGCAGATCTCCCAATTGCCTTCGCGGTTGGAGGCCAAGACCAAGGATTGGCCAGCTGGCTTTTGCTGGGGATTGCAGGCCAACAGGCCCGCCAAGCAGAGCCCGGCCATAAAGGACTGAAACGATTTGGACATGAAGGCTCCCTGTAAAGTTGGATGAGAACTGGATTAAATATATAATACCTGTCATGCAAGCGGAATCCCAATCTTACCCCTTACTTCCGGCGTTTTTAAATGCGCTGAGCCGCCGCAGTGCAACACTGCTCCTGGCTGGTTTTGGACTTTTGGGTGTTCTGGGTTGGGCCGGGCCTGCCGATCCGATCACCCGGCCTGAAATTGCCCTGTTTATGCCACGCGAGGCCGACGATACCTTTTGGTCGATGTTTCGCGATTTTACCCAGGCAGCCTGTAACGATCTTGGCATGGATTTGCGCGTCTATTATGCTCACGACGATCCGGCCACAGCGCTCAAACAGATCAAAGAGGCCACTTCTGGGCCGAATCCCGTTCAGGGGCTTGTTTTCCAGAACTTTAAACAGACCGGGCGGCAATTTTTGGAAATTGCCGAAAAAGCCGGTGTGCCTTCGTTTATTGTGGATACAGGACTCGATGAAAATGACCGCAAACGGGTGGGCAAACCCCGTGAGAGCTTTAAATACTGGCTCGGGGAGTTTTTACCCGAAAACGAAGAGGCGGGTTTTGATCTCGCCAATCGCCTGCTCGATCGCGCCTTGGCCTTGCAACAGGCCGATTTTCAGGCCAATCCCTTTGCCAAAATTCAGATCATTGGCCTGGCGGGAGAAAACCTCTCCAATGCCTCCAGTGATCGCATCAAAGGCCTGGGCATTGCTGCGCGGGGCCGCAAAGACACCCTTTTACAAGACATGATTCCCGCTTATTGGAACCGCGATCAGGCCCGCTTGCGCACCCGCCAATTGCTGCAACAGGCTCCTCCCGGCAGTATTCAAGTCATCTGGGCTGCCAACGATCCGATGGCCCTGGGGGCCACCGATGCCCTCAAAGAACTGGGGTTGACCCCCGGCAAAGATGTTGTCGCCGGGGGCGTGGATTGGACTGCTGAAGGGCTACAGGCCGTTCAGACCGGGGTGCTCGATGCCACTGTCGGCGGGCATTTTATGCAGGGTGCCTGGGCCGCCGTGATGCTCTACGACTATTTTCAGGGCCAGGACTTTGCCAAAGAATCGGTGGAGATGCGCTTGCGCATGCAGATTCTCGACAAACAAAATATTGACACCTATTTGCAGTATTTCAGCCAGAGCAATTGGGAGCAGATTGACTTTCGTGCATTTTCCAAGGTCGCCAATCCCGCCCGCAAAAAATACAATTTTGGCTTGCAGGCCCTGTTGGAGCAATTGCAGCAAAAATAGCGCACAGGCCAAGTCAAAGGGCTTTTGAGGAATTATTTGTATTTGGCGTAGGGAATCCCTTCGCGATCGAGGCGGGCATAATATTCATCGTGCACCAGATCCGAGGGCTTAAAATTGTTGAGCAGACGCTCGAGGGCTGCATGGGTGCGGGCACCATATTTGCGGTCGAGACCATCGGGGGTTTTTGCTGTGGCCAACTCACTGCCATAGCGGGTGTCTTTGGCCAAAAAGAGTTGAATGCTGCCGATATCATCTTTGCTCAGGGCTTTGCCTTGGGCGGCTTTTTCCAGGGCGTGCATAAAGTCCAATCCGCGGGGGTTGCGGCCAATGGCCTTTTTCATCTCTTCGTTGAGCTTGCCTGCAAACCCCTTGAGAGTGGCATTAAGCTTGGGATCACTCTCTTTGACAAAACTTTTGTCGCCAAAGGTGTTTTTAAAGTTTTTGCGGGCTTCATCAGACGCTGGGGTGGGGCCGGCCAGATTGATCTGGGGAGCCTGGGCGGCAGAACCGGCCAAAGGTGTCACACTGAGGCTTTCACTGGGGGCTGCTGCCGTTGCAAGAGCAGGTGCTGCGGCTGCTGGGGTGGGGGTTCCTCCGGGAGCTGTGGTTGGGAGCGGTTTCACCACGGGTTGGGGAATGGCTGGGGTGGATTTGGGGATATCTAAACTCATGGCAGCGCAGTGCTCCTTCTCGCAAGGTTTTGGTTTGGGGCTTTCCACAAAGTGGGATTTCTTCTGCCTCTATTCTAACAGGCCCGTTTGTCCAGATCCAGTTCTGGCCGAACCCTTGGCAGGGGGTTGGTTTCTCTATTTCACTGTATTGTTGGGCGGATGCAGCTCTTTCTGTGAGAGGCGTTTTTGCCAGAGGATTTTGCCCTGGGTATTGTGGGTTTTGAGTTCCAGCACACGCTCTCCGCTGGGGCCGGAAATCTGAATCGTGCCAAAATTGCGCTCCACGACCAAGGAGCCGGGTATCCGCTCGGGCAAGACCTGCTCTGCAGGAAAGGGCGGAAAGGCTTTGCTGGTGAGCGGTGAGACCGTGTATTCGTAGAGCGGGTAGCTGCCAGGCCGCTCTTTTTTGAGCAATTCGCTGTGGTGGCGGTCGCCGCTGAGCAAGACAATGCCCGGAATTTTGCTGCTTTCCAGCCAGTTTAAAAAGGTGCTGTACTCCTGGCTATAGCTGTAAAAATTTTCGCTGGGGGTCTGGGTGTTGAGCACCTGATTGCCAATCACAATGAATTTAAACGTGGCGGGACTGCTCGACAGGCTCTCCTTGAGCCATTGCCACTGAGCGGCCCCAAAGAAAGATTTGTTGGGATCTTGGAGTTGGTTGGCGGCCCGAAATGAGCGGTTGTCGGTCAAGAAAAATTCGGCATCGCCCCATTCAAAGCGGGTATAAATGCCTTCTTGTTCTGTTTGACCATTGCTGGGATTGGGCCAATAATGCTTAAAAAGATCCATTACTTCGCTGCGCATGCGGTAGCTGCGGTCGGCGTCATTGCTGCCAAAATCGTGATCGTCCCAGATCGCATAATGGGGCAACGCCGCCAGCAGGGGCCGGGCCTCGGGAAAGGCCCGCAATTGGTGATAACGCCTTTCGAGCCGCTCTTTGGAATAAAAATCCGGCTCGCGCAGATAGATATTGTCCCCCATCCAGAGCATAAAGTCGGGTTGGGCCCTGCGAATCGATTCAAAAACCTCATAATTGCCACCCAGGGCGTTGTAATTGGGCAGATCCGAGCTGGGGTCGTTGAGGTAGACACAGGAGCCCAAGGCAAATTGAATATTCGGTGGCGCTGTGCGGTTGCGCCAGAGCGGCTGGGTGCGAAAGGTGGTGCCAAAGCCCATCGCTTCGATTCGCCCATTGATCTCCACCTGGTATTTATACTCTGTTTGGGGCAATAAGCCGGTCAGAGGCACCTGCACACTCAAATAATGCTCTGGGGTGGTGGTGTAACTCTGGCTCCATTGGCCTTTTTCGGGGCTGTTTTGGGCCTGAACATAGACCCGCACCTGTGCCGGTGCAGCGGTTTGCACCCAGATCGTGGCCTGGGTCATTTCTGCCGGGCCGACCATTACAAAAAACGAGCGGGGAAAGGGTTCAGGGGGTGTGAGGGCCTGGCTGGGTTGCGGAGCCAAAGCAGCCAGCAACAGACTGGTGCAGAGCAGTGTGGAGAGGGTTTTGGGCAAGGTGTGAAACATGGGCGAAATCCTTTCTGACAACAGCTTAGCAGGTGTTTGCTTTTAATGGGTGATGACCTGAATGCCTTTTGCGCTCAAATGCCACGTGATACTTGGAAGGCTACCGTTATCAAAGAAGATCACTGTGCCCTCAATCATAAATGGGGCCAGTGCTTGGAGCGATAAGGGGAATCACATGGGGTTGGAGCCTGAAGGCAAACCAATTGCCGCTGTCTTCAGTGCTCATTGGCCAGGCTCAGCTTTAAAACTTGACCTGCAAACCGCCACCCACACCGATGGTGCCGGGGTTGCTATAAGAGTCCGTTTTGTCGCTGAAGATCTTCTCCTGTTGGGCCCCCAGATAGAGGTTGACACTGTCGGTCACATCCAGGCCCACGCGCTGATTCGTGCGCAGGTGAAAGCCTTCAGGGCTGGGGAACATATCTGCGTTGGTGGCAAACGAGAGCTTGCCTGTTTGGTATGAAACCCCTGTTTTGATACCACTCGTTTCGAGGTTATTGACCTGCTGAAAGAGGTATTGGCCACCGAGATAGGTCGAAAAGCCACCTTGGGTATACGTTAAGGTTGTATTGGCGCCAATATTGGCGTAAAAGCCCTTGCCACCCATGCCATAAGCGGCGGCAGACAAGAAGACATCGTTGTCCACAAAGAGTTCTGACTTATACGTCAGGCCCTCAGCAATGCGGCCTTCGAAGTTTTGCGAGAGGCGCAAATTGGCTTTGGGCAGCCCCGTCAGCAGATCTGAATCATAGCCATAACCGGCACTGATACGCTGGCCCGCGTCACTTTCTTTTTTGTCATTGAAGGCCGCAAAGGCCCCTGCCAATTGGCCGTGGACGGTGGTACTGGTGCGGTGGTTTTGGCCCAGATTGGCTTTAAACGGCGTGACCTTGCCTTCGATATTGACCCCCAACAAAGTGGTGGGATTGGCATCCCAGGTATTGGGGCCCACCACATGGGAGCCTTCGTTGGGGCGGTGCTGTGCGCCGAGCGAGACGCGGCCCCAATTGTCAAAATCGCCCCATTGGTACCCGGCTGCGATATATTTGGCGTTTTTGCCGGTGGGATCACCGGGCATGTCACCCCGCACCCCGGCTTTGATACTCCAATGTTCACCCAGGGTCTTTTCGATCTCTACGCCGCGAATCTGGTCGATGCTGATGCTGTCTTGGTGTTTGAGGCGCAGGCTCTCATGGTAGAGCTGGTGGCCGAGGGTATAATAAATATCTTTGACCGAGCCATCTTTGCCCTTTTCGGGTGGGGTCCAGCCAAAGACCACCTTGGCCTCTGGGCGCAGGGCCAGCAGGGCCTCACGCGGCGAAAGGGCAGGGCGGCCCAGCAATTTGGCGATGTCTTCGGGCGAATAATTGCGGCCATATTCGACAATGCCATAGCCTTTGCCAGGTTCGGCATAGGCCAGAATGGAATGGCTGGTGCGGCCTGCAACATACCCCACCTGCTGGGCACTGTAGCCATTTTGGCTGAGCACATAGGCCCCCAATTGGTGAATATCGCGGCAGACCCCGCTGAATTTACTCAGGGTGTCTTCGGGGGCCATGGCACCCAAGGGGCCATCGCCGCCCAGGGCTTTGCCGCGTTCAGTGTCATAATTGACGGCATCGAGCAGAGCAGCCACCTGATCGGGGGTTTTGACCTTGCCCACCAAGGTGTCGAGATTGCGTTCGCCGGTATCCACCGAAGCCGTGGAGGGATTCACCGTTAAGACCTGATCGGGTTTGCTGATACCCAGGGCCTGGGGGCCTGCCATAAAGGGGGCCAGCGGGGTGGGGCCTTTGGGACGTGCTGGAGCTGTATTTGAGTCAACAAAGTCCAAACTGGTCTGAGAAGATGGGGTGGCGCTGCTGCTGGGATCAAGTTTGACTTGGTTGGCCACAATGGCGTCAACCAACTCATCTTGGGAGAGCTGTGCATCTGCATTGGCGTCGATTTTGGCCCATTGTTCGGGGCTGAGTTGCAACTTTTGCAATTGGGGGTCATTTAGACGCAGAGGCTGCGTGGCATCGGGAATGTACTGTTTGGCCAGGTTCAGGGCCATTTGGCGATCCATCATAGACAACTCCTTTGGGGCAACACTGCCAATTATAACATCGTCAGTTAAATCCCCGCTCATGCTTAAAATTCATGCAATTTTGCCCCAAAAAATAGAATTACTTATTCTTTATGTTAAATTAATTCATCCTTATTCTTCATCGCTTTTTTGGGGCAAGATCCAGATTTTAACTGCATTTGATTGAGATGGATGTGTTAAAAATGCTTTGTTAAAAAATTAATCTGGATTTTACTCTTTTCTCTGCAAGTTTTGTTCTTTCTCACCGGATAAGTGCCCCTATACACAATCAAACTAGGTGGGTGTCATGACGCAAAAAGCTGCTGGTTATTATTGGATTTCGCCAGAACTCTACGATCAAGATACAAAAATTATTGTTCAAAAGCGAAAGTTGCTCGAAGCACATTGTAAACAAAAAGATCTTGTTTTTTTAGACCTGTCTGTGGATTTGGCTTTGGTCAAAAACCCTTTGGAACGCCCCGAACTCAAGCAGCTATTGCAGGCCTTGCAGCCGGGAGAGTTTTTGCTGGTTGAGAGCATGTTGGATCTTGGTCGGCGCTTTAACGATGTCTACAGTATTCTCAAGCTTTTCCGTGATGGCCTCGTCAAAGGGGGCTTTATTAGCATTCGCGAGGAGATTTTTCTCGAGAGCAAAAATTGTCCCCCTCTGTTTATCGACATCTTGCCGCGTATTCCCCAGCTCAAGCCCCACCACCGGGTACGGGTGATGCCCACTGAACGCACCCGTTCCGAACTCTCTCGCAACAATGGCGGGGCCTGCCCCTATGGTTACCAGATCAATGCCCGGAGCAATGAATACGAATGCCTGCCCGAAGAGGCCAAGGTGGTGGTCAAAATTTTTCGTGAACGGGCGGCGGGCCGCTCACTGCGGCAAATAGCCCTGGGGCTGACCCATGCTGGTGTACAAACCAAGCGTGGGGGCCGCTGGCAGGCCAATACCATTAAAACCATTCTCGAGAATATTTTTTATACGGGTTCGTACCAAACCCATTTTAAGCTCTTTGAAAATCACCACCCGCCAATCATTGACCGCGAACTCTATTACCGCGTCAATCACAGTGATTCCTTTGACGATATTGCCCTCTAATAGGGCTGGTAGTTGGCCTGTTCGGCTGTTTGATCCGTCAGGCTCTGCAAGGTTTCTGAAGACATAAACCAGTTCAATTCCCCTTTGGGCTCATCTTGCAGTTGGAATGAGTGCAAACAAGCCATGGTACCCGTATTATATTGAAAAGCGATATCTCGGCGCCCACTCAACAAATAGGCTGTGAGATGCACAATAAAAGGCTGGTGACTGACCAAAAGAATCCTTTTTTCGGACATATTTGCCAGAATTTTTTGAACATTGGCCAATGAAGGGCTGTCACCCAGGGCGTCACAAAATTCCAAAGGCGCACCCACAGGCGCATTGAGCAATTCGGCTGTTTGCCGGGCCCGCACCAAGGGGCTGGAAAGGATCTTGTCCCAGCGCGCGCCCAGACGTTGGAGCCCCAAGGCCTGCCGCTCAATTTTTGCTTTGCCCATCTCACTCAGGTAGCGCTCAAAATCGCTGAAGACCCCCGGTGCACCAACGTTTACGGCTTCACCATGGCGAGAAATATACAGGGTTTTCATGTTTGAGGCTCACTTTCAAGGGATTTGAGAATCTTTACAATGGCAGCCTGAAAGGCCTGAATATCTTCTGGCTGGGTATCAAAAGCACACATCCAGCGCACCACAGAGCGGGCTTCATCCCAGACATAAAAATAAAATTCCTTTTTGAGGGGAGCGATCAAGCCTGCGGGCACTTGGGCAAAGACGGCGTTGCTCTCGACAGGCCAAGCAGGTGAAATGCCTGGCAGGGCAAAGACCGCTTCGGCCAAGGCTTTGGCCATGGCATTGGCGTGTTGGGCATTTCTGAGCCAGAGTTGTTCTTTTAAAAACGGCAGCCACTGAGCACTCATAAAACGCATTTTGGAATTGAGTTGCATGGCCTGTTTGCGCAAATAGGGCATCTCTTTGGCCAGAGCGGGATTTAAAAAGACCAAGGCCTCGGCATTGAGCAGACCGTTTTTGGTGCCGCCAAAGCTGACCACATCCACGCCGGTTTCTCGCAGCAGGGCATAAAAACTGCAATTGAGGGCTGCCGCTGCATTGGAAATGCGCGCGCCATCGACATGCAAATAGAGCCCTTGGGCATGGGCAAAGTCTGCCAGATCTTTGATCTCCTGTAGGCTATACAGGGTGCCGACCTCAGTGGGCTGGGTGATGGAGATCATCCGGGGCTGTACCCGGTGTTCATCCCCGCGCCCGCCCAGGGTCGCGGCCACTTGGGCCACCTGCAATTTGCCATCCGGGGTATCGAGGGGGATCAATTTACAGCCGGTAAAGCGTTCGGGCGCACCACATTCATCGACCCAGAGATGGGCCAAATGGCTGCAGATCACAGCCTCAAAGGGTTTCAACAGAGCGGCAATGGCCAAGACATTGGCTGCTGTGCCAGTCATGACGGGAAAGACCGCGACCTCACCCAATTCGGCAGCAAAAGCCGCTTCTGCGGCCTGGGTGTAAGGGTCATCGCCATAGCCAATTTCGTGGTCGTGGTTGGCATTGGCCAGGGCTGCCAGGGCCTGCGGGTGCAAGCCTGCATTATTGTCGCTGGCAAAACTGCGTCGCATTTCGAACCCCCTGGCGTTTGATGGCTTCAAGAACGTTTTTCAGGTTAACATATTTGCCTCTCAGACGCAGGGCCAAAGATGATTTTCAGGCAAGTTGCCGACTCAAATCTGCGATAAACACAAACAGTGGGTCCGATTTTGAACGGCCACTGAACATTTAAGGAGCGCTTTTCAGTTACGATGGATATTAAGTCGTTTACCCCTCAAACCCAGCGTTTCCTGGCCCGCATGGACTACAATCAAGACGACAAACTCAGCGCGCGCGAGTTGGGGATTTTGGCCAAAATCCCTTCCGCACCAGGGCTGGATCCCAAAGATTTGCTCACGATTCAAGCTGAGTTAAAAAAGGCCAAAGGCCCCGAAACCATTATCGTCTCTTTGGTGGATGAAACGAGTCTGCCCCCCGGTTATAAAGCGCCCACCCCGATTTTTTCGGAAGGCCCTCTTCGGCAAGGCTCAGGTACCGCCCTTCGGCAAGGCTCAGGACCCCCCCGCAAAGACGCTCCAGCCAAACCTGCTCAGAACCAAGTGGCAGAACCTACTTCTGCCCCCACAGGCCAAAAAGAGGCTGAAAAGAAAAAAGGCAAACCGGGTCCTGCTGAAACCCAGCCGTTTAGTCTTAAAGCCACGCCCAAAGTCCAGTCCAAAGATGCCTCTGCAACACCTGGTGTCCCTGCCCAGGCTGTACCGGGTGCCCCCTCAGAACAAGAGGTCACAGGCATGGATGTGCAGTCCACAGCCCAATTGGGGGCCTTAAAATTGCAAGGCACCAATAGCTTTAATGCCCAGGGGCAGCACAGCACCAGCAAGATCCGGGCGACTTACCAAGTGGCTCCGACTGTGGGCCTGAGCGTCGGGGTCGATACGGTGGAAGCCAAAGCAGCGGACCCCAAAAAAGCCGCCCCCAAAACGGGGCCGGGCAAGACCAAGACCCCCACAGTCCCAAGCACTCCCGCTTCTTCTACTTCGGTTTTGCCAGCCCAACTCAACCTCAATGGCCAAGTGGATTTGGGCAAAGTCAAAGTCCATGCCAAAGGCCGGGTCAATACCGAGTCTTCTCAAGTCGATAATCTCAGCACCGGGGTTGAAATGGAATTGATTCCCGGTCATTCGCTCAAAGCCGATACCAAACCTGTGGCGGGCCCCAAAGGCCAAGGTGTCAATTGGAGTTCGGTAGAGGTCGGCACCCAACATGCGGTCTATGAGGGCTTGAGCCTGACCACCAAATTTAAACCCGGTGAAACCAATAAACCCAACCAATATGGCGCGGGCTTTCGCTATAACCTGACCCAGGGGCTGAGCCTCGATGGCGAAGCCTCCACCCGCAAAGATACCAGCTTTATCCGGCCCTTGGACACGGCCCGCAGCCTGGATTATAAAATGGGCTTTCGCTACAAAGTCAGTTTTTAAGCAGTCGCTTTTCAATCGACCGTTTTTAAGGCTGTTTGTGGTTTAAGGCTGGCTGGCCTGGATTTGTTCAAAGACATGATTGGCCCAGCTTTTGGCTGTTTGGCTGCCTTCTTTGCCCCAATAATGCACACCGTCTCCGCCTTTGGCTGGATATTCGGTGAGAGGACGCGAGTCAATAAAGGTGCCATATTGAGTGGCTACTTTTTGCAAATGTTGGTAAAGAGCCGCCTGTTTCGAGGTCGGTTTATTGCTCTCGCGCCCATCTGGTGGGCCCACCCAGAGAATTTTGGCCCCGCTGGCTTTGGCGACTTCGGCCAGATCTTTGACCTGTTTTTCGATGCTGGCGCCATTGGCTTGAATCAAATTGGCCCCGAGTGAAATGACGATGACAGAAGGTTGGTGTTTTTTGAGCAAGTCAGGCAGTTTCGGCGTTTGGCGAGGGGTTTTCCAATCTGCGGGGCTGTCGACTTTGCCGTCTTCACCCCGGCCATAAAAACCTGAACGGGTGGTGGTGCCCTGTAACCACCAGGAAGGAGAGGAGCCCGCAGAGCCATAAGTGGCAACCTGAGCCCCGGTCGAACGCATCAATTTGTCCATTTCTCGGCCATAAATGCCCACGGTGTGTGAGTCGCCAATATGTAAGACGCGGGTATCTGGCCCAATCAGGGCCTTGCCATTGTGAAAGAGGTCCAATGAGGGAGAAGCCGTTTTGGCGCTGGCTGTGCTTTGCTGCACATTGTCCTGAGTGGGGCTGGGTTCTGGTGGCGCAATCGGGACAATGGGTTTCATGGGCGCAAGGCCATTGCTGGGGCTTGAAAAGAGCTGATTCGGTGCTTTGAGGCCAGCAGCCCTGAGCCAGGTGCTCAGGGGTTGGGGGCTGGATGCGGGTGGCAATTGGGACATGGAGACTCCTCAGGGGATGTGCTTCTCTGATTATAGCTCACTGCTTTCGGGGGCTTTCTTAGAAAGCCCTGGAATATAATAAAAATTTAAGAATGTTTGCAAAAAACTGAGCTATGATGTAAATGAGTCAGAACTCTCGCCTTTATTTCCACCAAGGAGCTTTATTTCTATGGGCAATCTCTCAGTCAATAATCACCAGGATTTTATGCAGTTATTGGCCTCTAAGGTCAAAAATGACAATAAACTTGATGCCAAAGAGGTGCGCGAAGTCTCATCCCATTTGGGCAAACTCGAAGATTTTGACCGCAATCTCTCCAAACTGGCCCTGGGGGAATACACCAAAAAATTTGGCACTGCTGAAGCCAAGACCATGATTCTGGGCATTGATGACGATGAGATAGATACCTTTAAAGCCACCATGCAGCAAGGCAACGACGTCTTGGCAGGCAAATTGTTGCGCAACGCCTACAAAAATATGGACAGCCCCAAAGCCGGGGAAATGGACACTTACAACGCAGGCACTTTCAACCGCATGGTCAAAATGGCCGATGACGATGCCACCCGTGAATTTTTGAAAGAAATTGGCTTTGTCGCTCCGGGCAGTGGCAAAGCCGACTTTAGCTTACACGCCCTGCGCGGTGCCAAAAGTGAGGCCATTTTGAGCCTGATCAACAATCTCAATCGGGGCTTTGTCTCTGGCTCTGAAAGGGACATGATCAACGCCCTCTACAAAGCCGGGGCCCAGCTCAATGAGCCCCAAGAAAGTGGCCAGTTTTTGGTGGCAGCCAAATCCCAAATGCCTGAGACACAATTCAACGAATTGCTGAAACAGGCTGATGCCAATGCCACCTTTCAGTATTTGACAGCCACAGGTGCGGTCGACAATACCCGCGAGACACCGCAGACCAATGCCAAGGTCATGTCTCAGATTCCCCGTGAAACCCGCGAAATCATGATCAACAATCTCAAACAGGAATCGTTTTTGATTCCCGACGATGCCCGCAAAAAATTGACGGAAGATCTCTATCTCTCGGGTATGCAGACCAGCTTTTTCTCGAATGCCGATCTCGAAAGCGCCCGTCTGGCCGCCAAGGTCTCCGACGAAATGCGCAGCCCCGAAGCTTCCGAGGCCGACAAAGGCGAGAAAAAAGCCATGCTCGACAAAATGATCAAAGCCATGGATGACGATATCGCCATGGAGTTTGTCCAACAAACCGGCTTTATGCAAACCGATGCCAAAGGGGCTGTGAGTTATCACCCCGACAAACTCAGCCACCTCTCTGCCCCTGCGATCAAGGCCCTCTCCGATGCCATCGAAAAGGGCTGGTGGGACAGCAGCTTGGAAAAAGCGGTGATTCAGCAATTGCAGCAAATGGCAAAATAGGTTTTAGAAACAGCCTGACCTGCCTGAGCATTATTCTCTTGAAGGCTTCTCCGAATTTGGAGGGGCCTTTTGGCTTGGGCTCAATGGGGCAAATAATATAAAAATTTGTGTATAAATGTTACGAATTGTAAACGAGTGGGAATATTTCATCAGACCTGAAAAGAGTCCCGTACCACCCCAAGGAGAATATTGTTATGTCCTCTCGTTCACTGGTTCGTTTGTCCCTTTTGTCTGTGCTTTGCCTGAGTTTTGGTGGTTTAACCGCCTGTACCCCCGAACAATTGGCGCTGATCTCCAAGCTCAAACCCCTGCCTTTGCCCTCTGGATTGCCGAGTGGTTTACCTTCGGGGCTGCCGAGCAGTTTACCCAGCGCCAGTGGGGTTTCTACTCCTCTGCCTTCACTTTCTCCCTTGCCCACACCTGTGGCAACAACCTCTGCGAGTGTGGGGCCTTCTACCGAACCTACCGTCATTCCGTCGGTCACTCCCTCTGTAGAGCCAACAGCCCAGCCCAGTACTGTGCCCTCTGCAACTCCTCAGCCGACGCCGCTGCCGACGCCGCTGCCGACGCCGACGCCGCTGCAAACCCCCACCCCCAGCTCGCTTCCCAGTGCCACCCCCAGCGCAACCTCCAGTGCCACCTCCACACCTGTTCCCCCGGCCCCATCAGCAGGCAACCCCGCAGGGGTAGGGGCTTCGCTCAATGGCCGTCTGCCCTTTCCCGCTGACAATGCCTGGAATCAGGCTGTAGATACAGAGCCGGTGGATCCCAATTCGGCCAATTTAATTGCCAGTATTGGTCTGACGGCAGGTTTACACCCGGATTTTGGGGCCAATTGGAATGGCGGGCCTTTTGGCATTCCCTATGTTGTGGTCGGAGCCGAGACCCCGCCTGTGCCGATTGTTTTCACCGATTATGGCGACGAAAGTGATCCGGGGCCTTACCCTGTGCCAGCCAATGCACCGATTGAAGGTGGGGTTAACGCCACAGGGGATCGGCATATTTTGGTGGTGGATGCAGCCAATTGGAAGCTCTACGAATTGTTTAATGCCTTTCCCCGTGCAGACGGGGGCTATAACGCCAGCTCTGGCGCGGTCTTTGATCTCAATTCCAATGCCCAACGCCCTGCCGGTTGGACCTCGGCAGATGCCGCCGGTCTGCCCATTTTTCCGGGCCTCGTGCGCTACGACGAAGTGGTGGAACAGGGTGAGATCAAACATGCGCTGCGCTTTACGGTCTCCCGTAGCCGCCGGGCGTATGTGGCTCCTGCTCGCCACTTTGCCAGCAGCCGCACCGATGTCAATCTGCCGCCGATGGGCATGCGCGTGCGGCTCAAAGCCAGTTTTGACCTTTCGACCTATCCGAGCGAGGCCCAGGTGATTCTGCGGGCGCTCAAAAAATACGGCATGATTGTGGCCGACAATGGCAGCAATTGGTTTATCAGCGGCGCGCCGGATAGCCGCTGGAACGACACGGCTCTCAATACCCTCAAACGGGTCAAAGGCAGTGAGTTTGAGGTTGTGAAGATGGGAAATGTGGTCACGCCTTAAACTTCGAGCAAACAGGTTTTTGAACGTTTTGTACTATAATTAACAGAGTCATTAACAAAGTTCAGACCTGTTTTTAGATTTCAAGCGAAAGTGGCACCCATGGCAAATCTCAACATTCAATCGGGACAGGGCCCCTTGCCTCTGGCGCGTCCCCTTCAGGGAACACCGGATGTCACACCCCAGGTTCAAGCCCCCCCTTTAAAACCAGCAGCAGATAAACTCAGTCTGAATCTGCCGCCAACACAAGGGCCTCACAAGATGCTCAGTCTGGCAGCCTCACCCCCCACACAGGCCGCTGCCTCTCAGGCCCGTTTTCAAGGGTCCAAAGAAGCGTATTTTGCCTATCTCGACAAAGATCCGGCCTTCAGGGCCAAGGCCCAAAGTGATGCGGTGGGGGCCATGTTGGATTTTTTGGCCCGCTCAGACGTGCCTTTGGCGGTGGAAAAAGCCTATACCAAAGAAGCGGGCTCTCCCGGTGGGGGGCGTTTATTGCTTTTGCTGGATTATACCCGTGGGGTTCCCTCCAATGAGAGCAAGTGGCAGGCCCTCAAACAGGGGCCGATGCACTATCTCTCCAGCAAAATTCTGACGCCGATGTTGACCCATTTTCGCGAAGTGGAAGGCGGATCGCTTTTTCCTGGCGACGTTACCATGACACAGGCCTTTCAAGACAGTCCACTCTGGGGCCCCAAAACCAACCAGGTCGGGCACATGCTCTGTGCCTTAGAGACTGGGGTGCGCATGGGCAAATTGGCCCAAAGTGATCTGCAGCGCAAGGCCTTTGATTTGGGGATTAAAGCCGCCAATCAGCTGGCGGGGTTTGAACATATTCAAGACAATGCCATGGACTTTTCGCGGGCCGGGATTATTGGCCATGAAATGTTGGGGGATGGCGGTTTTCTGGGCCAGATGAAAGCCTACGACCAATTGGTGGCCAACGGCGATCCCGACCAGATTCGCAGCCATTGGGATCAGGCCGTACATGCCGCGCAAACAGGCCAACATGACAAAGCGTTTGAACATATTGTAGCCATTTCCCAGGCCATCGAAGCGCCCAGTAGCTCGGCTGAAGTGGCCCAAAACCTGGCCAAAGACAAGCCCCGATTTGCTCCGCCGCACAAACCCCGCGATGGCAATAGCCACCAAGATATTGCTTTAAGTGTCTATGGCTTTGCGCTGGGTTATCAGGCCATGACGCAGGGGTTGCCTTCTCCCCAGGCGGCCAAAACCGCATTTGAATCCCTGTTTTCCGAAAAAGGGGCCCAAGCGGCGGCCATCAATGGGGCATCTCAAACCCATCCTTCGGTTTTGAAGCCTTAGTCTCTCGCATTGCTTAAGACAAAGACCAGGCCTTTGTCTTTGATCTTTTTGCCGTGTTTGTCGTAGCCATAGATAAAATATCTACGGTACTTGCTGGTTGCAGGCACTTCAAAGCTGACATAACCCTGCTGTTCAATACCTGCTTGCAACAGGTCTTTGTGATTGGCCAAGGTGTTTTGGCTACCGGATTTACCTGTCCAGGGATTGACCATGTCTTTCCAATAGGGGTTTTTATTCTGTTTGGCTTCTTGCTCCAGGGTCTTGAGTGATTCTGGATAGACACCATTCCAATCTGAAGCATAGATTTGCAACATTGCTTCTAAGGTAGCCATATGCGATTTAACAACGCTGACTTTCATGGGGACGTGGGTGTAGGGATCTGGGCCGAGTAGGGGCAGCGGCTCTTCCAAAGAGCGAGGGGTGAGAAAAAATAGGCTGATATAGCCGATGAGTGGCAAACAGCTCCGAAAAAGGCCTTCGTGTTCTGCATAATCAAATTGCTTTCTTTGAATGTTTAACATATTTTCTAAAGATTCAAACAGCATACAACTCAATAAAAAAGCACAAATTATACAGAAAATGAGTAAAGCTAGAAACACGACTAAATTCAAAAGATTTGCTAAAAAAGTTTGCATGGAATAGCGAACTCCCAAAACTACCCCATATAAAAGTTCAATACACAACAAGTATCTCAAGAAACAGATGCCCAGCCACAGCCCTTTTAATAACCAAGAGCGTGAGTCAAGTTGCATACGATACCCAGCCAAGAGTGAGCCAGGGGTTTTCCCCACAAAAACCTCCAGCAATAAAAGCAAGCCCAAACCTAGAGCAATGCGATGCAGCCTTTCCATAGGCAGTGGCAGCAACGAGAATAAGAGGCTAAATAAGAAAAGATCATTAAAAAGTGCAAATGCTCTGAGGGTGGCTGAATTTAAGCGTTCAATCATGCTTTCTCTTTTCCGGGTTATATTTAAGTCTATTCCCAGAAAAGTCCAAAACAGCAACGGATGCTAGAATCTCGTTTGCGCTTTGTAATACAATAAATTTACAGATCTAAAGCTGAGGAGCACATATGGAACATACCTTTAGTGGCATCTTTGAAGAAATCGATGGCTATTTTATGGCTTGGATTGAAGAGCTGCCCGGTGCCAATGCCCAAGGCAAAACCATCGAAGAAGCCCGAACGAATCTGATTGAAGCGGCTCAACTGATTTTGGAAACCAACCGTGATTTGGCAGAACAGGGTTTAATCGGACGTTCTGTTATTCGAGAAAAAGTCCTTGTCACCCTTTGAATGAAGCGCAAAGATTTGATTCGCCATCTTCATGCGCATCAATGTGAGTTATTGCGTGAAGGTGGAGCCCACTCTGTTTTTATCAATCGCGTCTTAAACAAAATCTCAACTGTTCCCCGCCACACTGAAATTGTAGATCTTCTGGCTAAAAAAATCTGTCGAGATTTGGGGATTCCTGTTCCTTGATATTTTCAACATTGGGAGCGTCAGGTTTATTCAAAACCTATCAAAAATATCTCTGGGGACTGCCTTTGCTTTTTCTCTTTGGCTGCGGAAATCTGTTCTTACAGTCCCGCTCAACCCCATTAAAGGCCAATTCTGCTTCTGAGCTCCCAGAAGTGGCCCAGCGTTATCTGCCCCAAGAACAGACATTTCCGCGTTCCTCAGGGAACACCTGCAGTACCTCTGTTGGAGCCAGTTTAATCAGAAGTTATGAAAATGAACGGACACCTGATTATTCGGATTGTGATGTGCTTTTAAAATCGCATTTTGAGCATTGTGATTTTCAACCAGCAGAGATTGAATCTACAGATTATTTTGTGAGTACAGTAAATGGCCCTATCCCTCTGAT